>CASBRD010000385.1 GCA_949128025.1 Oscillatoriales cyanobacterium PMM_0008 | reverse complement strand
GGGCTAGGGGAAGAGAGGACAAAAGAGGGGGAAGATCTGCAAAATCCCACTCTCCCCCGCTCCCTCTCCCCCACTCTATGCAAGTTCATGGCAAAACGGTATAAGTCTTGAGTAAGTTTTGGTGCCGTTCTGTGCAAAGATAAAAAGGTTGTCTGGAGCCGTCCTGAAGATGAAAGTTGGCGATCGCGTCCGCATCAAAGAGTCTGTTATTGTTTACCATCATCCTGAACATCGCGGCCAACCCTTTGATGCTAAAGATTTGGAAGGAGATGTCGTGGCGATTATTCATGAGTGGAAAGGTAGACCTGTGAGCGCTAACCTTCCTGTACAAGTCAAATTTGACAAAAAATTTCGAGGACACTTCCGCGAAAATGAGCTAGAAGTCTTATCCTAGCGACTTCCCCAGCGAAACCAACTAAAAATGTTGACCTCGCGCTTCATCTTCTTCAGGTCTTGCCGGTGGCGTTCCGCTGTCATGTAATACCACTGGCAGTAACGCTCAAATTCTTGGCGATAGCTAATCTCTCGGTAAAACTCGCTGGTTGCTTGGTAAGCAGCAAAAGTTTCATCAGCTGCTGCTGGCGGCTGTGGGATAATTTGTCTTAATTCGTCTGACATTAGACTAGGGGCTAGGGAGAGTGGGAGAGTGGGAGAGTGGGAGAGTGGGGGCGTGGGGGAGCAAGGAAAAATGAACACTCTAAAATCCAAAATCTAAAATCTAAAATCGCTTAGAGCCAACCCCGGAGGCGATAGACTCCTATACCAATGTATTCTTTTAGAGCGCGGGTTGTGTCCCCTAGTCTCCCGGTGTCGGGCAGGAGATTCAGCAGTTTACCTTGCCAAGTGTCTTGCTCTTTGAGGTTTCCTTCTGTGACTAGAAAGTCAGTGGGAGCTGGGATTGCGTCAATTCCCTGACGCTTGAAGATCGCGATCGATCGCGGCATATGCAGCGCAGAGGTTACCAGCAGGACACGACGTTCTATATTCTTAGTGTCTAGGATTTTCTTGACATTGACGGCATTTTCGTAAGTGTTGAGGGAAGTGGGGTCTTGCAAAATAGCTGACTTGGGAACGCCCATTGCTTCGACAATTTCTGCCATATCTTGAGATTCTGATGGCCCACCGTTTTTCCAATCGATCCGACCGCCGCTGAGAATGATGGTGGGAGCTTTGCCTTCTCGGTATAACTTGGCACCGTAGAGGACGCGATCGCCTTCTTGGGCTACTTCTACCCAAGGTCGCGGCGGATTCTTCGGCAGCACTCCACCTCCCAAAACGACGATGGCTGGTGCTTTTGGGAGTTCTGCGGCTGGAATATTTTGCCATTCTAGCGATCGCACCACAGCGTTAGACACCCAGCCATTACTTGCCAAAAGCAGCACTAGCAAAGCCAAGGAAATCGCGATCGCCGCCCATCTAGGCCGTTTCCACAGCGTCACCAAAGCCACAATCATCAGTATGCAGGCTAGCCCCAAGGGGTAAAGGAAAATAGGTAGTAGTTTAGATAAAAATAAGAACATCTGGATTTGGGAGGATTTTGGATTTTAGATTTTGGAATTTGGATTTAAAATTGAAGTTACAGCGGCTTGCAGGCGAATGAGTTATATCTTGTCTGGAGTACATGAGTGATATCGTCAAATTGTCTGTTATCATCGTTGGTTACATTTTTACCGCAGATGAAGACAGATTAACGCAGATTAACGCAGATAAGAATAATCATAAGAATTTTTTAGGTAACCGATGCGTAAAAACATGATATTTTAGGGCGAAGCATTGCGGAATGTGGGTTAACTTAAGACCGAAACGTTTATTCCGCAATGCTTCGCCCCTACAATCTGTACTCACCTGAAAAGAGATGTATAATCATAACTTTTTGCGGGGGTTTTTCCAGAAAAACCAGCTGGAACGATGTGGATGTCGTTGTTTCTTTTGTCGCTGCTTGAAATCTTCCTTAGTCTGGATAAGGCGACCTTCCCTGTTCGGTTCAGAAGTCGTTTCGTGCGGAATGCTGGGTAATTCTGTGCTTTTCCAGCCAGCAGCTATCCAGCTAGCCGATAATGTGCCCAGCATTGCCAAAAATAAGCTCAAAGCCACTGACTCTCGAAGCAACAAAAAGCCCACCAGAAAGAACAAACCCACCCAAAGCCCAGCTGAAACGCCCTCAGATATAGAGTCAAATTTTGGCATTAGTCATTAGTCATTGGTCATTGGTCATTGGTCAAAAGCCAAAAGTCCATAATCAGTTGTCCATTTTTTGGTGTTTGTAACCAATAACTAATGACTAATGACTAATGACTAATGACTAGACCACTTAATTGTGACTCTAAATCCTGCGTGGTGTCTAATGTTTTGACAAAAGATTGTTCAGCTTCGGTGAAAGGTTCGCTAGCGGTTTGTTGGCTACTTAAGAGATTGGCTGTGGCATCGGAGACATCGCCAGTACGGGAGGAGAGGCGATCGCGCAAGACATCTTCTGGTGCGGTACAGGATAATATTTGTAAAGGCAGATGATGTTTTTCGGCTTGTGCGATCGCTTCCGAACGCAACGCCACGCGATCGTACTTAGCATCTAATATTACCGGATAGCCAGCAGAAGCCAGCGTAATTCCCAGTTCCAACAGACGCCCATAAGTTTTCTCAGTCATCTGGGCCGAGTACAAATCTGCGCCACCTTTTTCATGCAAAGGTACACCAGCCAAATGTTTTCGCACCGCGTCAGAACGAATCTGAATTGCACCTATTTTCCTAGCCAGATGTCGCGCCACCGTACTCTTACCAGAACCCGATAACCCCGACATTAAAATCAGTTTACCTTGACGCGGTTTTGTATATTGCCACGCCATTTTGTAATACTGAGCAGCAGTTTCTTTCGCCTTTTCTTTCTCATCTGCGGGAATACCAGGATCGTCCAATAAAAAGGAAATTACCTTTCCCCGCACATAAGATTGACGGCTTACATACAAAGGCAAAACTTGCAAACCTTCCCAGTCGCCAGTTTCTTCAACGTAAGTATTCAAATAAGCATTGCAGAGGTCTGAACGCTGCAATCCTTCCAATTCCATCACAGCATAAGCAATGTCGAACATCACATCAACAAACCGGAACGGCTCATTAAATTCAATACAGTCGAATAACATTATTTTGTTATTCCACAAACAGATATTTCTCAGGTGTAAATCCCCGTGACATTGCCGAATCCAGTTATTTTTAATTCGGCTAGCAAAGAGTTCTTGCCGTTCTGCAAAGAAAGTATCTGTAAACTGCTTAGTTTCGTCAAACTGAGACTGAGTTTGTGGCCCACCAATATATTTTTCAGTTTGCTGGTAATTTTCATCGATCGCTTGGCGAATCTGGTCAACTTCCCCAAACGTGCGAATGTAGTCATTAATTGGTGCTTGAGCGTGAAATTCTGCCACAACTCGCCCCAAATCCTCCATATTTTTCTCAGTCAGTTTACCCTGTTCAAACAAAGTCAGGAATAACGCATCTTGAGGAAATTGGCACATTTTCAGCGTATATTCCACCGCTTCACCAGCGCCACCCAGTTGAAATTTGTCTTCTGTCTGAGTTATTGACAAAACTTCTAAATAAATTTCGGGAGCGCCCCGCTTATTCATGCGGAACTCTTCATTACAAAAATGTTGCCGGAGTTCTAAAGTGGAGTAGTTCAAAAAGCCAAAGTTTACGGATTTTTTTACCTTATAAGCATAATCTCCGGTGAGGAACACATAGGAAACGTGCGTTTGAATCAGTTTAATTGGTTCTGTTACCGGGTGAGGATAAAATCCCGGCTGTAACATTTGCTGAATTAAGGAAGGAAGAGATGTTTGGCTCATGGTAATTAGGTAATTTCAAATTTCAGATGACAGATTGCAGATTTTAGGGCTAATTCAATATAAAAAACCAGGGTTTGTCCCTGGTTCGATCGGCAAGTAAGTAACTCAAGTTGCTAGTTACTTGTATCGCCATCGTTTGGAATGGGTAATGGGTAAGTTGTGGTGATAAGCTGTCACGCCGGAGAGTTTGTACGATCGCAATTTGTGAAACTCTTGTGGAGTGGGCAAGATGCCCCATTGATACAACTTAGATGCCCGACAGCTTAAGAGCGCTAAAGCGCAACAACGTACCTATGGAGCGCGGCATCGCAACAACGTACCTAGAACCAGACTCAATCATATAACTAGCAACTTACGTTAACTATCTGAGCAAGGTTTATACAGATGCTGCTGTTTCTTCGACTTCAGTAGCTCCACCTTGGGTGTTGAGGACGCTGACAACCAATTGATTTGGCTCGGCAATGGCTGTAACGCCAGGGGGCAAAGTTAGTTCGCGGATATGCAGGGCATCCCCAATTTTCATAGCGGAGACATCAACTTCAATGCTATCTGGGATGCTCTGGGGCAAACATTTGACCTGGATTGATGTCATCACGGTGTCTAACATTCCACCGCTTAGCTTAACACCCACTGGTTCTCCGACAAAATGCAGGCGCACTCCCACTTCCAAGGTGCCGTGAGCTGAGACGGCAAAAAAGCTGAGGTGGTAGATAAATCCCTTTGCGGAATGAGATTGGACTTCTCGCAAGAGAGTTTGACCGTTCCAAGGGATGTCAGGAATGTTCAGATTAATGAGGGTGTTGTTGAGGGATGCTTTTTTAAGCAGCTGTTCGGCGACTTTCGCATTCAGTGTCAGAGCAATTGACTCTGCACCCTTGTGTCCATACAAAACGGCTGGAATTTTGCCGTTACGACGCAGGGCGTTCGGTTTGCTGTTTTCAAGCCGCTTTTGACATTCAACTGTGAGTTCCATGTTCTGATTTTAGATTTTAGATTTTGGATTTTGGATTGTAGCAATTAGCGATCGCATTTCAGACTGCTACAGGTGTGCCATCAGTGTGCAGCAGCGCTCGTTTGGGGCCGTGAATGGGATCTTCTACAATAATTGTTTGGTCGCGGCTGGCTCCCAGGGAGACGATCGCGATCGGAACTTCCATCAATTCGGCTAGGAACTTGAGATAGTCTAGCGCTTGTTTTGGTAGGTCTTCCAGCTTACGACACTCTGCTGTGGATTGTTTCCAACCGGGTACGGTTTTGTAGATGGGTTGACAACGGGCGAAGATGCGGGAACTGCTGGGAAAGTCGTGACAGTGTTGACCGTCGATTTCGTAGGCTACGCAAACTTGGATTTCTTCGAGGTCGTCGAGTACGTCGAGTTTGGTGATGGCGAGACAGTCCAAGCCGTTGATGCGGACGGCGTAGCGACCGATTACGGCGTCAAACCAGCCGCAGCGTCTTTTGCGTCCGGTGGTGGTGCCAAATTCTGCGCCGCGATCGCAGAGCATTTCTCCCACTTCGCCGTGGAGTTCGGTGGGAAATGGCCCTTCGCCGACTCGTGTGGTGTATGCTTTGGCTACACCAATGACGCGATCGATCATTGTCGGGCCGACGCCTGTGCCTACGCAAGCTCCACCCGCGACGGGGTTGGAGGAGGTGACGTAGGGATATGTGCCGTGATCGAGATCTAGGAGGGTTCCTTGTGCGCCTTCAAACAGGATGTTGCGTCGCCGTTGGATGGCGTCGTAAATCTTTAAGGAGGTGTCTACCACATGGGGGCGTAGGCGGTCTGCATATTCCAAGTAATGCTCGATCGTCTCTTCTGCATCGAGGGGTGGCAAATTATAAAGCTTTTCTAGGATGACGTTTTTATAATTTATCGTCCAGTTAAGCTGTTTGCGGAGGGCATCTGGGTCCATTAAGTCTAGGATACGGATGCCGGTACGCTCGGATTTATCCGCATAGGTTGGGCCGATGCCGCGACCTGTGGTGCCGATTTTGTGGTTTCCCCGCCGTTCTTCCGATGCTTGGTCAATCATGCGGTGGTATGGCATGGTGACGTGGGCTGTCTGGGAAATCAGCAGATTGCGCGTTGAGATGCCCAGCTTTTCTAGCTGGTCTAGTTCTTCAATGAGTACCTGGGGGTCGATGACGGTGCCGCAACCGATGATGCACTCGGTGTCGGGATATAAAATTCCCGATGGAATTAGATGCAGCTTGAAGGTCTGCCCTTGCACCACGACGGTGTGTCCGGCGTTGACACCCCCTTGGTAACGTACAACTATATCTGCTGATTTGCTGAGTAAATCGGTGATTTTACCTTTTCCTTCATCGCCCCACTGGGCACCTATCACTATTACGTTAGCCAAGGGTTTATTAAAAGCGCTAAAGTTTTCACAAATTCTTATTATTATCAGATTCCCATGCTCGTGTCAACTAGGGATTTGACGCCTGAGCCTGGTTTGCCAGGATGCGATATGCCGTTCGTCAGCTGCGCGAACGCATTTCACTTTGGGACATGGGAGTGGGGTAGTGGCGATCGCAGTTTGTTCTTGCTACACAAAGAACGATATACCTACGGCACGAATAGCGATCGCATTCTTCAGAATGGGTGTAGGGGCACGGGATAATTAAGGTTTAACGTTTTGCCAAAATATCTATGATGCCGTGCCCCTACAGACGGAAATGTTGATTACAGAATTGTTCGGTCATATTTTGAGCAAAAAGATGCGATCGCATTCTCACAAAAAAGGCGATCGCACTCTCACACATAAGAGGCGAGTTCTTTGTGATAAGATTCGTCAATATCTGCTGGCAGTTCGACAGCCTGATTGTTGTAGACTTTTGAGACTAATTTGGATATTTTCAGAGCGATCATTTGGTGAAATTTGAAAGTTTGTGAAAAATGCTTGTCGCCATTGGTAACTTGAATTCCTTTGTCAGAAACTATATGTGTTTCAACTGTCATGGTGAACTTGTGTTCATCTGTATCCATTGAAACTAATACATCGAACGTTCCTGTTTCTTTTGCTGGTTCGATCGAAAGCACTTTTACGTTCATTATTAACTCCGAAAAACTGCTTGAGTAGTCCAGTATTTTAGAAAGTCTTCTCTTGTCATTCTATACCTTGTGCCATCCCAAGGGTCACGAATAAGAACATATCCTGCCTCATCCAGACCATCAACGAGTACCATCTGTCCTATTCCTGCGCCAACTTCCCAAAGTACAGCAGCCCACGAACCTGTGTTATTCAAGGTTTCAAAGAGTTCGGAGTCAGTTGCACCTGGGATACCCAATGGGCCCCCCACCCATTGTTTAATCCCTTCTGGAAGGTCGATCGTGTTAAGCACATTGGCCAAATTTGGGCAAGTGCGATCGCATTCTGAATAAATCGAAAATGCGATCGCGTAGCTGACGAACGGCATATCGCATTCCTCAAAATGGCTGTAGGGACACGGCATAATTAAGATTTAACCTTTGGCCAAAATATCTATGATGCCGTGTCCCTACAATGCGAAATTTCTCTCCCTGAATTGTTCTTGAAGATTTCAGACAAAAAAATGCGATCGCATTCTGAATAAATGGTCAATGCGATCGCCTTTTACAATTCCAGACAAAAATCTTGCCTCAGTGGTCATCACCCGACTCTTAATCAATTCCCCGTCTAATAGCGAAAGTCGGATAAATCCGACTGAAAACCATTTTCTTTAGTCCACTTAAGTGGACTTTCGCTATTAGCCTGGGGTTTGAACCCCAAGCGGGCTTGAAGCGGAGGCGCAAGATTTGTGCAAGGAAAAAAGATGCGATCGCGAAGCGAACGCACTCTCCAATTCAACAAAAGCGATCGCATTCTGAATAAATGGGAAAAGGCGATCGCGTAGCTGACGAACGGCATATCGCATTCCTCAAAATGGGTGTAGGGACACGGCAGAATTAAGATTTAATCTTTGGCCAAAATATCTATGATGCCGTGTCCCTACACTCGGAAATGTTGATTACTGAATTGTTCTTGAAGATTGTAGACAAATAAAAAGCGATCGCATTCTGAATAAATGGGAAATGCGATCGCTGTTTGTTATTCGGTGATTACACCGCTCAATTAGATGTGTTTGCCCTATTTACGAGCGAAAGAAATGAATTCGGGGTAGCCGTTATAGGTGAAAACAGCAAGTTGATTTTTCGTCATTGCAACTGCGCCACCCTCGTGCATCGGATCGGCAACAATATATTTGCCATCTGAGGTTTTTCCAAGAATTGCGTTCCAGTGACCACCAGAGCCACTACCTACTCTGTTAGGGAACTGTTGACGCCACGCATTAGTTAAATTCCCAAAAGATATCACGGGCTTTCCTGCATTAAGGCTGCGATCTAGAGCATCCCATCCTGTTAGCTGTTCTGGTGTCCCGCCTGCCTTTTGGATGCCCGCTTTGACTTGATCGAAATTAGTCCATACGGTGTCTTGATCCAGCACTGGAACACCTTGCCTCGTACCGTTAGAATAGCCGAACATCAGGTAACGTGCATAATCTATACTGGTTTCAGTGCTGATATTAACTGGTTCACGACCTAGCGTTTTAAGTACCATAGCCAAGCTGGCAGGGCCACAGTTAGTACTGCTATTAGGCCCATCAAGGTTATACTTCTGGTTCGAGTATTGAAGTTTGAAGAAGGGATCTGCCTGTTGTGCGCTAGTTGGCAAGCTGTTGCTATTCCCTGGAGGATTCGGTAGTGTGGTATTTGAAGACGTTCCGAATAAACCTGGAACCAAAGTGACATAATTGCCATTCAGTTCAGACATATTAGGCGCATCTTTTTTCTTGAGAAAATTGCCATTAGAGTAAGTCAAAAATTCAACATCATTCTTACCATCTACCCAATTACCTTTCTCTTGGCGAATGATGTCATCAGCGCCACCACCCGTTAAATCACCGACAACCAGATTGACATAATCGCCATTCATAATTGAAGCATTATTCATGGTAGTTATGGATTTAAAGCCCCAGTTACCATTGGAAATGTAGATTTCAGCATCCCGATTACCATCCACCCAGGAACCTTTTTCTTGACGGATTAGGTTACATCTAATCCAGTATTTATACAGTCCAATAACGAATTTTCATAATCTTTTTCCGTAATTACACATAGATTGTAGGCGGCGCAGAGCGATCGAGAACGTCACACTTGATAAGCGAGGCTCCCCTCCCCGTGGACGGGGAGGGGCTGGGGGTGGGGTTCCCTGCATTTTCTCTACTCACCCTCGTCAACAATGCTTTCCTTATCCACCATCCTCATCATCAAGCGCAAATCAGGGCAAACCTGTTGAGCAATATTCAATTCTTCCACAACAGCATCGAAACTTTTTCCTTGCAGTATTTCATCAGCAATTTCCTTGACAAGAAACCAGGGTAAATCAGTTTCTACATAAGCTTTAGTTAGAGTAATGAGTATATCCAGATATTCATTTCCCTCTAATTTAGTCATCATTGTATGAGGGATATCTAAGGATTTGTCGAAGCAGTAATACCAGGAGTTAGGCTGATGTTGGAGTACGGCTTCAAACAAATCGCGCTGTTCGTCAAGGTTGATGGCCCGATCGCTTTCACTACCCATAATCAACATCGGCGTAACGGGACTGTTTTGGACTCGCGACCGAATCTCTTCACCCATATCTAAAAACAGCCGCAGCGAAGGAATCTGAAAGCCTTCATAGCCAAAATTGCCTGGATTGTCCTTATTTAGCCATTCATAATAAAAAGGTAGAATGGAAACGAGCCAATCTGTAATTTTGATACTGCTACTTAAGTAGGGAGCAAATAGTAGTGTTTTTTCTATTTGTTCTGGACGTTCCAGTGCTAACCAAGCTGCTAAAGTGCCGCTAACCGAATATCCTCCGACTATTATTTCTTCTCCCAAAAGTTTCGCTTGCTCTAACCAATAGATCGCAAATTGTTGATAAACTTGAGCGTCTTCTGGCAGCGGAGGGGGATTATCGCCATTCCAATCCCCCGCAATACCATGACCGGGCAATAAAGGAGCTAAGACATTGTAACCAGCCTGAAAAAAGGCTTCGCCCAGCGGTTCAAACTGGTAGGGGCCTGCGGTAAATCCGTGCAAAAGAAGGCAAACTTTTGGCGTGGGATGAGGATGGAAAAAGAATTGCGATCGACACTTTTCGTTTTTAATCGGCAGAGCATCTTCGCGAATTTTAGCTTGCTCAATAATCGCGGCTGTTGTAGTTAAATAATTAGATTTTGTCATTGTTCATTTGCTAATTGTTTATTGTTCATTGCACTCCCCCACTCCCCTTATTCGTTACGCCCAAGCGGAAAATTGTCTCTTCCTGGCACATTTTCGATCGCCGCCAGCGCCGCTTTGGAACCCGCTATAATATCCCGTTCCGCTCCCCCCAGATAGACCCGCCCGAAACTGCCGAGCGGGTGAACGTCTAAAATGTTAATCAGAGCGGCTTTCTCTGCCTCGTTCGCTGCCAGTGCTGCGTAAGCGGCAGGCTCAACTTCTAACACATAAAGCGTTTGTCCTGTCAGAATCATCTGTCCGCGCCTGCCGCGATTGATCAGTTGTGTTTGGTAAGAATCAATATTGCGAATAATCTGGCTAGAAATAACTCGCGGTTTGATACAATCTTCTCTGCGGACTCCGATCGTCTCCAGTATCGCTTTACCAGCTGCTCGCGTCTCGCCTTGGGCGCTAGAATGTATTTCTAAAAGTCCGTAAAGTCGTTCAACAGCTAGCACCGCTGGACGTACAGAGGCGGATTTCAAGGCGACATCAGTAATGCGGTTAATTTCTATCCCAGGTGAGATTTCAATCCACAGCGACGTATCCCCCGGCAATGGCAAAAACCCTTGCGCCACCGTGCCTAAGTAAGCTGCGTACTGAGGCTGTAAGTTGTCTAGAAATACGTAACTGCGTAGTTCTATGCCCAAGGTTTTTATCTCCGTAGTTTAGTCGATCGCGAACAAGGTGCAACCTTTGAGTATATGATGTTTTGAAGTAATTAAAAAATCGATCGCTTGGGTTGCGCTGGTGGTAGGCTAGAAAATTGCGATCGCGCGGCAGGTACGTTGTTGCGCTTTAGCGCTAAAAGAGCGCTAAAGCGCAACAACGTACCCATTATCCATTCCGAACAAGAGTCAATCGAACTAACGGTTCTTTTAGGCCAAATATGCTGTAGGGGCACGGCATCATCAATATGTTGGTTATATCAAGGTTTTAATTATGCCGTGCCCCTACAATAATGTTCATGGTACACATTAGCATAATAATTCCGAAACACCCAACATTCCGCACGATAACCTCTCGAAAAAATCAATGATTTTGATTGGGGAATGCTTCGCCCTTGCCCCAAGCTAACACCTGCTTTTTATTTTCGATTCCGGTAATTGTACTAACTAATTTTGATGCTTTTTTAATTAAAGATGTTTCAATTTCTATTGGTAAATCTTCCTGTTCTAAAACTCCCTCAACAATTTCTTCTAAATCCGCATTACCTTTTCTCGCACCCAAACCGTTCAGCGAACATTCGATCTGTCTAACCCCACAGTTTAATGCGATCAGGGAATTTTTAACCGCCATGCCTAAATCATCGTGGCAATGTACTGAAACAATGGCTTTATCGATATTTGGAACTCGGTTAAAAATCCTCTGTAGAAGTTGGGCAAATTCTTCAGGTAAGAGCAATCCTAAGCTATCAGGTATACTAACAGTAGTGGCTCCACTTTTGATGGCAACTTCTACCGCTCTACACAAAAAATCCGGTTCGCTTCTGGTAGCATCAAAAGCACTCCACTCTATATCATCGCAGTAATTTTTCGCTAATGAAACACTTTCCTTGATTGTGGCTAATACTTCTGCTTCACTGAGTTTAGATTGATTTTTTAGATTGACCGATGTATAAGTATGAATTCTTCCTTTGGCAGCTGGTTTAATGGCTTTGGCAACGCTGAGGATTTCCTCTTGATTTGAGCTTGCCAGTCCGCGAATAGTAGATTTTTCAATTATTTTAGATATCTCGAATATTTCATCAAAATCTTTTTCATACTTCCCTGGATAACCAACTTCAATAACGTCTACGCCGATCTGTTCTAGCACTTGGGCAATGCTAATTTTTTCGTGAATGTTCATTTTGACACCCGGTGTAAGTTCTCCATCGCGCATGGTAGTATCAAAAATTACCACTTTGTGATGATTTTGTAAGATATTCATCGGAATATAATCTAGGCAAACTTGATAATTATGATTATACTAACAATACCTTCGCCAAAAACCTAAAATGCCTAATTTGTAGGTTGGGTTGAGGCACGAAACTAGGGCAAATGCGTTGGGTTTCGCTCGCGCTCAACCCAACCTACAAATAAATGGCGAAGGCATTATACTAAAGAATGCGGTTTTATGCAAGGGGATTAAAAATGAAAGAGCGTCACATCAATGACTCAGTAAAAAAGAAAATTGTTGATGATGTGAAAAGAGTAGGTTGGCACGTTATGGCAGTGGGTGGCGATTCGGAGAAGATGAAACCTGGTTTTGCCTACTCGATCGGTTTATGGCATTCTTTCAAACATCCTGAGATTATTATGTTTGGATTGCCTTATCAAACTATGGGTCACATTATTAACGATATCGGCAGTTTCGTGAAAGCCGGTACACCTATAGTGACGGGTCAGCCCTATTCGGATTTTATCGAAAACTACTCGCTTATTTTTGAGACGGTGGCATCATATCAGTGTGTTGAGTTTTTGCGCTTCGCTGAATGGTTTTACGGTGACGATCGATCTTTTTCTGCTTTACAATGTTTTTGGCCTGACAAGTCAGGTTATTTCCCTTGGGATGCCGAGTTTGATGATAAGTTAATTAGGTGTCAACCGTTGTTGTGCGGCTGATCGAAAGTAATCAGCGATCGTAGAAGTCGGTTAGGTAATAGAAACTGATGTTATTGAAAGCGCTAAACCGTCGAATTGACAATGCTGCCAAAAGATGCCCCTGCACCTTGCCCTTGTAGTGCCGTTCGTTCTGCAAATGGTGGGGGCGGTGGGACTGACGGGATATTTCTCATTTAAAAATGGAGAACAAACAGTTAACAAAGTTGCTGCTCAGTTTGGCAGACAGATTAGCGATCGCATTCAGCAGAATCTGCAAATATTCCTCGCTACACCCGATCGGATTAATCAAACTAACCAAAATCTTGTTACAGAAGGACTGCTCAGCACAGAAAAGCTGCCAGATTGGGAGAAATATCTATGGCGGCAAGTTCAGTTATTTGATTATATCACATCTATTTCAGTAACAACTACCCAGGGAGATCGGATAGCTGGACAATTACTTGAAGATGGCACGAAGTTAATTAGTATCACAGAAAAGCGAAATGGTTCTAATTTTCATAATTCTTATATTTATAACACGAATAGCCGGGGCAATCGCACTACTGTTAGGCAAGTTATCAAAAACGTTAACCACCTCAAAAAAAGCTGGTATAGAAATAGCATAAAAGCTGGCAAACCAATGTGGAACAAAGCTTATGCTACAATGCTTGAGCCAACTTTATTTATAAGTGCTACTCAACCGCTTTACAGCCGGGATGGCTCTCAAGTGCGAGGGGTATTAAACACTTCATTACGGCTATATTACATTGGTAAATTCTTACAAAATCTAAAAGTTGGTAAATCCGGACAAGCATTTATTATTGAAAATTCAGGTAATTTAGTGGTAACTTCCACCAATGAGCAGCCATTCAGGATCGAAAAAAATAAAAGAAAACCGTTCAATGCTGTTGATAGCAATAACCGCTTAACTCGATTGACCGCCAATTATTTAGTTACGCGGTTCGGGGACTTAAGGCAATTGCAAAGTCCGCAGCAGCTTGATTTTAAAATAGATGAACATAAACTTTATGTGCAAGTTCTGCCACTGCGAGATAACAGAGGCTTAGAGTGGTTGATTGTGGTTGTTATTCCTAAGTCTGATTTCATGGAAGAGATCGAGATGAATACTTATACCACGATTGTGTTATGTATAGTAGCCTTGCTCATAACTATACCGATCGGCATCCTTACATCTCGTTGGGTAGCTGAGCCAATTCTAAGTTTGAATATGGCTGCTAAGACTATTGCTAAGGGAAATTTGGATGTCAGAGTAAATAGCGATCGCTCTGATGAACTTGGGGAACTCGCTCATTCATTTAACAGCATGGCTCAACAGTTACAAGAGTCATTTGTCACCCTGTCCACGACGAATCAAGAATTAGAAGTTCGCGTCGCCGAACGCACAGAATCTCTTGCTGCTGCTGAGGCAGAACTGCGGGGCATATTGGCGGCAATGACTGAAATTATCTTAGTATTTGATGTGACAGGTCGCTGTTTAAAAATTGTCGCGACAAATATCAAACTTTTATACAAACCTGTTGAAGAACATTTAGGCAAAACAATACACGAAATTTTTCCGGCAGAGCAAGCCAATATTTTTTTAAATCAGATTAAAACAACTGTAGAAACACAAAATCAAGTTTATTTTGAGTACAGTCTGACGATCGGGCAGCAGCAAGTTTGGTTAGCGGCTTCCATTTCACCTATTTCGGAAACGAGCGCAATCTGGGTAGCACGAGATATCACAGAACGCAAGTTAATGGAGGAAAAAATGCAATCTTCCGAGAGTAAAATACGTGCAGTATTTGAAGCAATGACTGATGTTGTCCTGCTTTTAGATATCCAAGGAAATCTAGAAGTTGTGCCAACGAATATGGCTCTTTTGTACGAACCAGACCTTGACGTAATCAGTTATACGATCGAACAATTTTTTGATGATGAAAAATCTGAGAATTGGTGGCTGCAAATTCGCCGAGCTTTAGATGCACAGCAGACAGTAGAGTTCGATTACAGCCTCACAATAGGCGATCGCGAAGTTTGGTTCGCAGCTAAAATTTCGCCCATGTCAAACCATGCAGTGATTTGGGTGGCGCGGGATATCAGCGAACGGCAAGCGGCTCTTCGGGAACGCAAGCAAACAGAAGAAGCCCTGCGCCAAAGTGAGGAACGGAATCGAGGTATTCTGGCGGGGCTTCCCGATTTAGTTGCACGCTGCAACAAAGATGGCTTTTATTTAGACTACAGATCGCCGATAAACTTTAAAAGCTTAGTGAAGGGCGATACACCGATCGGCAAAAATTTGTTTGAGGTATTGCCCGCAGATACTGCACAACGCCTGATGAGATACATCGAACAAACACTGCAAATAGGTGAGGTGCAAATGTTCGATCAACAAGTGACAGTTGAGGGTGTGGTTTACGACGAGGAAGTCAGAGTTGTACCGATCGATAAAAATGAAGTGTTGATAGTTGTTCGCGATGTTAGCACACTCAAACGGCTCGAAAAAGAGCTATCAAAATCTCAGCAATTCTTAGATAACATCGTGGAAAACATTCCTTTAGCATTATTTGTCAAAGATGTGCAAGATGACTTTCGTTACGTCCTTTGGAATCGCACGGCTGAGCAAGTCTATGCTATTCCTCGCGATCGGGCCGTCGGACACACTCTCTACGATTTGGTCGATCGAGAACTTGCCGAACAGTTGATCGCTCAAGATCGAGAAGCTATTGAAAAACGCGAATTAATTGTCCATGAAGAGATATTTGATAGTCAATACCAAGGACTTATTTGGCAGCGAGTCATGAAACTGCCCTTAATGAACGATCGAGGAGAAGTGACTTACTTAATTTATATAGGTGAGGATATTACAGAGCGCAAGCGGGCAGAAGAAGCCCTCAGACAAAGTGAAGAACGCTGGCAGTTAGCGCTTAAAGGCAACAATGACGGTATCTTCGACTGGAACATCAAAACGAATGAAATGTTCTACTCGACTCGGTATAAAGAAATGCTGGGATATCTCGATCGCGAGATGAGCAATGACTATGATGAATGGGCTAGTCGTTTGCATCCAGATGATATTAACCGGGTCATGAAAACCATCCAAGATCACCTAGATCGAAAAATCCCTTATTACGTCGGTGAGTATCGCTTACAGTGCAAAGATGGTTCCTACAAATGGATTTTGAGTCGGGGACAAGCATTATGGGATGAAGAGGGTAACGCGGTGCGAATGGTGGGATCGAATACAGACATCACCGAGCGCAAACAAGCAGAGGAAGCTTTGCGGATAGCACAAGAAAAGTCAGAAAGCTTATTGCTGAATATCTTACCTAAAGCGATCGCAGACAGATTAAAACAAAATACCTCTGCAATAGCCGAACATTTTGAGGAAGCTACTATTCTGTTCGCCGATATTGTTGGCTTTACTCCCCTTTCCGCTAAAATGCCTCCTATAGAATTAGTCAACTTACTTAATGAAATTTTTTCTAACTTTGACGAACTTGCTGAAAAACACGGTTTAGAAAAAATTAAAACTATTGGGGATGCCTATATGGTGGTAGGCGGTTTGCCAGTGCCAAGAAACGACCATGCAGAAGCCATTGCAGAAATGGCACTGGATATGCGAGCAAGTATTAATCGCTTTCGATGTGAAAAAAACGAGCTATTACAAATTCGGATCGGCATTAATACAGGACAGGTGGTAGCGGGAGTAATTGGAATTAAAAAGTTTATCTACGATCTGTGGGGTGATACGGTTAATGTTGCCTCTCGGATGGAATCATCT
Organism: Oscillatoriales cyanobacterium PMM_0008; assembly: GCA_949128025.1. Lineage (GTDB taxonomy): Bacteria > Cyanobacteriota > Cyanobacteriia > Cyanobacteriales > Aerosakkonemataceae > Argonema. The sequence continues at coordinate 22,025 of CASBRD010000385.1, read as the reverse complement.
GGATTGACTGGTAACATTCAAATCACATCTTCCACTTATGAGCTATTGCAGGATAAATATTGGTTTGAAAAAAGGGGGCCGATCAAGATCAAAGGCAAAGGCAAAATGACTACCTATTTTCTCTTAGGTAGAAGGGCCGATCGGTAACTACAGAATTCGACAGTGTAATATCATGTTCGGTCGATTAGCCCTAGTTAAATATTTGGTATGTTGTTGCGCTTGAGCGCTCTTTATATCATGTCCTTACGCATCGGTTACCTAAAAAAATCGTGTGATTATTCTGCATCTGCGTTCATCTGCGTTCATCTGTCTTCATCTGCGGTAAAAATTTAACCACCGATGACAACAGACAATTTGACGATCTCACTCATGTACTAACGATGCTACCGGACATGATAATACTCATCTTCTTCCTTATCCTGTAAGATAGCGCTCAAGCGCAACAACATACCTGTAAGATAGCGCTCAAGCGCAACAACATACCTGTAAGATAGCGCTCAAGCGCAACAACATACCAAACAGCCTCTAAGCAACCGGAGTTGATATTGCTTGTTTTGTCAGACTTTTTGCAGTAACCTTTTGCCCGACTTGTGTAACAGATTTTTCCCCAGTGCGGGACAGGGGTAAATGGCTAAAGTGTTCGCCCATAATCGACTCAGCTAGCAAGCGGCGATACAGTTCGCTCAACTGAATTGCTACTCCCGTCCAGCTAAAATTCTGGCGTACTCTTACCGATGCCTGTCTTCTCAGCTTTTGAGCCCACAATTCGTCTGCCAGGATGCGATCGATCGCAACAGCAAAAGCCGCAGTATCTTGCGGAGGAACCAGCAAACCCGTTTCCTCCGGCACAACCGTGAACTTCAACCCGCCCACATTTGACGCTACCACTGGCGTACCGCAAGCCATAGCCTCGATCGCCACCAATCCAAACGGTTCGTAGTGGCTGGGTATAACGCACACATCAGCAGCTGTGTAGTAGAGTGGCAACAAGTCATGTCCGACAGATCCCGTAAATAGGGTTTGCTCTGCCAATCCCATTTCTTGCACAATCTCCTCGATTCGTTCTCTTTCGCGCTCATCCGCACGCTCTGGATCGGTTCCTCCCGCAATTACTAACCGTAGCTTTCCCTTCCTTCTCGCCTCAGTTTCGGCACAAGCTCGCACCATCGTCTCAATCCCCTTGCGAGGATCGAACCTTCCCACATAAAGCACGATTTGCTCATCTGGTTTGAAACCTAACTTAGCCCTGGCTTCATCTTTGGGCAGCACGCGGAAATTATCAATGTCTGTCCCGCAGGGAATCACTTCAACGCGCCCTTGCTGACAAACTAACTGGCGCAGGTGATCCCGTTCTTGGGGACTGGTAGCAACAACGCAGTGTGCTTTCTCCAATATCTGCCGCTCAACTGCCAGTCGGGTAGAAGCGATCGCAGGTATTGTGCGAACAGATTTGTACTTCACCGCACCCAAGGAATGATAGGTGTGGACTACCTGAATATTGCTCGATTTTTGCAACTGCAAGCCAATCCAAGCAGAAAGCCAGTAATTGGTATGAACTAGCGGATAATTAGTGCCTTCTTTGCTTTGAAACTTCTGGAATGCCTCTACAAATTGAGGCATATATTCAAACAGCCGATCTCGTGGAATAAAGCCTTCTGGCCCAGCGACCAGACGAATCGTGCGGCAGAAGGGTGAATGCTGCACGATTCCAGGGTCGTTTGGGTTAGTTTTGCGGGTGAACATATCCACCTGCCAACCCAATTTTGCCAAAGCTTCTCCAACTTGGCGTACATAGACATTTTGCCCACCAGCTTCTTCTTTACCTACTTCGGCAGCTGGGTCAGCGTGATCTGAAATAAGTGCGATCGCTTGTCTGCCAGGTATAGCTGGACGCTCGTAGATAAAATGTGACTCTTTTGATGAATTAGAAAAATGATTTGAGGCTCTCTGAGCCATCGGCTGCCTACTTTGATGTAACATACCCTGACCTCAGTTGAGTTGATTTTTTTTGGTCATTGGTCATTGGTCATTGGTCATTAATTATTTTTTGACTTTTGACTTTTAGCTAGCAATGCGATCGCTTACCAAGACTGGTTGATTGCGGACATGACCTTTGTGCGAGAAGCGTTCTGCCAAAAGTTGTTGATAAACCTCCTCGTAACCATCAGTCATTTTTTGGGCGCTGAAATTAGCTATTACGTGTTCTCTACAAGCGTAGCGGTCTAATTCACCTATTTTTGCTAGAGCAGCTACGCACTCTTCCACAGTTTCGCACAAAAACCCGCTCTTACCGTGGGCAATTATTTCCGGGGTAGACCCCATCTTCATCGCAATCACTGGCGTACCCGTTGCCATCGACTCAATCATCACCAAACCAAACGGTTCGCGCCAAGTAATTGGGAATAAAGTTGCAACTGCCCCTCCCATCAAGACCGACTTTTGAGCGTGGTTTGCTTCGCCCAAATATTCAATCTGTTTGCCATCAATGTGGGGCTTAATTTCCCGCTCAAAATATTCGCGATCGACTAGATCCACTTTGCCTGCCATCTTCAAATGCCAGCCAGAACGCTTGGCAATTTCTATCGCTAAATGCGGCCCTTTTTCGGGAGAGAGGCGTCCTAAAAAAGCCAAGTAAGGGGGATTATCCGGTCTAGAGCGAAACTTGTAAGTGCTTACGTCAATGCCGTTGTAGACTGTAGCTACGCAGTTCAAATTTAGTCTTGCTTCCCGCTGTGAATTGGAGATACTCACATAAGGCTGACGGCGAGCGTGCATAAACATCTTCTCGTTATCGGGCGTAAAAACGCCGTGCAGCGTGTGGACAGTGGGCGTTTTCACTAAACTTGCGTATGGCAAAGCGGCGCAACCCATGTGAGAGTGAATGATATCAAACTCCGATGCCCGTTCGTATACCCAACTTAGTTGCAGCATTTCGTAAATGCCATATTCCTTGACTGTGGGGTCTAAACGTATGGCTCGCGGGTGAACGGACTCTAATTTAGCTAGAGTAATAGAATCACCACTTGCAAACAAAGTGACTTCATGACCCCGCCGGACTAATTCATCGGTAAGCAGTCCGACAACTAGCTCAATACCACCATAAGCCGGGGGTGGAACTCGCTCCCACAGCGGGGCAATTTGGGCAATTCTCATTACAAACCTCCTAATAGTACGCAGGTGCTAAACTCTTTCCTGATGATGAGGCTGATTTATATCCTACGGAGTGTCTTTGAGTTTGGCATCCTGCTTAAGAACTATCACCTGAGATGAAATTTAGGCAATAATTTACAAATTTGCAAGGCAATTAAATACGGAGATCTGGTCTTATACAGGTAGAGATATCCGCACTATTTGGATTCACAAAAGCATATTTATAGCCTTTTTGGCTACTAGAGGAATGGGTAGATTTGATTAAATCTCACCTTGATTTCATTTGGATCTACGCAAGAATGGATGCGATCGCTAAAAATAGAGGTCATAATTGAGATTTATCAGCCATAATCTGCATTTAGAGCCAAATTAGCGAAATTAAGGCTCAAATCTAATGCTTAAAGCCTAAATGCTCTTTTAAACTTCACAACTCTTTATTATAACTCCAAATTTTGGCTCTGAAACTTAGCCGATCGCGTAACTCCTATTCATATTGGCTGATTTTGGTATCGTTACTGTATCGATCGTTCATTGTCGAAACAGCTATAATCGAATTTATCCCCTCATGGGGATTAAACCAGCGTAACTTATCCCTGCGATGACTCAAACTCCCAGACGCACTCGCAAGCGTACTCAAAGTGCCTCTCATAATTCTACTCCCACTTGGTCAGACGATACCGAGTTGGTGGGATTAGTGTTTGAACTGTCATCCAGCACTGACGGACTTTTGCCACTTCAGTACGCCGTGGGACTTCATGCTTGGTTTTTGGATCGCGTGCGACAGATTGACCCAGATTTGTCTGCTTATCTCCACGATGGGGAATCGGAAAAAGCTTTTACTATCTCTGGGTTAAATGGTGTTTTGATTCCTCAAGGTAGGCAGTTACAAGTTGCAGCAGATAGGGTTTATCGCTGGTATGTGACGGGACTTTCTCAACGGGTGGTGCAATGGTTGGCTAAGTGGATGCAAGCGTTACCAGCCGAGGTGAGTTTGCGAGATTTGCCATTAACAATTATCTCTTGTCAGGTTGCCCAACCGCCTACTACTTACGCCAACTTACTATCAACTGAAATTGAAAAAACTGTCACTCTCAGCTTTGTTTCGCCGACTAGCTTTCGTCGCAAAGGACATCATTTTCCTTTACCGATGCCGATAAATTTGTTTCACAGCTATTTGCGGCGCTGGAATGATTTTTCGGGGATGCCATTTGAACAAGATGCGTTTCTAGAATGGGTGGATGAAGGAGCGATTATTCACCGTCACCACCTGTCATCCTGTAAGGTGCAAGCGGGAAAAAAGGGTTCGGTGACGGGTTTTACTGGTGCGATCGAATTGGGTTTGTCGAGTAAAGCCAGAGAAAATTCTCAGTTTGTCCAATTATTTTATGCTTTAGGCGAACTGGCAATTTATTGCGGTACGGGACATAAAACGACTTTTGGGTTAGGACAAACTTGGAAGGGATGGATAGTGGATAGCGGTACATCTGCGGCATCTTCAATAGAGGATGTGTTGGCTAATAGAATTGCAGAATTAACGGAAATTTTCACCGCACAACGCAAACGCACTGGTGGAAATCGCACTGCTGAAATTGCCGAAACTTGGGCAACTATTCTGGGTAGGCGAGAGTTTGGGGAATCGTTGCAGGATATTGCTGCTGATTTGGATATGCCTTATGAAACGGTGAAAACTTATGTGAAGTTGGCGCGACGGACTTTGAAGGCGGAGTAGTTACAAGGGAAAGATACCCAATATCAAAAGATTCAAATACAGACCATAAGGCTAATCCCTATGGAATAGATTGTAAAGGTACATCAAGAATTTCGTATTTTTGCCAACCAACCGCATCAAAATGCCACCATTCTTTCGACAGCGGTATAAACCCCCCTTTTTTCATCGCCTCCTCCAACAAAGAACGGTTTCTCTTAGCTTCGGCGCTGGCACCTCTGTATTTTCTATGGGCTCGTGGTGTAAAATTATCGAATTCGGTCGGCATTTCCAGTTCTTTACCATTGCTATCCACCAGCGTTATGTCTACCGCTGCACCGCGATTGTGCTTCGATCCTCTTGCCGGATTTGCCACATAGGGACGAGCTGCTGGAATTTTCCACATTAACTTTTGAACTGATAGCGGTCTGTAGCAATCATAAACTTTCAGTCCCAGTCCCTGTTTCTCCAAATCTTCTTGAACTTGTGACAGTTTTAGCGCCACTTCCCCCCTCAGCAGACATCGTGCCACCGGGTACAGTTTTCTTTTCGTGAAATTATTTTCGGTTGCATAACGGATGTCTTGCACAATATTTCTATTGACAGTGCCAATATCAACCAGTTGAGCATTATCTACTTTTGGAGACAAAGTAATTTTTGCTTGTGGCGCTGGACTCGGTTTGGCGGGTGTTTCTGCATTAACGCTGGTTGTATTTTTTACTTCACTCCCAGCACTCGGTACGGTGTCAGACTTCTGACACGCAAAAAATAAAACCACTAACAGAGTAACGGTGAATAATTTGACCCATCTGCTCATGCGATCGATTTCACTCCTGCTTCAGTCTCGACTATGCCGACCAAATCCAGCATATCTTAGCGTGCGATGCTCTTGTTTTGGGAAAACCGGGTTTCTGCGTCAGTCCTGAAGACTTGACATTTAGACATACCTTTCTGTATAAAATCTTAATGAGGAATCCTAAAATGCCATCTCCGATTCGACCCCCCTTTACTGAAGAAACCGCACGCGCCAAAGTCAAAGCAGCCGAAGACGCCTGGAATACTCGCGATCCTGAAATAGTAGCGCAAGCTTATACAATCGATTCCCAATGGCGAAATCGTACTGAATTTTTTACAGGTAGAGAAGCCATCAAAGAGTTTTTGCGACGCAAATGGGCGAAAGAATTAGACTATCGGCTGATGAAAGAGTTGTGGACTTATACCGACAATCGAATTTCGGTGCGCTTTGAGTACGAATGGCGAGATGCAGAAACAGATCGATGGTTCCGCACTCATGGAAATGAGCATTGGGAATTTGACTCTGACGGACTGATGAAAAGGCGCGATATGAGTGCCAATGACTATCCGATTCAAGAATCAGAACGTCGTATTCAATCTATGTCTACATCCTGAAACTGGCTCAAGATGCGGGTGTGAATAATCTGGCTCTTTCAGAGTTGTTATGCTTTTGTTCATAATAGAACATTTTTATTTCTTTTCTCCTCTGCCCCTCTGCCCCTCTGCGCCTCTGCCATAGCATACTAAGCACGGAAGAGCCGTGCCCCTACAGCATATTTGACCCAAAAGAACCGTCATTAGTCATTGCTTTAAAGAAATGACTAATGACTAATGACTGATGACTAATGACTAATGACTAATGACTAATGACTAATGACTAAAAATGGAGATTCTCTCAATGAATACCAATGTAAATCTTCTTTCACCTGTTAAACTGGGTCGTTACGAATTGCCAAACCGAATTGTAATGGCTCCGTTAACGCGGATGCGTGCTGCTGCGGGAAATGTGCCAACATCTTTGAATGCTACCTATTACGAACAAAGAGCTTCAGCGGGGTTGATTATTGCCGAAGCGACTCAAGTTTCCCCTCAAGGTGCTGGATATCCAAACACTCCAGGTGTTTATTCACCAGAACAAGTTGCTGGATGGCGACTCGTAACGGATGCAGTGCGCGATCGCAAAGGGCGGATTTTCTTGCAACTTTGGCACGTCGGGCGCATCTCCCACCCATCGCTACAACCGGGGGGAGAACTACCAGTCGCACCAAGCGCGATCGCACCAGAAGGAGAAACAACTACCTACGATGGGCAAAAACCTTTTGTAACGCCCCGCGCATTGGCAACAGAAGAAATCCCAGATATTGTAGAACAATATCGTAAAGGAGCGGAAAACGCACTTGCGGCTGGATTTGATGGCGTAGAAATCCACAGCGCCAACGGTTATCTGCTTGACCAATTTCTGCAAGATGGTACAAACAAACGCACAGATAAATATGGCGGTTCGATTGAAAATCGCGCTCGTCTTTTATTAGAAGTAACCGCAGCAGTTGTGAGCGTTTGGGGTAGCGATCGCGTTGGCGTGCGCCTCTCCCCCAGCGGGACATTCAACAGTATGCACGAATCAAACCCCGAAGCATTGTTTAGCTATGTAGCTTCCGCCCTCAACCGCTTCGATCTTGCTTATCTCCACATTATCGAACCCAGGATTGATGGAAATGAAACGGTTGAAAATAGCTCTAATTTGGGAGTGGGATACTTCCGTTCCATTTTCAATGGTACTCTAATCGCAGCAGGTGGATACGATCGAGAAGAAGGGAATGCAGTTTTAGCTTCCGGTGATGCAGATTTAGTTGCCTACGGTCGTCTGTTTATCGCTAATCCAGATTTACCAGAGCGTTTCGCCCTCAATGCACCGTTGAACGAGCCCGATCGATCGACCTTTTACGGCGGAACCGCGATTGGATATACCGACTACTCAATTCTCAAACAACAGACAGCCTTAACACACTAATCGATGGGTAAGAGGCATATCCGCCACCTTTTCGCCCTATTCCCCTGCTGCACAAGGCTATACAATTGAACGCAGCTTAGTATAAGGCGGGACAATGAATAGCGATCGGGAATTGGCGAATGCCTCTACCAATCCTGCTCTAACAGATCCAGATTTATATCCCTGGGATTTCGGATCTGCTGTAGCACAATTGCAAGAACTATTACGCGCTCACGGCTTTGACGTAAAAATCGATGGAGACTTTGGTAGTCGAACAGAAGCTGCCGTCAAAGCATTCCAAAAGCAACAAGGTTTGAGAATTAATGGAGTAGTCGATTTCGAGACCTGGACAACCTTAAAAACAACCATTCAGCCAGGAACTCGCCTCCTCAGACGAGGACATACAGGTGCCGATGTGCGCGAACTGCAAGGCTTGTTACAAATCCAAGGCTATAACGTTCCCAGGAATGGCATTTTTTGTGTCAATACCAAACAAGCAGTAATTGCCTTTCAGCAAAGACATAAGTTAAAAGATAATGGAATTGTAGATCCCATAACCTGGACAATTTTGCGTGGAGGTTTACCCCTGCCAACTTTCCCCAAACAGACCGGATGGTTTTTTAATATCCGCAAATGGTGGTAAAGCAGCATCAATAGACCTTTTGTAAAAGTAAATTTTATAGCCATATCTGCGTTAATCTTCTCTTAGGTATGTTGTTGCGCTTCAGCGCTATCTTAAAGAGCGCTGAAGCGCAACAACATACCTAAGAAGTTTTATTGAGGAGCTATTAAAACGCCAATCATTTGCGGTATTGTTCTTCTAGATGTAACGTAACTTTCTCCCTGACAAAGCAATTGCGTAGAACCGCCACCATCCAACATAATTACTTTATCAGCGCCAAAACTTCTCAGCGTAAGAGTTGCGTGTGATTGAGTCGAAGCTGTAGAATTAAAAATAAAAATAGTTTCGTAAGAACCGTTAGAGTCACCATCTCTAACACCTACAAACGTTCTACCAACTTCTTTATTCATTACTTTATCAGCATCTTCCTTTAATCCAACAATCAAATTTGGTGCTGAAGATGAGTAAAGAGAACTTTTTCCGTTAAATGCGGTAATATCTGCACGGTCATTCCATATTTCAAGCTTGAGTTTTTCTGTGGCATATTCACTTTCTCCAGCATATCCATCGCTGATTACTTTACCATTGACTTTAACTGGAAAAGCTAAATTAGTAGAAGGTTTGCTATCATCGCTGAAAAATTGACCGTTAGTTATACAAAAAGCATTCGGAGTTGACAAATGGAAATTAAACCAAGCTTGGTTGAGAGTTTGGCGTTGCAATTGAGGATCGTCTCCTCCATAAGCACCTTGACTTTTACCAGGCTCAGTAATATTCCCGTAAAGCAATTTGACAGATGCACCTTTGCTCAAATTAATAACTTGCACATATTCTGTGTTTCTCTGGTAAAGAGTAACTCCTTTGGCAGTTTTAACTACATCAAACCCTGGTGGAAATACAGAAGCGTTAGAAACTATCTGGGGAATTAAGGCATTAAGTAAAGAAGCACAAAAAAATGCCAATACTTGCTGTTTGTCAAAGTTTTCCATTTACCTTTTGATTTGCCAATTCAACTGCTAATTGCAACGCTGCTTTCATACTTGTAGCATCGGCAATTCCTTTACCCGCAATATCAAAAGCTGTCCCGTGATCGGGAGAAGTACGGATAAATGGCAAACCGATCGTAGTATTTACGGCCCGATCGAAAGCCATCAATTTCACCGGAATTAAGCCCTGATCGTGGTACAAAGCCAGATAACCATCGGCTACCGCTGTTTTGCTGTTCCCATACCAAGCTTGACCGGGCTTTACCCACATAGTATCGGGCGGCACAGGGCCATCGAGAATTGCGTCAGGTCGGGCGTTGCGTTCCTCTTCTAACCAGGGAATTAACCAATCTAGTTCTTCACGTCCTAATTGTCCCTGTTCGCCGCTGTGGGGATTTAAACCAGCAATTGCGATCGTGGGTTTGTCAATCCCAAAATCTTCGCGCAAACATTCGATCAGTAAATCAAGTTTTGCGCTCATCAGTTGCGGCGTCAACGCATCTGCCACTTGACGTAGGGGAATATGTGTGGTAGCAAGTAAAGTGCGAAGAGTCCAGCCAGTGTGAGGCGATCGCGCTACAAACAACATCCCAAACCGCTCGACACCCGATCGTTCGGCTAAAAGTTCTGTTTGACCGGGATAATTATAGCCAGCAGCCTTCCAAGCCGACTTAGCGATCGGCCCCGTTACAATAGCTTGAAACTCACCAGCTAAAGCGCAGCGTATCGCCGTTTCCATATAAGCAAAACTCGCCGCACCACTAGCAGCATTACCAGTTCCAGCAATAATCTGATTCAAATCCCCATCTAACTCGACATCCAGGATAGATAACCGCGCCGGATTTGCCAAAATATCGCCAGATTGCACAGAATAAGACAAATCTGCATAAATCTTTTCCAAAAGCGATCGACTACCAACCACCGTAATATCGCAATTTTGGATAACATCTGGATCTGCCAGCGCCTTCAGAATCACCTCTGGCCCAATACCCGACGGGTCACCCAGCGTCACAGCCAATCGGGGACGCCAATCGCCATCCCTTGATTTTACAGACACTTCTGTAAAGAAACTTTTTTCAGCCTTCATCTTGCCAGTCTACCGCGATCGCGTGCCTTTCATCTAGGTATCGATTGCCCAGCTGTTCTATACTAGACCGCACCTGGGGCATCAAGTCACTATTGTCATCCCAGATCACTCGATCGCGATCGCAAAGGAGCGTTTAACTAATGAGCGGAGAGATTTTGAATGCAGCGGTTTTGTCCTTCACCCTAGTTCTCGTGGGTTTAGCTATGGGCTTTTTGCTCCTAAAAATTCAAGGACAGAAGGAAGAGAACCTTTAATGCGGATGCCGCCGATATCAGCCGGGTGATATGCTTGCGGCACGCTAGGCGATCGCACTCTTCCTCTACCGAGTTGCTTGCAGCTTGAGACGAGATGCGATCGCCCGTCGCCGCCATTCGCTTACCCCCACTGCATCGCCATAAAAGAGGTTGACCCACTCCCCGACCCCTACTAACTGCTTAATTCTGATAATATCTTAGAGAAACGTTAAGATTCGTTACTAAATTTTTGGATGAGCTTATTAATTGTCGGTTCTACAGGCACATTAGGAAGACAGATTGTCCGTCGTGCGCTAGATGAGGGATACGAAGTCCGCTGCTTAGTCCGCAGCCCCAAGAAAGCAGCTTTCTTGAAAGAATGGGGCGCAGGGCTCGTCCGTGGTGACCTCAGCGACCCCGAAAGCCTAGCGCCAGCCTTGGAAGGCGTGACAGCAGTTATCGATGCTGCAACCGCCCGACCTACAGATTCCCTGAGCATCAAACAGGTAGACTGGCAAGGCAAAGTAGCGTTGATCCAAGCCGCCAAAGCCGCCGGGATAGAGCGTTTTATCTTCTTTTCCATTCTCGACGCCCAGAAATATCCCCATGTACCCTTGATGGAGATTAAGCAATGTACTGAACTCTTTCTGGCAGAGTCTGGATTAAATTACACGATCCTGCGACCCTGCGGCTTTATGCAAGGGTTAATCGGTCAGTACGCAGTTCCCATCTTGGAAAAACAGTCAGTATGGGTCACCAGCCAGACCGCTCCCATTGCCTACATGGACACCCAAGACATTGCCAAATTTGCTATCCGCGCCCTCTCCGTTCCCGAAACCGAAAATAGAACTTTTCCAATCGTGGGTACACGGGCTTGGAGTGCCGATGAAATAATTAGCCTGTGCGGGCGCTTGTCCGGACAAGAAGCAAAGGTAACGCGGCTACCCCTGGGCTTAATGCGTGCTGTTCGCCAAATAGCGCGGTTTTTTCAGTGGGGCTGGAATTTAGCCGATCGGTTAGCCTTTGCAGAAGTTTTAGCTTCTGATAAACCCTTAAATGCTTCAATGGAAGAGGTTTATACTGTATTCGGCATCGACCCCCAAGAAACAACTACCCTAGAAGCCTACTTACAAGATTACTTCAGTCGAATTTTGAAGAAACTCAAAGAATTAGATTATGAACAGGCTAAAACTAAAAAGAAATCAAAAAGACAATCTTTAAGATTTTAGACGAATGGCACGAAGATTGGGATAATGTCTCTAATGTTACTCATGGTTCGCGGTTCATAACGTTATAGTAATGAACAACGAACAATCAGCAAAGAACATTTCTCAAAACTTCGCCTGCCATTCGATTTTAGGCTCCCTTCTCATACATCAACTTTCGATTATAAAGCTGGACTTTTTTGCGTGCCCAAAGCTGGGATTATCTATAACGACCTTAAACCTGTAGCTTGTCGCGTTGCTGGTGAGTTAAAAAACCAGCTGGCAGCCGCCGGTTGGGATGTCTGCTTGACGACTGGTAGTAGCGGCATACTTGGCTATGCGAATCCCTCTAGCCCAGTTTACCACACGCCCATAGAGCTTTTAACACCTCCAGGTTTTGACGAAGAAATGAGCTTTGCGGTGGTGTTAGGGGGAGATGGCACAGTTCTAGCCGCATTTCGCCTAGTGGCACCCAGTGGCATTCCGCTGCTGACTGTGAACACAGGTCACATGGGATTTCTCACGGAAAGTTATGTAAACCAATTGCCGCAAGCCATAGAAGAGGTGATGGCTGGTAAATACGAAATTGAAGAGCGAAGTATGCTGACCGTGCGGGTATTTCGCGAAGATACCGTTTTGTGGGAAGCACTCTGCCTCAATGAAATGGTAATTCACCGGGAACCTCTGACCAGTATGTGTCATTTTGAGGTTCAGGTAGGCAGACACGCACCGATCGATATTGCCGCCGATGGAGTGATTATCTCCACTCCCACCGGCTCGACGGCTTATGCTCTGAGTGCTGGTGGCCCGGTGATTACGCCGGGGGTGCAGGTCTTGCAGTTAGTGCCGATCTGTCCTCATTCGATGGCTTCCCGCGCTTTGGTATTTGCTAACAGCGATCCGGTGTCAATTTTTCCAGTCAATCTCGAACGACTGGTGATGGTGGTAGATGGAAATGCCGGATGCTATGTTATGCCAAGCGATCGCGTTCATGTAGAGCGATCGCGTCACAGGGCCCGCTTCATCCGCTTACAACCACCCGAATTTTTCCGCATTTTGCGCGAAAAATTAGGCTGGGGTCTACCCCACATTGCCAAACCCACCTCTGTTGAACTACCATAACCCAATTTTAGATTTTAGATTTTAGATTTTATCTGAAATCTAGAATCTAAAATCGTCAGAAAATCCCGGCATGAAAAAAAAATTTTGGGTTTTCCTATTGAGTGCGGTTTGCAGCATATTTTTTGTCTTCGTAAGCCAAGCACAACAGTTCTTCACCAATCCAGATTCTGTTGGAATTATACTTTTAAGACCAGAAGGAGAGAGCCAATTCGAGCCGATCGGATCGGGCGTATATCTCGGTCGGGGAATTGTCCTCACAAATTGGCATATAGCTACGAATGCCGCACTTTTGATTTTACAAGGAATTGACTTTAAAAACGAAGATCAGCTGCTCAACTATCAAATTGGTAGCCGTTCAAATTCACAAATTAATGCTTGGATTTGTTTGGTTGCACCAAATTTTAATTCGCCCAGGCCCGATCGGCTGCAATACAGATTCAGTGAGACAAATACCGATAACTGTATTCCGTACAACCTCACTAAATGGCAAGCATTTCGTCCATCGCCACCTACTCCCTCACCAATAATTCCCACTGTCCCTCTGAAGCAATTGCTGTTTCTAGACCGCAATCTGGAAGTTGCAGTTGTTAAACTCGCTCCAGAGGAATTAGACGCGATCGATCTTTCACCCCCTTGTCTGGAAATACAACCAGTTAAGCAAGGTGAAAAACTGACGATTAAAAGTCATGCTTACGGTCGCTACCCCGCTGTAACAGTTACCGCAACCGTCCAAGATGACAAGCCGATGTTGCGTACCGACCCCGATCCTCGCGTTCCTGTAAAAAACCGCTACGCCGCCATGTCGATCGTCGCCACTCTTCCTCCTGGACAAGGCGATCTCGTCGGCCCCGGTTCATCCGGCGGGCCAGTGTTTAACCGTAATGGCAGGCTCGTTGGGCTAGTATGGACAGGGCAAGACCTACCTGATGGCACCAAAGAAGTGTGGATTACACCAGCATCGGTTTGGTTACCGAAGCTTGAGCAGGCGAGAATACCAGATGAGGATTTAAACAAAGTTTTGGATGCGTCTTGTCCGGCAAGATTGTAGCGATTTTAGATTTTATCTCCACCTATATATCTGTTGTCTTTATGACTAACGTTACCCTAAACCACAGTCCTTGCGTTTTGGTGATTGAAACTGACGAAGCCCTCGCTCAGAATATCAGCCTAGATCTCAAAGAATCTGGCTATGAACCAGTGGTGGCTTACGATGTCGCCACTGCTTTGCTTCGAGCCAAGGAACTAGAGCCAGATTTGATTGTCGTAGATAGGATGCTAGCAGGAGAATCGGGTCTGGTGTTCTGCCAAAATCTTAGGCGTGCGGGCAATCGGGCCCCCGTGCTGCTGATGATGGCTCGCGATACAGTCGATGACCGGGTGGCTTGTCTGGAAGCGGGAGCGGATGATTACTTCCTCAAGCCTTACCGAACGGAAACGTTTTTGAAGTTAGTGCGTTTCTACCTACAACCTGAAAAGGAGAGTTCCGAGCAGTTACGCTTTGGCGACCTGGTTTTAGATTTGGCTACTCGCAGAGCTTTACGCAACGGACGGACGATCGACCTGACAATGAAGGAATACGAGCTGCTTAAGTGTTTTATGGAGCATCCCCGCGAAGTGCTGACTCGCGAACAAATTATGGAAAATGTCTGGGGCGATGATTTTATGGGAGAATCCAATGTGATTGAAGTCTATATTCGCTATTTGCGTCTCAAAATAGAAGATGAAGGCGAAAAACGCTTGATTCAAACGGTTCGAGGTGTTGGATATGTTTTACGAGAAACTTAGAAGAGTGAGTAGGAGAGTGGGAAAAATCCAAAATCTAAAATTGGCTGGTTTGCTGTTGGGCGCTTTACTCATAGGCTGTTCCCCTTCAGTTCCACCCACTTCTTCTGCTGAACTGCCCACACCTCAAGAGCAGGTGACGCCAAGACCTTTAACCAGCAAGGAATCACAGACAGATTTGGGTCAAATGCTACCTATTTCAGCAACAGCTAAGATCGCAGGCGAGGTAATTCAACTGGAAGTGACTCGCACGCCCCAACAGCAGGCTTTGGGGTTGATGTACCGCACATCTTTACAGGATAACCGGGGGATGCTGTTTGAGTTCCAGCCGCCCCAACCTGTCAGTTTTTGGATGAAGAATGTGAGGATTTCTCTTGATATGATTTTTTTGCGCTCTGGAGTTGTCAAAGCGATCGCAGCTAACGTGCCTCCTTGTACCACCACCCCCTGTCCTACCTACGGCCCAAACACAGAGATAGACCAAGTGATCGAGCTACGAGGCGGACGAGCAGCCCAACTGGGGGTCAAAGTCGGGCAGCAGGTGGAAATTCAGTTTTCCCAATCTAGTCGATCGCAGCCATAAAGTTAAGAAGTTTATCAAAGTCGCTCAAAAATGTTAACATTCTTATCTATGTTGACAAACTTCTGTAATAATTTGCTAGTCTATCCAGACACCTGCAAGTTCGCAAAGGGCTTGTCCCTGAAATTGGCAACTCCTATAGGATCTGCTTTCTTCGGGAACTGGCAGCAGTCAAGGTGAATAACTTGTTGAATAAAAAACGATCTTCTGTTCTTCAGCATTATTGGCATTAAAGCTCTTGGAGTGTTTTCCCAAACTAAGCTATATTTCTTGTGATGCCGATATGTCTAGGTGTGAGGCATAAGTGAAAGTATTAATTCTTCCCTGTTATAGGTAAGGGTCGTTACAGCGCTGAAGTAGAAGATGATCGACAAGTAAATAGAAGACCTTGGTATCAGCCGATAGCGACCCTGGGAGAGCGGTATAAAAAAAAAGCTGCTCTGGTAGGCGAACATCCCTGCGCTACTCAGCTTTGGGTTTAATTTCCACCCAATCCTCTGTTGGATTTGGGTTGGTAGATCGTCGAGTCTATTGTAGAACTTATCCCCAGAAGCATCGCTTTTTACTCTTGCCCTTATCCGACAAAAGAGGTATAGAGAACAGTGCGGCAGGGGCATAAAGACTGTCTATCGACTGATTAAAGTCGGAAGTTCTACATCACACAATGGTGTCTTAAAGAGGAGGTGAAAGTGCGAATGGCACCCACAACTAATTCACGATTTATTCGCTTTTTGGAAGAAGAATTGGCAATTTCTGCCGCTTCCATGTCGATCGTATTTAAGCATCGGGAGCAAGATCCAGGGCCTTTGCCAATGATTCTTTGGCAGTACGGTCTGGTGACGCTCAAACAACTAGAGCAAATTTATGACTGGCTGGAAACAGCCTAACATTTAACCTATAGCCAAGGAGCTGACATTTATGTCAGAACAATTATGTCCCAGCGCATCACCGTCAGCATGGGTACGTCCCCTTGAGTTACCTCTATTTCCATGCCATCTTTGAAAGCGGGTCTGATTAACAGCCCGCTTTTTTAATAGGCTAGTCCGAAAGCCCCTAAATGCAACCGTCCTTCCACTTAGTCATAACGAAACTCAATCAACCGGAAACGATATTGTAAGCACGAAAGTCAAACTGTATAAGTAGAATTAGGGGCTCTTTCGGAGTTGTTATGCTTTTGTTCATAATTAAGAACATTTTTATTTCTTTTCTCCTGCAGCCCCTCTGCTCCTCTGCTCCTGTGCCCACCTCGTTACAAAAGGTTACATATTATGGTTTGGCAGCAGTCTTCCTGGCATTTTGCGACTTTAACACTCACCCTAACTCTGGAGTTACTTAGTTTTACTCTCCCGCCAACGCAGGCGCAGTCTCAAGTCACTCCAGCAAACCAAAATAATAGGGGAGGCGAGACATCCGCATATGAACCTGACCCGGATATAGGTGCCCCAACCAGAACGGAATCTGGAGGGAAGCGTCCCGCAGGAGGATGTCCCAAGGATAAAGAGATCCCTAATTCGGCTCTGACTGCTTTGATACCAAAAAGCGCTGACAAAATTAACTTGGGATTAACGGTGGAAGGACGTCCGACATTTTTTGTGTATGTTCCTCAAACTTCTGCACGCATGGGGGAATTTGTTTTAAAGGATGAAAACGATAAAGATGTTTATAGGACAAATTTGACAATTCCCAGCCGCTCTGGTATTGTCAGCTTCAAACTTCCTGCTAATGCACCAGAACTAGAGATTGGGAAGAACTACATTTGGTTTTTTGTAATTCGTTGCGATCCGAAAGATACAACAAAAGATCTTTCTGTAGATGGGTGGATTTGGCGAACAGAATTGCGATCGCCTATCGGGAACGAACTGCAAAAGGCAACACCGCGCGATCGCGTCAAGCTGTATCGTTAGTATAAAATTTGGCACGAAGCTCTAACAACTCTAGCCGAGCTGCGTCTTTCTAATCCTAACGACTCGCAACTGGCTGCTGAGTGGAAAGAATTATTGGAGTCGGCTGGACAAGGTGAATTTGCTCAAGCGCCTCTGCTTGACCAGTGAGACAAGCGACGAAGATAGAGCATGGGTAATTAGGACTCGGTGATATCGTGTCCAGTAGCATCGGTTACCTAAAAAATTCCCACTCTTATCTGCGTTCATCCGCGTTCATCTGTCTTCATCTGCGGTTAAATTTAACCAATGATTCCTACAGACAATGCCGATGTAACCGGACATAATATGACACCCTGAGAGAACGTCACAAAAGCTTACTTGTTACCCTATCTAACTGCCAAACTTACACCACATCCGAGAGGGCTTTCCCCATGAAAAACAGAATTGGCTTATTGAAAATCCATCATCTTAGAATCTGGTTTCGCGTCGCAACTACACTGTTTTTTCTGATATGTAGCAAACCAACTCCAGCACAAATCGTCCCAGATACAACTTTGCCAGTTAATTCGATCGCTACCCCAGTCGGCAATACCACCACCATCACTGGAGGAACTCAAGCCGGAACCAACCTATTTCACAGCTTTGGGGAATTTTCCATCCCCACCGACAATACTGGCTTCTTCAATAATGCTCTTGATATCCAGAACATTATCAGCCGCGTCACAGGTGGCTCTATTTCTAATATTGATGGATTGATTAAAGCCAATGGCACAGCCAACTTATTTTTACTTAATCCAAATGGGTTTATTTTTGGGTCTAAAGCTCAACTGAACATCGGCGGATCGTTTCTGGCTTCTACGGCGAATAGCCTTAACTTTGCCGATGGAACTCAATTTAGTGCCAAACCTGTACAAACCACACCTTTACTAACAGTAAGTGTACCGATTGGTTTGCAATTGAGCGGTAACACGGGAAAAATTACCGTACAGGGGTCGGCAATACAGGTGCCGCCTGAAAGAACTCTGACGCTGGTAGGTAGCGATATAACCTTAACAGGTAGCAATTTAACTGCACAGAGAGGACGAATTGAACTGGTGTCATTGGTTAGCGGCAATTGGCCTTTGGTTAATAGCCCAGCACAAATAACCGATAACGAAGGAATTTCGACAGAATATGGAGACATTCAACTTTCCCAGCAGGCAATAGTCGATGCCAGCGGTTTGGGAGGTGGTAACATCCAAGTGCTAGGTAGGCGAATTAGCCTTACTGATGGTTCCCAAATAAGGGCAAATACTCAGGGCGCTGAATTGGCAGGAAATGTGAGCGTTCGGGCAAGCGATACTGTGGAATTGATTGGCGTGGGAAATGTCGCCCAAGGGGGACAAAATTTAGTACAGCCCAGTGCCATATCTACAGAGACAACTGGTGCTGGAAATGCTGGCAATTTGGAGATTGTGACCGGACGATTGATTACCCGCGATGGAGCTCAGGTATCTGCTTCTACATCTGGAACTGGCAATGGGGAAATTTTGAGGGTGAGGGCCGATCGAATAGATTTGAGCGGTCGATCGCCTGATGGTAGTATTCCTGGTGGTGTGTTAGCTAGAGTCGAACGAGGCGCGACGGGAAATGCGGGAGATGTTCTAGTTGTGACCGGGAACTTGCACGTCAGTGATGGGGCAAGATTGACCGCAGGTTCTCTGGGACAGGGCAATGCTGGCTCTTTAACCGTACAAGCTCAGACGATCGAAATAACTGGGGTGGGCAAAAACGTGGATGGCACTCCCAACCCAGCCCAAGTGTCAACCTCCACTTCCGGGTCTGGCAAGGGCGGCAATTTGCAGATTTCAACTGGCTCCTTAGTGACGCGCAATGGAGGTCAGGTAGCGGCTTCTACCTATGCAGATGGGGATGGCGGAATTTTGAGGGTGAGGGCCGATCGAATAGATTTGAGCGGTCGATCGCCTGATGGTAGCCTTCCTAGCGGCTTATTGGCTAGAGTCGAATCAGGAGCCACGGGAAATGCACAAAATGTGATTATTAACACAGGAAGTTTGCGCGTCAAAGATGGAGCCAGAGTGGCGGCAGCTTCTCTGGGACAAGGAAATGCGGGTTCTTTGACTGTTCGAGCCTCTGATGGGGTGGAAATAACTGGTGTGGGAAGGAATTTTGATGGGAGTCCCAATCCCGCACAAATATCTGCTTTGTCTACGGGATCTGGAAATGCTGGTACGTTGGATATTGAAGCTGATAGTTTGATAGTCGGAGATCGGGCCAATGCGATCGTCAGCAGTACAGGTTCGGGAAATCCAGGTAACTTAATCGCCGCAGCTCCGTTTATGCTTGTTAGCGATGGAGGAGCTTTACGAGCTGAATCTGCCACAGGTAAGGCTGGCAATATTGATTTGCGATCGCGTACTCTTCAACTACGGGGTCAAGCTGAAATATCTGCCGTCTCAGCCGATCGAACCGCAGAAGGCAATATCAATATTAATACAGAAACCCTAGTTCTTCTTGAAGGTAGCCAAGTCAGAACTGATGCTCAAAATCCTCAAGGGGGTAGTAATATTACGATCGCACCTTTATTAGAATCAGGTTTAGCAGTATTTCAGTCCCTGGATAGCATCATCAAACCCAGTGGCGAATTGAGGGTAGAAGGTCAGGTGGAAATTAGTCCTCCGGATCTCCCCCCTGTCGAAGTTGTCGATCCTACCGGGTTAATTGTCCAAGCTTGTCCCGCAGTTAATGAAGATAATACCTTTTTTGTAACTGGTCGCGGTGGTTTGCCTCCCAGTCCTGACGATACCCTCAGCGGTGACATATTTTGGGAAGATTTACGCATTCCCTCCGTCCTCAGCAGTCAGTCCTCAGCACTCAGCACTCAATCGTCAATTGCAACTGACAAAGGACAAATGACAAATGACAAACTTGTGGAAGCTCAAGGTTGGATAATTGGCCCCAATGGCGAAGTTATCCTGACAGCCCAAGCCCCAAAGGTGACACCTCACGGAACTCCACTAACGCCACCTAACTGTCAATTTTAGGGGCTAGGGACTAGAAAAGTCAAAAGTCAAAAGTCAAAAGTCAAAAGAAAGAAAATTCTCCCTCTTCCCTAGTCAGATTTGTAGGTTGGGTTGAGCAACGAAACCCAACCAGTTATCTAAAATAGTTGGATCGACTATGCTCAACCAAACCTACAATTTGATATAACACCCGCAATAATATGCCTAAAAAACAATCTGTATTTTTACATTACATACAATCTCTGGCAAAACAAGCTAGGCAGATTATTGGGTTGGCCAAATTCCAGAATCTGAAACGGATTTGTGCCCTATTTTTGGGTTTAGGGATAGTACTTTGGGCACACTGGGTATTCATAGAACCAGGAATTTCCAAAGAAAGTTTGGATTTGATATATTTTAGTGATAACTTAACAGAAAAGAATTCAATTAAAACCTTAATAACTCAAAATTATAAATCCTCAGACCCTCGGCAATTGTTGCAACAAGGGAAATCATTATACCAGGAACAAAAGTTTTCAGATGCTCTCAGAGTATGGAAAGAGGCAGAAACAGCCTTTGCCGCTAAAAAAGATGTGTTGAACCAAGCTTTGACACTTAATTTCATTTCATTGGCTTATCAAAAACTTGGGGATTGGGAAAATGCAAAAAAAACTATATCATCCAGCTTAAATCTCCTGCAAACAGTAAGAAATGCAAGTCGAGAAAAAGCGCAAATTCTTGCGATCGCCTTAAACACCCAAGGTCGTCTGCAACTGTCTTTAGGACAATCGGAAGATGCCTTGACTAGCCTGCAACAAGCCACTGCTGCATACACGCAAGCAGGCGATGAAGCTGGGATTACTGGTAGCACGATCAACTTTGCCCAGACTCTACAAACTCTCGGATTTTATCGTCGAGCTTCTAAAACATTACAAGATTTAGAAAAACGTCTGCAAAATCAACCAGATTCTCTGCTAAAATCCACAGGATTGCTGACGCTTGCTAACGCACTTCGCATTAGTGGTGATTTAGACAAATCTCTGCAAATAAGTCAGCAAAGTTTGGCAATAGCCCAACGCTTGCAATCTCCACCAGATATCGGTATCGCTCTGCTCAATTTGGGTAATATCGAAAGAAGCTTAGCCAAAAGATTAGAAGATTTAACAGCAGATTCCGATGACAAAGAAGAAGTAAATAAAAAAATAAAATTAGCTTTAGAATACTACCGACAAGCTGCAAACATATCTGATTCGGGAAATACACGCCTTCAGGCAAACTTAAACCAACTGAGCTTATTAGTGGAGAGTAAACACTGGTCAGAAGCTCAAGCGTTGCAGTCACAAATTAAGTCGCAAATTACTCAATTACCTCCCAGTCAAATAGCAATTTCCGCTCGAATTAACTTAGCTCAAAGTTTGATGAAACAGTCATTAGCTATTGGCAACGGACAACTAACAAATGACCAAGGACAAATGACTAATGACATTGCACAGCTTTTAGCTAAAGCTGCTCAGGAAGCAAAGAGTTTGGGAGATAAGCGAGTTGAGTCTTTTGCACTTGGTAATCTTGGTGAGTTGTACGAACAAACTAAGCAATTCGACGCTGCTGAAGAACTAACTCAGCAAGCTTTGCTTTTGGCTCAGGCGAATAATGCACCGGATATTGCTTATCGGTGGCAATGGCAATTGGGACGTTTGCTCAAAGCTGAAGGTCGAATTCAGGAGGCTATTACAGCTTACACCGAAGCGGTTACCACCTTACAATCCCTCCGCAGCGATTTAGCTACTATCAATCCAGACGTTCAGTTTTCGTTTCGAGATAGTGTGGAACCCGTCTATCGGCAGCTATTCGATTTACTTCTGCAACCCCCCCCTGTATCCCCT
>CASBRD010000384.1 GCA_949128025.1 Oscillatoriales cyanobacterium PMM_0008 | reverse complement strand
TCGGGGAGTGGGAGAGGGGGAGAGAAATTCTGTTTCTCCCATCACCAATTACCACTCACCAATTATGGAAGCGACGGGATGGGAGATTAATCAAAAGGGTGAAGTGGAACTGGTGGCAAATGAAAAGGGAACGATCGCTGATAATCCTTTGAATAGTAGGCCCAGTTGTGGTGTGCAATGATGCGGTTTCACGGCATTACTGGACTGGCGCTCTAGCCCCTAGTTTCTCAAACAACTGAGCTACTCTATCTAAGTCTTTATCTCCTGGAGAGCGTTCGACGCCACTGGATAAGTCTATGCCATTGGGATTAACTTGACTCAAAGCTGCCAATATATTATCTGCTGTTAATCCACCAGCAAGGAACCAAGGGCAATCGGGGGAAAACTGCCGTAGGGTATGCCAGTCGAGGGTTTGGCCTGTACCTCCTAAATTGGTGGGATGATAGGCGTCAAGCAGTAGGGTATCTACTGTATTGGTGTAAGCATCTACTTGCAATAAAGATTCTGGTGTCTGCACTCTTAATGCTTTTATTAGTTCAATTTCTGGTAAAATGCGGCGTAGCCGATCGCAGAATTCTAGGGATTCATTGCCGTGCAGCTGAACGCCATTTAATCCAGCAGTGGCGACAGTTTGACAAATTACCTCAATCGTGGTGTTGGCAAATACGCCAATGCGATCGACATCCACCGATAATTGCTCTACCACTGCCCGGATTTGTGCTGGGGTGACGTAGCGGGGAGATGTGGGAACACAGATAAAGCCTAGAGCGGTTGCTCCCAGTTGCGCGATCGCATTGCCCTGCAAGGGCTTCGTAATGCCACAAATCTTAACCCGCATTCAGCCTACTCCGTCGCTGCCAATTGTACATTTGTATCAAAAGTTTGAATTTATGTTAACTCTTAAAACAGATTCTTGTTATTTTTTAACGGCTTTCTATAATTTTTGTTGTTGTTTAGTCAAGCAGGAAAAAGATTTTGCTTAACTTAACTTTACTGGCGGCAGTGCAGTCTACGGTTCCGGCAACACCAGCATGGACTCCGACTGTGGGACTTGTAATGATTTTATGCAACTTACTTGCCATTGCGATCGGTCGCTTTGCCATCAAAAATCCTGGCGTAGGCCCCGATCTTCCGGTAGGCAAGCCCGCTCTGTTTCGGAATTTTAACTTGCCGGAATTGCTCGCGACCATGAGTTTTGGACACATTCTCGGTACCGGGGCTATTCTGGGACTGACTAACGCGGGTGTCCTTTAACTTTTTCGGCGTCAGCCCCCACTATAGGCGCACTCCGTTTTGGTGGTGGGTACTTGAGGGAGCGATCGTTTCTCAACCTCACCTGTGAGATGGATAGCTGAGTGAGACAATAAAAGTGTCAGTTTTTCAATTTAGGAGAAAAAACCTTGATTAACTCGATAATACTGGCCGTACAGGCTACCGTTCCCAATACACCAGCTTGGTCTCCCACTATTGGCCTTGTGATGATTATTTGCAACATCATCGGGCTTGTCATCGTCCGCTTTGCTACCCAAGACCGGGGAAGCAAACCCCCTTCGCCCATACCCACAATTGGTCTTCCCCAATTACTAGCGGGTACAAGCTTTGGTCATATCCTGGGCGCTGGCGTTATTTTGGGATTGACCAACGTTGGCTCTCTTTAACTCAATCGGCGTAAGTCCCCCACTATAATCGGTACTCCGTTTTGGTGCTGGGTACTTCACCTAATTCGGTTCTGTGTCCCGCGCTGTCTTATCCCCCTTTTTCAAGAGGGTTGGGGGGGATGGCAGCCTGGGATAATAATCGTTTTAAATGGTGATAGCGATCGACACTTTACCTTAGAGCCAGAAATATAGTCTTAAGAAATATTACATCTGGCTGATCGGCTTTATATGTTTCCCACCCTTGGTGGACTGATTTTCTGGCGAATCAGCGTTTATTCTAGTAATTAGGTGGCTCGGTATTTTATTAATTTAACTGAAGTTGCAAAAACTGAGAGTCTACCCAGCCAATCAAGTGTCAAAACGGATTAACTCTATAAAACAGTAAAGGAAATTTTTTATGCAGGCTGGGTGGCGAATTGGTTCTATATTTGGAATTCCGCTCTACATTGACCCCTCATGGCTGATTATTTTAGCTATTTTCACTTTTGCCAATGGACGGGATTTGCAAGTAAGTTACCCCCAATGGGGGCTGTTAATGGCCTGGGGGATAGGCTTTTTGATGGCGATACTGCTGTTTGGCTCAGTACTCTTACATGAGTTGGGCCACAGTTTAGTAGCGCGATCGCAGGGTATCAAGGTCAGCTCTATTACGCTATTTCTGTTTGGGGGCATTGCTTCTATTGACCGAGAATCTAAAACGCCGGGATTAGCGTTTCAAGTGGCGATCGCAGGTCCAGCGGTTAGTATAACTCTGTTCGCACTCCTGGGTATGCTGACTTACCTTTTGCCACAGTCTAGTCCAGCAAAAGTCTTAGTAGCAGATTTAGCTAGCATCAACTTGGTTTTAGCGCTGTT
Organism: Oscillatoriales cyanobacterium PMM_0008; assembly: GCA_949128025.1. Classification (GTDB taxonomy): domain Bacteria; phylum Cyanobacteriota; class Cyanobacteriia; order Cyanobacteriales; family Aerosakkonemataceae; genus Argonema. Next base: position 13,986 of record CASBRD010000384.1, on the reverse strand, counting down.
TAACCTTATTCCTGGCCTTCCTTTGGATGGAGGGCAGATTTTGAAAGCAGCGGTATGGAAGATTAAGGGCGATCGCTTTCAAGGTATCCATTGGGCAGCTCGCACGGGACAAGTGTTAGGATGGTCGGCAATTATTTTGAGTGCGATCGCCTTCCTAAACACAAGAGATCCCGGTACACTCTGGATTGCCCTACTCGGCTGGTTTGTCTTGCGGAATGCCAGCGCTTACGATCAAATAACCAACGTTCAGGAAATTTTGTTACAGCTAACAGCCGCAGACGCAATGACGAGCGAATTTCGCGTCATCGATGCAGACATGACGCTGCGGCTGTTTGCAGATAATTACCTCCTAGAAAGCACCCAGCCGCAGGTCTACTTCGCAGCTTCTGACGGTCGCTATCGCGGTTTAGTCTCGGTTGAGGAGTTCCGTTCGGTGGAACGCAGTCGCTGGGAAACTGACACCGTTCATAGTATTGTCAAGCCTCTCAATGCGATCGACACCGTTCAAGAAAAGACGCCTTTGGTGGAAGCGATCAACCGCATGGAAACCGACAAATTACCCAGAATCACGGTGCTTTCACCCGCAGGCTCTGTGGCAGGTATCATCGATCGTGGTGATATTGTCCGGGCAATGGCCGAAAAACTTAACGTAAAAATGTCCGAAGCGCAAATTAAGCGGATCAAAGAAGAGGGTAGTTATCCTCCAGGATTGCCAATTCCTGCGATCGCCGAAGCAGCAGTAGATTCACTACCAACACAAAACAATGAGTCGCTATCGGCTTCAAAGTAGTTTTCTGCGATTTCTCCAAACTTACCCAATCAGGCGCTTTAACCCCTCTTGGGCGGTAACCTCAACTGAATTAATGAGCAGAAGTTAGCAGATTCGATTTGTTAATTATATATTATATATACGCTTTTGCTTTTATCTCAAGAGGTAAGAAGAAATGCCCTTTTTTTTCATAGTTCCGCTGGCTATTGTCCTGGTAGCTGTCTATATCTTTAAAAATTCCGCAGACGAAATAGCCTATCTAGCAGCCGCAATTTCACTCGTGGGATTAATATTGAGTTTAATCTTAGCACCTTGGCAGATTCAAGTCTCGCTGTTGGTGCTTGTCATGCTCGTTACCAGTAAAAGGCTGTCGCTGTTCTTCGAGCCTAGAGCCGAGTCTGAGCCAGACAAGAATGCGAAACTTATTTATCGCGGAGTTAACTACGAACATAGCGCTCCGACCGTGGAAGTTACTGAGGGTGCGATCGCAGGCAAATATCGCGGTCAGGTTTGGAAATCTTGTAACGTAGAAAAAACACCTGATATCCAGCCCAACTTTGACCTAAAGTATCGAGGTGTGAGCGTGAATTGTCAAAAAACTGTGACACCTTTAGTTGAAGAAACTGTTGTTAGTGAAGATTTGAAGACATCTTCAGAACAATTTCACGCCGTTCAACAGTAAGAATGTCAAGAAACTCTGACTCATGCTAACTAAAAAGCTTGATTTATTGTTGGAAGTCTTTCAAGTGATTATCGACGAACAAACCAACCTCTAGCTTAGGTTGGGCCATAATGGCTTGCCATTCCACCTCTGATAAAGGTTGCATTACTAGCTGAGCATCGAAACAGCGCAGGGCGGCAACACTCAGAGCATCTATAACAGTTTGAATCAAAGCTTCTCCGCGATCGGGAATAGGTATGTCTACCGGCGGCGGTGCAGCCGAATCAAACACCTGAGCAAACAAGGCGTCATCTGGCTGCAAACGCATTGAACCATGCTGCAAAATAGTATTGCCGCGACAAACTTGAGCGCTGCCAATCAACTTGCAATTATTAACCGATACTAAATCGGCACCTGTGGCGGTGCCAAAACAGTTGGGGTTGTGAATATAACCGCGCCCAGCATTACCGTAGTGTAACTCCACGCCGAGCTTGAGCCAACCCGCAATCAAAAACTCACAAAGAGTTTGATAAACCTGGGTGCGAGTACCAGTTAATCCGGAAGTAACTACAGCGTAAGTTAAATCTCCTTGGTGTAGCACAGCACGTCCACCAGTAGGACGCCTCACCAATTCTACCGACTGTCCTTGCCAAGTCAGGTCGTGCCAAAATTCAGGCCACCGACGCTGATGATATCCTAGAGAAATTGCTGGTGGCGACCAGGTGTAAAACCTCAAAGCAGGAGGATGCAAACCTTTGCGGTGCTGTTCGAGCAACCAAAGATCGATCGCCATTTGCACCCTACCTGGAGCCTCCAGCAGCGGAATTAGACGCCAAGAATTAGTCATTTGTCAAGAGTCATTTGTCATTTGTTAAAAACTAAGTCAAGCATTATTTGCTTTTGAACAATGACCAATGACCAATGACCAATGACCAATGACTATTGACCAAATTGCTCTTGTAAGAGTTCGTCGTTGTTATCTGCGATCGTAGCCACAACGGTGATGGCGCGGGAAATTTCGCCAGGGGAAAGCTCAGCCACCGTGCGAGACGTTATCAGTACTACTCGATCGTTGACAATTGCGAAACGAGCTTCAAAAGTCTCAGTCCCATTCATTTCCAGAAGCTTACGCATTAATTGAGGTTCATCCTTGGCAGGTAAGTTTAGCACCGAAGACCAAACCGTCAAAGTGTCGTCATCCGTCGAACCAGTCAGCTGCACAAACACCTCAACACTACCATACTTAAACTTCCACAGATGACCAACCTCAGTCTGAGAGACCATCGCGCTATCTTCTTGTGCCATGCTGGAGATGACGGTTTGAATCACCTCCACATAATTGACTTGCGCCCCATCCTCTAGTAAGTCCTTTACTAGCTCGTTGCTGGATAAGGTTTGAGTAGCAACTGTTTCCGCATCTGGCTGGTAAGTCGTCATAAAATATTTCTGTTTGTGCTTCGTTGGGATATGTCTGAACCAACTTTATCCTCTAGAGATACGCTGCTGGACAGCTAATTATTTTTTTTTATAGAATTGCACAAAAGCAGGGCGATCGCCTAGAGAGCCGGTCGAGTATTAAAAAGCGGGGGATAGAAACCGACTTTCTTCTCCTGGTCAGCCCTATTTTTCGTTAACCCCAAAAAGAAACCCGGTTTCTGGGAATACTTGAGGGCCGATCGGCCCTCAAGTATTTCCCACTTAGGAATCAGATGGTTTATGTGCAATCCAATACTTGCTCACAAAGTGGACTTCAGTAGAAACATTCCTGAAACCTACTTTCTCCAAGCCTTTTACCAAATCATCAGTGGTGTAGTGCTTGTAGTAGGGTTCGTGAAACATCGCTGGAAAATTTTCCATCATCGACATGAAATCAGGAGAATCGCTGACCTGAATTGAGTCGCAGATAACAAAGACTCCCCCTGGCTTAGTCACCCGGAAACATTCCTCGATCGTCCGCTGACGCACCGCCGCAGGTAGCTCGTGGAATAGAAAAACGCTAGTGACTGCATGGAAATAATTATCCAAGTAAGGTAGCTCCTCGACATTAGCCTGGAGGAGTTGCGGCAATTCCCCTGGATTTTCAGATAACAGCTTATTTGCCTTCCGCAAATAAGCTGGTGAAAGATCCATACCAAAGATGGATGCTTGTGGCAGAGCGCCACGGATAAATTTCAGCGTCCGACCAGTCCCGCAAGCTACATCCAAAACCCGGATTTGCTGGGGCGCGATCGAACTAAAACCTTTCAACCCTTCCTTAAGAGGAGCTAAAATTCGCCGCCGCATCGCATCAGCCGCGCCGTTAAAGAGAATTTCCACCTGCAAATCATAGAGATTGGCTGACATATCGCTCAAGTAGCCGTCAGTCTGGTAATGGAAGTTTTGCAAGTAGTAGCTGGGATAACCAACCTTCTCAATCTCTGGCGAAAACTCTTGATATCTCTTCTGGTTAGCCCGTTGCTTGATTTGCGGCAGATCCAACAAAATCGCCGGATAGAAGCGAAAAAAGTCTGGCCAGGCGTTATCAAAGAGCAAGCTGGAGGGATATACACCTCGTTCCGTATCCTGCCAATCTGCTTCGAGCAGTTGAGCTAGCCTTTGTTGAAGTTTTACTAAAATCTCTGGGCCTAGAGGTTTGAGATTCCGATTATCGGAAGGATAAATCAAGTTCAGCAACTGCGAACTTAAAGTTTTGTGAGCTAGACCAAAGTAACTTTTACCCTGCTGAAAAGTCTGATAGGCCAGTTTTGTTAGGGTGTCAGACATGGGAATGGCTTAGCCGATTTTAGATAGGTGGATATTTACTGTTAACAATTGTAACGAAAAATCCCTAATTTTTCCCTCTACCTATAGGCTGCGTTGCAGCCCATTCGACACTAATTGTTAACAATTGTAACGAAAAAATACAGACTTTCCCGATCCAAAAACAGCCACCAAAAGGGGTGGCTGGGCTAGTCAAAAGCGATTTATCGCGCTGAGTGCTTTAAATTGCTGTTGGTCTTAACAATCGTAGTAGAGGGCAAACTCGTAAGGATGGGGACGCAGACGCATCGGGTTAACTTCCTTGTCGAGTTTGTAGGAAATCCAGGTTTGAATGAAGTCTTCGGTGAACACGCCAGTTTCAGTCAAGAAAGCGTGGTCTTTTTCCAACGCTTCCAGCGCCCCTTCCAAAGAACCTGGGGTGGAAGGAACCTTAGCCAATTCTTCTGGGCTGAGTTCGTAGATATCCACGTCTAGGGGTTCGCCTGGATCGATTTGGTTCTTGATGCCATCGATACCGGCGCAAAGCATAGCAGCAAACGCCAAGTATGGGTTACAAGTGGCATCGGGACAGCGGAACTCTAAGCGCTTCGCCTTGGGATTGCTACCAGACAGGGGAATGCGAATCGAAGCAGAACGATTACCTTGGGAGTAAGCCAAGTTTACGGGTGCTTCAAATCCAGGCACCAATCGCTTGTAGGAATTGGTGGTGGGGTTGGTCAAAGCCAAGAGTGCTGGGGCGTGCTTGAGTAAGCCACCGATGTAATGCAGTGCCATTTGGCTTAACCCAGCGTATTTATCGCCTGCAAATAGGGGTTGTCCGTCTTTCCAGATGGATTGGTGGGTGTGCATCCCAGAACCATTGTCCTGAAACAGCGGTTTGGGCATGAACGTGACTGTTTTGCCGTATTTCTTAGCTACGTTCTTGATTACATATTTATAAGTCATCAAGTAGTCGGCTGCATCAACCAAGGTCGCAAACTTAATTCCCAGTTCGTTTTGACCACCTGTAGCTACTTCATGGTGATGCTTTTCGATCGGTACACCGCACTCTGCCATTGTCAGCAGCATTTCCGTCCGGATATCTTGCTGGGTATCCGTGGGTGGAACTGGAAAGTAAGCTTCTTTGTAGCGAGGCTTGTAGGCAAGGTTCGGGCCTTCTTCTTTGCCGGAATTCCAACGACCTTCTACTGAGTCTAAGAAGTAGTAGCCTTTGTTCTCGGTTTGGTCGAAGCGGACATCATCAAAGATGAAGAATTCAGCTTCTGGGCCAATAAAGGCCACATCGCCAAGGCCGGTGGAAATTAGGTAGTCTACTGCTTTTTGGGCTATGGTGCGGGGGTCGCGGTTATACCATTCGCCGGTGCGGGGTTCCTTGATGCTGCAAATCATGCTCAAGGTTTTTTCTTTCATAAATGGGTCGATCCACGCTGTTTTAGGATCGGGTACCATTGCCATATCGGATTCGTTGATTGCTTTCCAACCCCGAATGCTGGAACCATCGAAAGCTACGCCCTCTACGAAGGAGCTTTCGTCAATTTGGTCTTGGTAGAACGAGCAGTGTTGCCAGATTCCTGGTGTATCGATGAATTTCAGGTCAATTATCTTGATCTCTTGTTCTTGGATTAATTTCAAGACTTCTTGTGGGGTCTGGGGCATGAATTAGCTCCTGAATTTCTATGCAAGCTTTAAACCTGGATACTGATAATGAGCGGAAGTGAAGGGTTAGGTCAAGGGGAGTACAACTTAAATTTTGATTAATTTACTGTCGTAATGAACAGAATAAGTCTGGCTGGTTCGATCTGACCTCTAGACAATAACTGGTGCTGCGTCCCCTGGATGGGGGCAAGTTTGGCTTCAAGACAGATGAAACTGAGCTATCTGGGTTCGTCCCAGATCTGGCTTACGTGCCATATCGCCCATGATTGATGCCTAAAAACTTAGTGTACCTGCATCATCCTAAAGAGAGAGCTAAGGAGATTTTGTATCTGAAATTACAAAGTCTTTGGCTTCAGGGCGGCGGGAACATAAAAAAAAATTAAATTTTGTAGCTAAGTTAACAGAATGCTGTTTTCTGACTGGTTTTGATATATAAAATGGTATCAATAACTACAGTTTATAGAGGAAATAACAATGGCTTTTAAATGGCAGGCAGATTTTGAGGAGCAGGAAGCGGTTCAGTACCGTCCAGGGCAGCGGGTTGAGCTGAAGCGGCGTCCCGGCGTTGTGGATATCATTGCAGAGTACGATGCGATGATGGTGCCGCCGATCTGGTTGGTGAATGACCCGCAGCCGCGATATCCAGAGGAGTTGAATTTGCTCCCCAATCTGGTGATGGACTGGTTGAGGTCCGATCGGCGCGAGAAGGTTCAGTATCCAGTTTGCCGGTTGAGCGATCGCACCAGAGAAAAAGTCCTTGTTTAGTCTGACTCTTCCCTTGGGAAATGCTGTGGGATTCAACTTTTGGGCGATCGTTTTGTTGTAAACTACAATCGGCTATCTATGCCAAGCAGAAACGATTGTGCTTCCTGGCTTAGCTTTGTCAATTTGGAGCTTAAGCTTGGAAGGTAGTGTGCCAGTCCGATGGTTAGCAAAACGGGTGCTGGGCACGCAAAGGTAATTCAGCAATAGCAAAACCCCCGATAGTAATCACTGGGAGAGCAATTTCATGCGGGACGCAGTAACGAATCTGATTAGAAATTACGATGTTAGCGGTCGGTATTTAGACCGGAATGGTATCGATACGCTGAAAGCTTATTTTGAGACGGGTACGGCGCGGGTGGCGGCGGCGGCTGTGATTAATGGTAATGCAGCGGCAATTGTCAAGCAGGCTGGTTTGCGGTTGTTTGAAGAACTGCCGGAACTGATTCGCCCTGGTGGAAATGCTTATACGACTCGTCGTTATGCCGCCTGTCTGCGGGATATGGATTATTATTTGCGCTATGCCAGCTATGCTTTGGTGGCAGGCGATACGAATGTTCTGGATGAGCGTGTGCTGCAAGGGTTGCGGGAAACTTACAATTCTTTAGGTGTACCGATCGGCCCGACAGTGCGCGGTATCCAGATTATGAAAGAAATTGTGAAAGAACAAGTGGCTGCTGCTGGGATTGTAAATACGGCGTTTGTGGAGCAGCCTTTTGACCATCTGACTCGCGAGTTCAGCGAACAGGATGTATAATTTTTGGATTTTGGATTTTGGATTTAATTTAGGATCTGAAATCTGGATGGAAGAATAAATGGCAGGCAAGATGCCTGCCCCACAAGACAAGAGAGCGATCGCGTTTTTTTCCTGGTGAGGGAATGGAGTGCGATCGCTTTTGGTTAGAGTATTTAGAGAAAGGCTGTTGAAAGGGGATGGCGTTATTAGCTACAATGATGTGTTAATCGAAAATAGGAAAACCTAAAAATAACTGTTATGGAAGAATTACTCACTCTTAAAGACTTATTGCTCAAAGGCGATATCAAAGGTTCGCTAGCTCTAGTTGAAGAACTTGAAGAAATGAGTAAAGATGATAAAATTAATAATATTGGTAGTTATGCCATTATACTATTGCTGCATTTAATCAAACAGCAAGTAGAAAATCGCACGACTCGTTCTTGGGATGTATCCATTTATAATTCTGCTTCGGCAATTAAAAAGAAGAATAAGCGCCGGAAAGCGGGAGGTTTTTATTTAACATTAGAAGAATTATCCTTGGCTCTAGAAGAAGCTTACCCAGATGCCATTAAAGCTGCTTCTTTAGAAGTAGAGGAAGGGCTTTATGATGCCGATACTCTGGAAACTATGGTTAATCGAGAAGAAATCTTGAATCGCGCAATGGCACTTATATCACCGGAATCATGAAACGATCGAGGTGCGATCGCTTTTTGATTAAACCGCCAAGACGCCAAGGAAGAGGGGAGAGAAAGCGATCGCATGATTAGATTTCTTGCCAAAGTAGGGGCGAAGCATTTGCGCCGCTATATTTAGGGAAACGCAAAGTGTTTATACGCAAATGCTTCGCCCTTACCAGGATTTTTGCAAGAGGTCTATTCTTCCTCATCCTCTAACAAATGCCAGATTAAGAAACAGGCATCAAGCAGGATGCCTAAACCTGGAAAGATTAAGTCGGCGATCTTGGAAATTGCCAATTCGATGACTGGAACTAACTTTTTTGTCAGTTTCTTTGAAGAAGATTTCATGTTGCCTCGTAGGGTGAGTTTGTTGTTCTAAACTCATCAAACTCGGCTGATATATGCGTTTGAAACTAAGAAATATATGCGTTTATATAACTTGTGTATAACTTCTGGTGTGGAAATTTTTGGGTTGTGCTGATGACCCGCCTGCGATTCAAATGCCAAGGTCATAGCGATGACCCGCCTGGGATTCAAATGCCAAGGTCATAGCGATCGCCCGCCTGCGATTCAAATGCCAAGGTCATAGCGATGACCCGCCTGCGATTCAAATGCCAAGGTCATAGCGATGACCCGCCTGCGATTCAAATCGCAGGCTAATAGCTGAAGTCCACTGAAGTGGACTGAAGAATTAGAGAAAACGGGTTTCTTGGGGTAGCAGCATCGGAATTTCGGGCTTTTCTAGCAAAAAACCTGGTTTCTGGGATAACTGAATTGGTGTTCTACCAGTCCTCTTTCAGAGGACTTTCGCTATTAACTCAAGTTGCTAGTTACTTGCTTTCTGGGTATGTTGTTGCGCTTTAGCGCTCTTATCCCAGTTGTAATTAAGAGCGCTAAAGCGCAACAACGTACCTAATACCAGCCTCAACTAGATAACTAGCAACTTGCGCTATTAGCCTGCGATTTGAATCGCAGGCGGGTGCGATCGATCGCCCACACGCCCGATCGATCGCGCAAAATGTAAAAATACAGAAAAATTGCTCGAAATCTGGCTATGTCACGATCGCTCCAAGTTGCTCCCCAACATATCAATCGAGTTAAACTAGCTCGCAAGCGTCATGGCTTTCCTAGCATCAAGGCTTTCGCGACGGAGATGGGGATAACCTCTACTACCGCTAGCAAATTCCTTAACGGCCACCCTGTTGATTATCTCAATTTTGTCGAATTTAGCAATAAACTGGGGTTAGATTGGCAAGGCATCGTCTACATCGAACCCGACACACCCCCATCCACCACCGATAACCCATCCGCTACATCCGCTACAAAATCCGCTGCTAACATCACACCCGAAAATATCCCCCTCAGCGGCGCCAGCCAATTTATCGGACGCGATGACGACTTAAACCAACTGCATCAACTATTGCAGCAAAATAATCAAGTGGCGATCGCCGCCGTCGTCGGGATGGGAGGCGTGGGAAAAACTGAACTCGCTATCCAATATGCCACAACTCACCTCCACAGCTACCCAGGTGGTATTTGCTGGCTAAATCCCAAACAGGGAGATATTGGCTTGCAACTGACGAACTTTGCCAGGGTGTATTTACCTAGCTTCACTATTCCAGATGGACTGGAAGATTTACAGGCACAGGTTAATTTTTGCTGGCAGCATTGGTATAATCCGCCTGGTTCCATTGACGCCAAAGTTCTCCTCTTACTCGATGATGTCACCGAGTACAATCAGCAAATTCGGGAATTCCTGAAATATAAACCGGGACGGTTTAAGGTACTAATTACCACGCGGGAACAGTTGGGGAAACCGATCGCACTCCTTAACTTGGGAGTACTCAAACGCCTCGCCGCCATGAAATTATTGCAATCCTTCGTAGGGAGAGAACGAGTTAAATCAGAACCTTGGGTGGCGAGGAAACTCTGTCAGTGGTTGGGTTATTTGCCATTGGGATTGGAATTGGTGGGACGATATCTGGAACAAGAACCGGATTTGTCTTTGGCAAGAATGCTGAAACGCTTGCAGGAAAAGCGACTCAAGCATCCAGCTTTTGAGGTTCGATCGGGAATGACAGCGGAATTGGGAGTGCGAGATGCCTTTGAATTGAGTTGGGAACGCTTGGATGAAAATACACGAGAGTTGGGATATCGGCTGAGTTTATTTGCTTTGACAGCGATACCCTGGCGGTTGGTGGCGGGGGAGGAAGAAACAGCGGAAATCGAAGCAGCTAGAGTTGCACTGACTCGCCTGCACTTGCTACAACGTACCGATGCGGACACTTACCGCCTGCATCAACTGATTCGAGAATTTTTTCGGGAAAAGTTGGAGGAGTTAGATACTCCTACCACCGATCGAGGAGGAGGTCTGAAACGCGCCTTTGCTGCACAAATGGTATTGTTAGCACAACAAATTCCCGACTCGCCTACCCGCGATTTCATCGAAGCTGTCACCCCGGCGATTCCCCATTTGGCAGAAGTGGCTGAGCATCTAGTAGAGAATCTGAGCGATGATGATCTAGTCTGGCCTTTTGTCGGTTTGGGTAGATTTTATCAAGGACAAGGGTTCTACAAACAAGCAGCGCCTTGGTTGGAGAAGTGCCTAGAACTGACAAAACGCCTGTTGGGAGAAGCACATCCTGATGTTGCTAGCAGTTTGAATAATTTAGCAGCACTCTACGATTCCCAAGGACGCTACAGTGAAGCGGAACCTTTATACTTGGAAGCGCTAGAACTGACAAAACGCCTGTTGGGAGAAGCACATCCCCATGTTGCTACCAGTTTGAATAATTTAGCTTCACTCTACCGTTCCCAAGGACGCTACAGTGAAGCGGAACCTTTATACTTGGAAGCGCTAGAACTTTATAAACGCCTGTTGGGAGAAGCACATCCCGATGTTGCTACCAGTTTGAATAATTTAGCAGAACTCTACAAATCCCAAGGACGCTACAGTGAAGCGGAACCTTTATACTTGGAAGCGCTAGAAATTAGTCGGAGTCAGTTAGGGATAAATCATCCCCAAACAGTAACAATTAAGGAAAATTTGACATACTTTTTGAGAGAAGCAATTAATAGCGATCGCTTTGCTGAATTAACACAGTGGGATGATCCTTTAGTTCAAGAAATCATCGCCAGCATTTTAGCAGAAATCGAACCATCCCAGGATACAACAAATGAATGAAAGCGATTTGAAGTGAGGGATGCAGGCAAGGTGCGATAATCATAAAAAAGGTAAAACTATGAAAATATAGCAACCGCCAAGGCGACTCTTGGCAGTAGGGGCGTTCGCGTAGCGTGCCGGAGGCATTAGCATTCGGGTAGTAAATCTTCGGTTTTAACCAATAAATTATATGCTCGAATGCTTCGCCCCTACCCCAGATTTATGGCTTAACCGCCTTGGCGGTTGCTATACGATCGAATATTAATGCGTTTATTTGATCGGCGATCGTAATATAATAGCTGTTTTTGGTGATATACTCTATAATATAGAAATTAATAACTCAATTCATTTAAATTACAGCTATGTTTGCCGTAGAATTTCAAGCCAGTATCCAAAATGGATTTATCGAAATCCCGGAAGAATACAAATCTCAATTCCAGCAGGGAAAAAATATCAAAGTGATTCTGCTTAAAGATGAAAAAGGCCCGATCGAGATATGATAGAACACCTTCTAGATAATCCCATCCAGGTAAATAAATTCACGCCAATGAAACGGGATGAAATCTATGAGTGAAAATTCTAAAGTTTCCTGCTTTGTGGATTCTAATATCTGGCTTTACGCCATGATAAACGGCTCTGCAACAGACAGCAGGCAAGCCCAAGCAAAATCTTTGCTATCAAGTCAAGAAGGTTCAATAGTAATCAGTACGCAGGTAGTGAATGAAGTTTGCGTAAATTTGATAAAAAAATCCTTGCTGGATGAACACCAAATAGCATAATCGATCCAAGTTAATATTCAGTCCACTTGTAGGGGCGGGTTTAGCAAACATCCTTTGTTTCCTACAAATCGCCTCAGAACAAAACCCGCCCCTACTTTCGCTATTAGCTGGGGATTTGAATCCCCAGCGAGTGTGGACTACACCACTCAACCAAACCCAGAAACTCAGAAACCCAGAAACTCAGAAACCCGGTTTCTTCTAAGAAGGGATGAACAATTCCGGGACTCGACTTCGCAACTCCTCATTCAAGCGAGGCAAATCATCCCGCATTTGCAAATACCAATCGCGACGTTCGCGGTAGTGTTGAGAAAGCAACCGATTGTCTCTCACCCACTGGTAAGCATTTACTGCCAATTGATGTCGCCACGCAGTATCATCAATCAGCTGGCGCAAGTTAGCCTCAAACTCTTCTACGGAGCGATAAATCAACCCGGTTTCTCCTGACAAAATAGAGCCTTCATACACGGTGGGACTAGCCAGCACAGTCACCCCATGTCCAGCACATTCAATAAACTTGAGATCGGATTTCATGCTGTTAAATCGGGTTGGATTGAGGGGCAGGAAACCGATATCGCAGGTATGTAGAATTTCCTGATATCGATCGTAGGGACAAAACGGCTCTAACTCTTTATGTGGTGTTGCCAATGCCTCAAAAAACTTCTTGTCGTAAATTACCTGCACGCGAATTTTATCGGCATATTCGGCTAGCAACTTATTCAAAATCGGCATAATTGGTGCCCAATCTTCTTCCCGATTCAGCGCTCCAAAAAAGAGAGTTATTGAGTCATCGGATTTATATTGTCTTGGCTCTGGTAAGTAAGCCAATTGATTCTTAAAAATGCCAACATTGGGATTAATTTGGCGCAAAAATTCTGCCAGAGGCTCTGTAGAAGTTTGTACGCAGTGTAAAGCCCGGTAGCTGAAAAACTGGTTTTCTCCATGAGCGGGCCAGCGCATTGGGTCATCGTCAATTTCGGCAACGATTAAATAATCCCGTCGCAGCAGTTCTTGTAGTTTGGGGATATCATCTGGAGCTTGCAAATTACCCCGCTGCCAGATAAATACTTTATCCTCTCCTGGTTGCCCCACGCTCAAATCGGCTGCTTTGACTGCGGAAATCGTCCTAACGCCTGGAATGGTAGAGCTAAAGCGATCGGGCTCTAATACCCGGACGCGATCGCACGCTAAAGGAGCCATCATCATCGTCTGGATCAACAACCGCCGCATTGCCACAGGCGACTTGGTAGCCCGTACAACGTATTGAAATGCACCCGTCTGAACGGCAAATTGAGCCGGATCTAAGCCCAACTCCTTCACCAATGGCATTAGTTGCTGCTGAAACTTTTGAAACTCCTCCCCTTTTCGTCCCCGCGTCTGAATCTCATGCACTTGTAACTGGGCCTCAGCAAACATCTGCTTGATGCTATCCAACGTGAAAAAGCGCAGGTGCGTGCGATCGAGCAAACCTTCATCCTCATACTCCCACTTCCCGCGCAACAGCTTGAGAATCAGACTCCAGTGCTGCACGTTGGGGATACAAGCCAAAACTTGACCGTCTTCCTTGAGCCATGCAGTAGTGCGTTTGAGTACCGCCCAAGGGTCGATCGTATGTTCGAGTACATCCCCAAAAACCAGACAATCAACCGTACCCTCGGCAATTCCTGGCTGTAAATTTGGGTCTTCGATATTTCCCACCACCACTCGGTTTAGCCTTGTCGCCGCAATCGAAGCCGCCGTCTCATTCAGTTCCAGACCGATATATTGGCAGTGGGGATTAATCCGCTGATAGTGTAGGCCCAAAGCTCCAGCCCCACAGCCAACCTCGACAATTACCTTGGCATCACCGGGCAGCAACCTGAGCAAATCTGGGTTAATGCGATCGTAGTAGTCAGCTAGCAATTGGGGATTGGGGACTGGGGTTCTTTTCCCCTGCCCCTACCCTCTTATCTAGAACTTGATTTCGTCGCTGAGAATTTTAATTTGAGTGCCGGGATAGTAAAATTGGAGGATTTTGGGATTAGAC
>CASBRD010000383.1 GCA_949128025.1 Oscillatoriales cyanobacterium PMM_0008 | reverse complement strand
TAAGTAGGTGCAGGTAAATAAAGTGAAAATAGTTATTTAAAGATGGGGCGGGCGGGACGCCCACCCCACAAGAAGGCTGGCTTCCTTGTGGGGTGGGCGTCCCGCCCGCCCCATCTTTAAATAACTATTTTCACTTTATTTACCTGCACCTACTTAGTTCACGCTTTTATCCTGGAATAGGTAACGGAAAAAAGGATTGCTAGCTCATGGCAACTACAAGTAACATAATGCAGCGCAATAACGTCCACGTTCTGGGTAATGGCACTCAGACGATCGTCTTTGCTCACACTTGCCTTGAAGAATCCCTCGACTTGCTCGCTTTCAAGGCAGCAGAAAAAGAGATTGAACTGGGATACAGTATCCATCCTGAAACCCCAAATACAATTGTGGCAGATGTCACACGATTACGGCAAATACTCGTGAATTTGGTCGGCAATGCCGTTAAGTTCACCGAAAAAGGAGAAGTAATAGTTTCGGTAATGGCTGCGCCGTTAACTGTTAACGGTAAACAACAATATTTAATTGAATTTGCGGTTAAAGACACGGGCATCGGTATTCCAGCCCAGAGGATGGATCGCTTATTCCAATCTTTTAGTCAAGTCGATGCTTCTACAGCAATTGCCCAAGGAAATGCAACCGAACTCAGACAAGCAGCCCATACGCTGAAGGCAAGTAGTATGACTTTGGGGGCCACAAATTTATCTAATTTTTGCAAAGAGCTAGAAACAATGGGGCGGAATGGGCATACTAAAGATGGTATAGAAAAACTTTCCCTTCTAAAAGCCGAGTATGAAAGAGTCAAAGTAACTTTGCAAATAGAACGTCAGCAAAATAAGGTATTGTAAAACTTCACTGACTTTCTAGGCAATTATAGACATTTATCGCCAAATGTAGTATAATATCCTCAAAACTTAGGGAAATAAATGCAGCTAGTTGAAAAGCACATTATCGATACACCTCAGAGGAATTGTTAAAAAACTTGCATTTAGTTATCGCTATGGAATAGACAAATTAAGGCACTATTGTTGAGCGGTGATTTTTATTGTGCATCGCTCTTAATCTGGTATAACTGAATTTCTGTTCCTGGCAATTTAGAAGAGCAAACTAGCATTTATAGAATTGCAGAACTGATAAGATACTAACATAGGTGGTGATGTTTGGGGATATCGAATCCCCAAACATCACCGCCTTTCATTCCCGCGAACGCTTATGGGTATAGCGGGGGTCTGACCGGCAGTCAAGATAAATTACCCATTCTTGAAGCTGAGTATCAAAGATTCAAGGTAACGGATGCAAATACAACTTCCGCCAAATCAGGTATGAATATCTCCGCTCCTCCGAAAAATTCAAAACTCATCCTCGTCATCGACGACGACAGATTAATGCGGATTCAGCTTCGCCGAGCGATGGAACAAGAAGGCTACCAAGTGACAGAAGCGATCGATGGAGAAGAGGGTTTAGCCGCTTATACTTGCTTAAAACCAGATATAGTGCTGGTGGATGGGATGATGCCAGTGATGGATGGCTTTACTTGTTGTAAGCTAATCCGATCGCTCCCAGGAGGGAATAGCACACCTATATTGATGATCACGGCCCTAGAGGATGAAGAATCAGTAGACCAAGCTTTTGAGGCGGGTGCGATCGATTATATTACCAAGCCCATCCATTGGGCAGTACTGCGTCAGCGGGTGCGTCGTCTGCTAGAGGCGAGTCGAGCCTCAGAAGAATTACGACAGCAGAGCGAACGAGAGCGACTGATAAATAAGATAGCTCAGCGCATCCGTCAGTCTTTGAACATCCAAGAAATACTCAACACAACTGTAGCCGAAGTTCGAGAATTTCTAGGGGCCGATCGCGTCCTGATTTATCGTTACGACTCCGACTGGAGTGGAAGCGTATTAGTCGAATCCGTAGATAACCTTTGGACGCCTATTCTGGGCAAAAAAATTGCATATCCCTACTTGGGCAAAAATTATATTCCCTCCTACAAACAGAACCGCATTGAAGCCAAAGCGGATATATACACACTAGGACTGCCCCACTGTTTGATCGATCTGCTGGCTGGATTTCAGGTAAGAGCCCATTTAGTAGTACCGATTTTACAAGATAATTCCGATCTGTTAGTTTTGAATTCCGAATTAGAAAATTCAACTCAAAACTCCCAGTTGTGGGGGCTACTGATTGCCCATCAGTGTAGCACTCCGCGACAATGGCAGAAATTAGAAATTGAATTGCTCCAGCAACTGGCAACCCAGGTAGCAATTGCCATTCAACAATCCGAACTATATCAACAGCTTGGCAAGCTCAATACTGACCTAGAAAGGCAGGTAAAGGAACGTACAGATCAGTTGCAACAGGCTCTCAACTTTGAAGCTATGCTCAAACGCATTACTGACAAAGTGCGCGATACCCTCGATGAAAGCCATATTTTACAAACAGCGGTGCAAGAATTAGTTCTGGGACTTCAAGTTAATTACTGCGGTACGGGTTTGTACAACCTCGAACAAGCAATTTCCACTGTTTGCTACGAGTACGCCACCTCATCGGCTTTATGCCGGGGTCGCCTTGTGCAAATGGCTGATTTTCCGGGGATTTATTCTCAGCTTCTGCAAGGTCAATATCTGCAATTTTGCGAAATAAATTCCCAGGCTATCCAGCCTATTAACAATCCCTGTGCAGTCCTGGCTTGTCCTATCTTGGATAATCAAGGTGTTCTGGGCGACCTGTGGTTATTAAAGCATGAAGAATATGTTTTTAATGAATTAGAAATTAGAGTGGCGCAGCAGGTAGCCAATCAATGCGCGATCGCAATTCGGCAAGCTCGACTTTACCAAGCAGCACAAGGTCAAGTGCAGGAACTCGAAAAACTCAACCGCCTCAAAGACGACTTCCTGAATACGGTTTCTCATGAATTAAAAACGCCTGTATCCAACATGAAAATGGCAATACAGATGTTGGAAGTTACCATGAATCGGGAATGCGGCTTTCACAGCGAAATAGCCGAAATCAACCCAGAGCAAAGCTCCACTGCTCGTTACTTCCACCTTTTGAATGACGAATGCGAGCGAGAAATTAACCTAATCAATGACTTACTGGAATTGCAGGAACTCAACGCCGGAACTCACCTTCCAGACAAAAAAATCATCCATTTAGAAGACTGGATTCCTGATGTGGTAGAGCCATTTGAAGATCTAACTCGTCACCACCAACAAATTTTAGAAGTTGACATCGATCCCGAACTGCCTCCCCTTACTTCCGATCCATTCAGTCTCAAGCGCGTCCTCACCGAGTTGCTCAATAATGCCTGTAAGTACACTCCAGCCAAAGGTAAAATTACAGTAGCTGTTCGCTCTGAGGACGAAAAAATTCAGTTGAGCGTGACTAATTCCGGCATTGAGATTCCGGCTAGCGAATTACCGCGAATTTTTGACAAATTCTACCGCATTCCCAGCAACGATCCGTGGAAATATGGCGGAACTGGACTGGGACTGGCGCTAGTGGATAAACTGGTAACTTATTTAGGAGGTTCCATACAAGTTAAAAGTAGATCGAGGCATACTTGCTTCTTAGTTGAGTTACCCATCATCCATGACTTTTGAAGAATTAAGTCAGAGACAACAACAGCCTAATGAATTGGCTTACCTACTACTTCAAGTTGCTAGTTACTTGCACTTTGGGTATGTTGTTGCGCTTTAGCGCTCTTATCCAAGTTGGTATAAGAGCGCTAAAGCGCAACAACGTACCTAATACCAGCCTCAATTATGTAACTAGCTAGGTGCGGGGGGTAAAGCAGCAAACGGAAACCTGCTGCATTCCAGTTTTACTTACGGTCTTTTGAGTATGGCAGCTTATAGTTTTTCCTCATGAAAAGTTCGGCCTTATGGAAATACGCGGTGTCTGGATTCCCAACACGGATAGCTTAGTTCTTACTTCCAAGGAACGCATTGCAGAAGCAATGGATTTTCTCGCCCAGACAGGGTTTAATGTAGTTTTTCCTGTCGTCTGGAGTAAAGGATTTACGGTTTATCCTTCTCAAGTGATGGGGAAATTATTTGGGATTGAGATTGACCCGCGTTACAAAGGGCGCGATCCTTTAGCCGATATAACTGCCGAAGCTTCGCGTGTAGGAATTGCGGTTATCCCTTGGTTTGAATATGGATTCGCCAGTTCTTACAACCAGAATGGCGGACATTTGCTAGCTAAAAAACCTGATTGGGCTGCACGCGATCGCAACGGTAATTTACTTAAAAAGAATAATTTTGAGTGGATGAATGCTTTCGATCCGGAAGTGCAAGATTTTCTGCTGAGTCTAATTCTGGAAGTAGTCAAAAACTATGATATTGCTGGCATCCAAGGAGACGACAGATTGCCTGCACTTCCCTCAGAAGGTGGCTATGATTATTTAACAGTTTGTCGCTATCGAGAAGAGTTTAATTGCCATCCGCCACACAATTGCAAAAATCGACAGTGGTTGCAGTGGCGTGCTGATTTGCTCACTGATTTTTTGGCTCGTATTTATTGTGAAGTCAAAGCTATTAATCCATGTTTGTTGGTGTCGATCGCACCCAGTATTCATGATTGGGGATTCCAAGAATATCTCCAAGATACTAAATCTTGGCTAGATAAAGGATTGGTCGATATTATTCACCCACAGTTGTATCGTCGCGATTTTAATAGTTATAAATGTCTTGTAGATAAACTCGTTATCGAGCAGTTTAGCCGCGAACAACTTCAGCGTTTTGCACCTGGTATTCTGATGAATCTCGGCTCATCTTACCGCATTAGTCCTGATTACTTGTTAAAGGCGATCGCTTACAACCGTTCTCGCGGTATTTCCGGCGAAGTGTTCTTCTTCTACGAAGGTTTGCGATATGATAATAATGCTATAGCTGAGGTTTTGCGAAATGGGCCTTATGCTGAGCGTGCGAATTGTATTAATAACTATGTTCATAAAAAAATCCGGTAGCGCTGGATTATTACTCTCAAACTTATCGATGAGCCTGCACAAAAGCAATACTACTCTCCCAAGTAACTGTTTGGTTAAGTAAGTATCGGCTAAATAAATCTTTGACAGCAAGCACTTCCTCTTGAGACAGTTTCTCAGCCAAACGAGTCGCGTAAGTTGGTCGATTTACAGTAGGAGAAAACCAACGTTCTAGTAATGCAGGTGTGATGTGCATTTGGGTGGGAATTCGCTCTTTCTGCACCTGGACAACTAAACCTGCCGCAACGATCGCAGTTCGCAAATCATCTGCATCCCAATTTACCATCGGGTCGGATGTTTCGGTATAGATAGCTTCTTCGGCAATAACGATGCGATCGAACAAATCTTTATCCACCTTTTTCGGGTTAAGCAAGCGATAAAGCCTCTGCGTGTGACGGGCCACTGTCTCTGCCAGCACGATAACTCCCTCAGATCGCAACAATTTAGCTAATAACTTTGCCGCTGCTTTTTTATCCGTTTCGTGCAATAAAGCATTGCGCCCTATTATACAGTCAAATCGCACATCAGTCAAGACTTTCGGCAATTTATTTAACTTTTCGGTTAACAGGATAGGACGCATCAGTTCTGGAAGCGCCGCCGCCTGTTCCTCCAACGCCTTGGCATCTGCTGCTGTGCGGACGCAGGCATAAACTCCACCTTCCGGTACGCGACGCAGTGCTTCCCAAGTTAACAAACCGCTGACCGCATTCAGGTCGAGTACGACGTGATGACGCTGGGGTGAGGCGAGAGTGAAAATGCGATCGCGCACATCCGCCAACTGTTCGCCAACCTGACTCAAAGTGCGCTGCAACCAACGTTCGGAAGCTTTATCAATTGTGCCATAAGTCAGCACCCTAAGAATTTATGTTTTGAAACGATACACCCGACGTTAGGATACTGTTGGCACAGAATAATTTATATCAATCTAGGTGTATTATATTACTTTTTTAATCTCTGCCAACAAAAACCCCCAGCGGGATGCTGGGGGCTGATTATATTGACCAAAAACCAAACAGCTTTGAGTAGCTCTGGGACTTTGAGCCGTGGGGATAATCCAAAATCCTAGAATCGAATGACGATGCCGTCTGCGTTAGTTCGGCAGATTGTTGCTGCCATAAGCATCCAGACTGAAGGCGGGTATGCGATCGCTATAGTCTATCTGGGTGCCGGTAATGGATTGGGCCAGTTTTTCAAAAGACTCGGAACGCCAGTTGCGCTCGTGAATGGGCTTGGACTGCTCGCCCCGGAAATAAGCCTGTGTGCCGATCGCCGCCGCAGCGACCCAACCATAGCTAGGGGCTAGGGACTCTCTTGCTAGGGACTAGGGTCAGAAGGGTTTAGAATCAAGGGCTTCAGGAACTAATACCAAATCCGCAACGATTACCCCCGTTATGTCTCTCGGCTGTAGAGACGTTTCATGAAACGTCTCTACAATGTTTAGGCCAAAAATTCTCATGGGGTAACCAACCCGCATTTGGTATAAGAACGTCCTAACTGACTCATCGGTTGCTATAGATGATAAGAAGCGCGAGTAGTTGACCATAAATCCTCATTGAGTCCCAGTTGTCAAGCGTCACTGATAGCGCTAAATTAACAGAAAGTATTGAGATTGGTTGAGGGCTGGAGTAAAATTTTATGCCTACTTACGATTATTTTTGTCCTAGTAATAGCCAAAAAATTGAAGTTCGCCACAGTATTCACGAGAAAATCGCCACCTGGGGTGAGTTATGCAAGTTAGCTGAATGCGACGCAGGCAACACCCCTCCTGATGCCCCCGTGCAGCGGTTGATAACTGCGCCTTGCTTGTTAGTCCCTACGTCCGATAGCGATTATAAAAGTGCGGGGTTAACAAAGCTGGTGAAGCGAGACTCTGGCGTTTACGAAAACGTCACTGCCAAGGATGGAGAGAGCCGTATTGTCACGCCCTAGTTCAGCTAGTATTTGTGGCTCTAGCAAGGCAGGATAAACTAGGAACAATAAAATATTTTCAACGCACCCAGTCAAATAGAAACTGTAAATTGAACAATACAGAGCTAAAAGGACGTGAGAATCCATCACGGGCGCGGGATCACTTGGCAAACGAGCGCACCTATCTAGCATGGATGCGTACTTCGATCGCGCTAATGGGTTTTGGCGTCGTCATCGTGCGCCTTCGGGCCTTCCACCCTCCCCTTGTGCCACGTCCGGGTAATGGCTGGAAGTTGGGTTTGCTGTTCTCCATCATTGGCCTGGCCACGGTTTTAATCTCAACACTGTATTACTTCGTCGTCCGTTATGCGATCGATGATCGCACCTACGAACCCTCAACCCGTCGGGTACTCTTCTTCAGCCTTGCCATTACGCTGTTGGGAGCCGGAGTTATTTATTTTCTTTTCGCAGCTCCCCTCAGCCCACTGAGTTCAGTTGTTCCTGAGTAATTGCAGCAAACAGCAATATTTGTTGCCGCTTTCTCAGGAATATGCGTAAAGAGGAAAAGTCTTTGCCCGTTTAGGTTTGACATAAACTTGCTGTTGCGGTTCCAGTTGCAACTGCTTAAATAGCTCTCTGGTGAGATTTACCGTCACTAGCTGACCATCCCTCAGACTCAACTCAACAATAACTTCCCAACCTAAATGCACAATGCGATCGACCTTAGCTTGAGCAGCAGTTTCTTCATGGTGAGTCTGGATCGTGATATCGTGAGGGCGCAGAAACACCTGAGAATTTGTAGATTCCAAGTTGTTAAGGCCAAAAATACCAGCGCTATTCGGTAGCACATTCACAGGGCCAAAGAAACTCATCACAAACGGGGTTTCTGGATGGTCATAAATATCTGCGGGAGCGCCTACCTGTTCCACCCGACCTTTGTTAAACACCACAATTTCATCGGAGAGTTCCATTGCCTCTTCTTGATCGTGGGTAACAAACACGGTGGTGACGTTAACTCGTTCGTGCAGCTGTCGCAGCGAAGTTCGCAGTTCTTTGCGGACTTTGGCATCCAAAGCCCCAAAAGGCTCATCCAACAGAAGTACCTGGGGATCTACAGCTAAAGTTCTAGCTAAGGCGACCCGTTGTCGCTGTCCGCCAGAAAGCTGAGATGGATAGCGATCGGCCAAACCCCGCAACTGTACTAAGTCTAAAAGTTCTTCTACCCGTTCTCGAACATAATTTGCGCGTGCTTTGCGTAACTCCAGACCAAAACCAATGTTCTGGCGGACGGTCATGTGCTTGAACAGGGCATAGTGCTGAAACACAAAGCCAATACCCCGCGATTGCACGCTTTGGGCGGTCACTTCGCGATCGCCAATCCAGATTCTCCCACTATCTGGGGCTTCGAGGCCCGCAATTAGCCGCAGTAACGTGGATTTCCCCGACCCCGAAGGCCCCAACAATGCCACCAGCGTGCCACTTTTAATCTCCAAATTGACCGACTCAACTGCCTGAAACGAGCCAAATCTTTTCGATACGTTCTCTATCAGAATGGTCATAATTGCCCTTTACCCTGAATTTTCCTTTAGTGAGGGTTGACTTTGTGAAAAACCGCATTTGGTGGAACGGCTTTCTGTAATCTACGGTTAACCGCTCAATTTACAGTACTTTTTTACCATAGATCTAGATACACCACTGATTTTGGTGAGATTTCTTGACATTTGGTCGGGCTGAGTTTATTTGCGATCGCGCCCAGGAATACTGATATGGCAAGCGCTCTGGACTCTGAATTGTAAACTTTACAAATCGTAATCTACACTTACTCTATCGGAATTAAGTAGTTATTGGTAGAATGCCTTTGAGATGCAATTTTTCTAGGCTTGAGATTTCTGCCAAGTCCGAGCTAAGACCCTTCCACCCAACTGGAGTCTACAATGGCCAGACTGCAACTTGAAGACAGTACGATTTACACAAATCTCGGCGATATTGCAGAGGAACTTGCACCCCTGAATATCGAGATCAGACGCTTGCTTGCCCAACCCAACTGAAATACAGCGGCTTGCAGCCCTTATGAAGTACACCCGTGAAACCCGGTTTCTTCAACAATACCTTCGCCATTTCTTTGTAGGTTGGGTTGAGCTAGAGCGAAACCCAACGCATTTGCCCTAGTTTCGTGCCTCAACCCAACCTACAAAGCTACAAAGCTACGTAGCCATCGCTGAAACCACGTATTCGCCCTGCATATTCCCGGTTTCTGCGTAAGTTTGATTAAAATAAGTGATATTACTACCTATAATAAATTTTATGGCGTTAATACTCCCCTCGTATGCGATCGCTCTAGGTCTTGGCGGCTTGATTGCTGGATGTTTAGCAGGGCTTTTGGGCATTGGTGGGGGGATTTTGCTAGTCCCTCTGATGGTGAGTCTGGGTTTGACACCGATCCAAGGCGTAGCCACCAGTAGCTTCGCCATGCTGTTCATATCCATCTCCGGTAGCTGGCAAAACTGGCGGATGGGCAACTTGAACTTCCAGAAGGTGGCAATTTTGGGGCTTCCTTCCTTGGTGACTGCACAACTCGGAGTTTATTTGCTCAAACACATTCCAGGCTATTTACTAATGAGTGCCTTTGGTTGCTTATTAGTGGCGAATATTTTTGTTATTAAACTTCAGGGAAGCCTCAGTCAAAGGGAGGATAAGAGGACAGATCGAAAAGAAACTTGGCTATTAAATTTGGGGCGGATTTTTACTGGTAGCGCAGCAGGTTTATTGGCTGGTTTATTTGGCATTGGTGGCGGAATTATTATGGTTCCCCTGCAAATTGTGTTGTTAGGAGAACCGATGAATATTGCTGCACCAACGAGTTTGGGAGTGGTTGTCCTCTCGGCATCGTCAGCTTTCACAGGTCATGCTCTGAAAGGAAATGTTCTGTATCCAGTAGGAATTTTGTTGGGAATTACTGGTGCGATCGGCGTGCAAATAGGGACGCGGTTGCTGCCAAAAATACCCGCTATAGTTCCAAGATTGGCTTTTCGCACTATTTTGACAATTCTACCAATTTACATTTTCTGGCAAACAAAGATTAGCAGCCTTAAACAACCGATCGCAGAAAAGCTAAGGGCCGATCGCAAAACTCCTCAGCCTCTAGTAGTTATTTATACAATTACGCACCAAAAGCAGTTCGGTACTGTCTGCGGTTAAAAATAGCCAAAAGCTATGATTCATATCATGTCCGGTTGAATACTTGTAATAAATTTTATTGCCGTAGGTTGGGTTGAACAGAGTGAAACCCAACTTTAGCTTTAAGTTCGGGTTGGGTTTCGTTCCAAGAGCCATACTACAGATATCATAAGTGATTAACCGGACATGATATGAAACACACCTTTTCGGTGCGTTACGCTCAACGCTAACGCACCCTACTGTATTTGACTGGTAATTCTACATCTGCGTTCATCTGCATTCATCTGCATTCATCTGCGGTAAAAAATATCCAAACCATACTTTTCGGATCTATTCTAAGCCAAAGCATTCTCCAAATCTTCTTTCAAATCCTTCTGATTCTCAATTCCAACCGAAAGACGTACCAAATTATCTTTAATTCCCCGTTTCAACCTTTCCTCTTCAGGTATAGAACCGTGCGTCATTTTCGCCGGATAGCAAACCAGCGATTCCACGCCTCCCAAACTTTCTGCTAGTAAAAATAACTTCAGCCGCGCCACAAATTCCTCAACAGCAGCAAATCCGCCTTTTAATTCCAAACTGATCATCCCGCCAAAACCGTACATTTGTTCTTTGGCAAGCTGATATTGTGGGTGACTTGGCAAACCAGGATAATAAATGCGATCGATCTTTGGATGCTTCTCCAAAAACTGCGCCAAAAACAAAGCATTTTTCTCATGTTCTCGCATCCGCACCGCCAAAGTTTTAATTCCTCGCATCACTAACCAACTATCAAAGGGACTTGGTACAGCACCGATCGCATTCTGGTAAAATTTCAACTGTTGATATAGTTCTTCGTTAGAAGTAACAACACCGCCGCCAATGATATCGCTGTGTCCACCCAAGTATTTGGTCGTACTGTGAACAACAATATCCGCGCCTAATTCCAGCGGTCTTTGAAAATAGGGACTGGCAAAAGTATTATCCACAACTAAAATCAGGTTGTGCCGCCGTGCAACTTCTGATATAATTTTGATATCAACAATCTTTAACAGCGGATTTGTGGGTGTTTCAATCCAAATCAGCTTTGTATTTGGTTGAATCGCCTTTTCAAACTCGTTTAAATCGTCAACATCTGCGTAACTTGTGGTAATACCCCAATTTTTAATTACCCTCTCCAGAACTCTATAGGTTCCACCATATAAATCGTCTCCGACGATAACATTATCGCCGTTTTTCAGCAGACTCAATACGGTGGTTGTCGCTGCAACTCCCGAAGCAAAAGCCAAACCGTATTTCGCACCTTCAATGGAAGCCAAAGCTTGTTCTAACGCGGTTCGGGTCGGGTTTCCCGTGCGAGAATATTCATAACCCTTATGTTGACCGATCGCTTCCTGTTCATAGGTCGAGGTCATGTAAATGGGTACAATCGCAGCACCCGTCACCGGATCGGGTGCTTGACCTTCATGGATAGCCCTAGTTTCAAATTCCATCATTCCTCCGTTTGACCGATCCAATATTTGATTAAATCGGCTCTCGTAATTAATCCTACAGGAACTTCTTCCCGTTTTATTATGATACCAGTAGTTCCAGACAAAAGCACCCGATAAGCTTCTGAAATATCCACATCTTCGTCAAGAATGGGTAAACCTTTACCCATCACCGCCGAAACTTCCTGGTTAGCAAAGTTTATCCCCTCATGCAGGAGTTTCATCAAAGATGCTTCATTTAAACTTCCTACCACATCATTATTATCAATTACCGGCACTTGCGATATATTGTGTTTTCGCAGAAGTTTAATTGCTTGCATCAGCTTATCTCTTGGACTCACAGAAATGAGCGATGGAAAATCTTTCTTCTGGGTAAGTATTTCTCCGATTTTGATAGATTTTACCGTTTTACCTTCCCAGAACCCATTTTCCTGCATCCACGCATCGGAATAGATTTTATTGATGTAATTTCTGCCTGTATCCGGCAAAAGCACTACAATATGTTTGGGTTCCGACAATCTAGCCGCGTAGTTTAAAGCTGCTGCTACTGCTGTTCCGCAAGAACCTCCCACCAGCAAACCTTCCTCTAACGCCAAACGTCGAGTCATATTAAAAGACTCTTTATCGCTGACTCTCACCATTTCATCTACGATTTGGCGGTTAAAAGTTTTGGGAATAAAATCTTCGCCTATTCCCTCTACTTTGTAGGATTTGGGGCTATCTCCAGAAAGGATGGAACCTTCCGGATCTGCGCCTACAATGACAACATTCGGGTTTTGCTCTTTCAGATATTTGGCGACGCCGGAAATAGTGCCACCAGTACCCATACCAGCCACAAAAACGTCAACTTTACCGTTGCTATCAGCCCAAATTTCCGGGCCTGTTGTTAAATAATGAGCTAAAGGATTATTAGGGTTTTCAAACTGATTTGGTCTGTAAGCTCCAGGTATTTCTTTGGCAAGTCTGTCGGCTACACCATTGTAACTTTCTGGAGAGTCAGGGGGAACAGATGTAGGAGTAATTACAACTTCTGCACCGTAAGCTTTGAGCAAGTTAATTTTGTCCAGACTCATTTTATCAGGCATTACAAATATGCACCGATATTTTTTGATAGCAGCAACCAGCGCTAAACCCACACCAGTATTGCCTGCTGTCGCCTCAATAATTGTGCCTCCAGGTTGCAATAACCCTTGTTTTTCGGCGGCTTCAATCATGGTAAGACCGATTCTATCTTTGGTGCTGCCGCCGGGATTGAGGTATTCTACTTTAGCGTAGATTGTTGATTCAATGTCCTGGGTAACTCTGTTGAGTTTAATTAGGGGGGTTCTGCCGATCGCTTCCAGAATGTTATTGTAAGTTGCCATGAGCCACCTGCGGAAAATATCTCTATCTTATCATACTTTATTGGTTTTTGCAGAATGCTTTTATGCGATCGCTTTCCTCGGTATCTTGTCTGAGTTCTGGCGAGCGAAATCCCAACACGATCCGATTCTTCGGTATCCCCGCGCTGATCAGTTCTGTCCCGACTCCTTCCTCAGTTCCATCCCGTTGAATCCAAATTTTACCATCAATAATATCCAGATGAATCAGACACCAATGCACTCGTCTGGTTGCTGCGTAAGGACGATCGCACTTTCCTAAAAAAAGCGATCGCCCTCTCTCTATTTTAACTATCAGCGGTTTTATTTCCGGTTTTTTCATCGACTATCCGCTTGAATAATTCAAACTGTTCTTGTTCTTCTTCTTTGTTCTTTGGCGGGTGGAACATAATCGCTTTCGAGTCTGGACTGCGGCGATTTACCAAAGCATCCAAAGCTTCTAAATCGTCCCGATGTGTCAGTACGTACTGTCTCAATTCTTTTCGAGTCATTTGTTCAAATTGTGGTTTCATTGATAAACTCCCAATTTCCATCGCGATATACCATGATTTCTAAGTTGTCAGATGTCAAAATGTAGACATATCCCTTTTGTTCGTTAAAACTAAATAGCTGGATATCCCGGTAGTAGTTGGACAACATCTGACAGACTCGTAGGCAAGTTTGGGCTTGTTTGTCGGTTGGGTAAATAGCGTTATCCTCCAATTGTGGCATAAGTTATGATAAGATGGATTTTGGTGTTATTGGCTACCCCTTCGCCATGATGGTTGAAATTCGCGTCCAAGCTTACGCTAATCTGATTCAACAACTCCTGACTTGCCCCAACGGTGAGGAACCACAGCTTTTACAGGCCAATTCAGAATTGATTGATGGTGAGTTTCTGCAAGTTTGCCAGATGATAGCAGAAAACTTGGCAGGGGAAGGCCAGGAAAATGCGGCGGATTTTTTACGAAGTATGGCCAGTCAGTTAGGGCAATTATTGGGGATGAATGATGATGAAGATAGCGATAATTCTGAAGAGGAAAATCCCCAAGAGTATTTAAGGTTTATCGGAGAATTATTGCAAGCAGAAGCCGAAAGCAATAGCGATGTTGCAGTAGTTTACCCGATTCTCGCTCAAAGGCAACATCTCCTTAATCCCCATTTCTCAGAGATTTTACAGCAAGTGGCGGAAAATTTCATTGCCGAAAATCCAGATGAAACCGCAAACATTGTCGCCCTTATTGAAAATTTGAGTATTCATATTAGTAACTTTCCTCTGGGGAAAAGAGCGAATAATATAGAAATAGCTATAGCAGGTTATCAAATAGTTTTAAGTCATCGGCAACCGGGGAGCGAAAAATGGGCGCAGACGCAAAATAATCTGGCAAATGCCTACAGTTACAGAATCAGGGGAGAGAAAGCAGAGAATATTGAACGTGCGATCGCATCTTACACTGC
>CASBRD010000382.1 GCA_949128025.1 Oscillatoriales cyanobacterium PMM_0008 | reverse complement strand
TTGACTTTTGACTTTTGACTTTTGACTTTTCTTGCCCCTAGCCCTTAGCTATATGTCCCATCAGCGCTGCAACTACGGTAGCTAACTTAGCTGGTTCGACTGGCTTAGCTACGTGCATTTGGAAACCGGCTTGAATTGCTTTCCAACGATCTTCATCTCTAGCGAAGGCTGTGAGCGCGATCGCACGAATTTTACCGCCTTTTTCTGCTTCCATCTGCCGCACTTTGCGGATCAAGGCATAGCCATCCTCTTCTGGCATTCCGATATCGCTCACCAACACATCCGGTTTCAGCTGTTCTATTGCCTCCATTGCCTCACTTGCTGAATACACCGCCCTCACCTGAGCGCCGTACTGTGTCAGCACTGTAGCAATTAAATCGCAGGTATCGACATCATCGTCAACAACAAGTACCCGCAAACCATCGATCGCCCAGAGGTTGTTAAATTTTTCTCCATTTCTAACTATCAAAGGAACTAACTGGGAATCTCTAGCAGCTGCGATCGGCAAATTCACAGTAAACGTCGATCCCTTCCCCTCTCCCTCACTGAACGCCTGAACGGTTCCCCCATGCAGTTCCACCAAGCGACGCACAATAGTTAGTCCCAATCCCAGTCCGCCTTCCACTCTTGTAATAGAACTATCCTCTTGGCGGAAGCCCTCAAAGACATGGGACAGAAAATCAGCGCTGATACCTTTGCCGTTGTCGCTCACCTGGATTTGGGCATAGGAAATTTCTGATTGAAGATTGAAGTTTGAAGATTGAAGTTTTTCTTCTTCAATTTGCCATCTCAAATCTGTAGTTGGCAATTTCTGTAGTCGAACTACAACAGATCCCCCTTCAGCAGTGAACTTGACTGCATTGGAAAGCAGATTTCCCACAATTTGCTGCAAGCGATCGGGATCGCCCTTAACTTCGCCCACCATTGGATCGAGTGCGGATTCTACTTGAATGCCTTTGGCTTCTGCTGCTGGCTTGATAGTTTCGATCGCCTCCTCAATAATTCTTAGTAAGTTGACTGGCTGCATACTCAGGCGAATCTTGCCCCGAATGATGCGCGAAACATCCAAAATATCGTTGATGAGCATCACCTGTTGCTTGGCATTGCGCTCGATCGTCTCCAGTGCCTTTTTCGTGAGCGCTTCGTTCAAATTCCGGGTGAGAAGCATTTGCGACCAGCCCAAGATCGAGTTAAGCGGCGTGCGAAGTTCGTGGGAAACAATGGCTAGAAACTCATCCTTGAGCCGGTTTGCCGATTCGGCTTGTTGGCGTGCCTTTTGTTCTGCTTCGTACAGGTTAGCGCGATCGATCGCTACAGCAAAGCGTTCGGCAACGAGTTGTAGCAGATATAAATCGTCGTGACTGAATTGGCGGCGCTCAAGCGTGCCAACGTGGACGACGCCTAGCACTCTGTCTTCAATTAGCAGGGGGGCACCTATGATCGATTGAATCTTTTTCTCGCGCAAAAGGGGACTATACACTTGGGTATAAGCATCCTGTTCGATGAACAGGGGCTTACGCTCGGCGGCAATGCGTCCGGCGAATCCGTGACCGATGGGAATGCGGACTTGGATTCGCACTTCCTCCTCCAGTCCTTTGGCTGCCTTGACCACAAGGCTGTGACTCTCAGTATCCATCAGCAGGATCGCTGCTGTATCCGCCTGTAGAATTTGAACGATCCGACCCAGCAACCCGTGCAGCAGGTCATCTAGGGAAAGTGGTG
Organism: Oscillatoriales cyanobacterium PMM_0008; assembly: GCA_949128025.1. GTDB lineage: Bacteria > Cyanobacteriota > Cyanobacteriia > Cyanobacteriales > Aerosakkonemataceae > Argonema. Next base: position 4,399 of record CASBRD010000382.1, on the reverse strand, counting down.
CGATCGCAGCGTCAGTAACGGCTTGCAGGCGTTCTACCCTCAAGGCTGCTGCTTCGGCCAAGGTGCGTGCGGCTCGCTCGCGGGCTAGTAGCTTTGTCCGTTCCACTTCTGCCCGTTTGCGATCGCTAATATCGATCGCAAAACCAAGACAATCATCCTTGTCTGCCGCCAAACGGGTGATACCGATCAAAACGGAAATACGGCTGCCGTCAGAGCGAATAAATTCCTTCTCGAAGGGAGTACAAACCCCAGATGTATGCAGTTGTTCGATCGCTTGCTCATCCAAGGGCAGATATTCTGGCGGTGTGATGTTTTGCCAATTTACTTTTCCTTCTAGCAGTTCTTGGCGTGTATAACCCACTATTTCCACAAAGGCGTCATTGACTTCGCTGATGTTACCGCTAAAGTTGGTCACTACCACCCCGATCGTATTCGAGTCAATCCAGCGTCTGTACCGCGCTTCGGTTTCCCGCAGCGCTGACTCTGCTTGCTGGCGTTGAATTGCTTCGGCAAGGATATTAGCAGCAGCTTGGAAGAAGTTAATATCATCTTTGGTAAATTTCCGGCTTCGGGTCGCGTGTGTCCCTAGAACGCCCCAAGGTCGATTCTGTCCAGCGATGATGACGCTCATCCCACTGATTACGCCGTGGTTGTGCAGCAGAGCCGGGCCACTGAAGCGCGTTTCGGTGCGGAGGTCTTCCACAATCACTGGCTGATTAGAAAGTAGGGTGTAGCCTGCCTGGGAATCGATTCCTGTGCTTACTGTGGCATGACCTACGAGTCCTTCTTGCCAACCCACGCCCGCCCGCAGAAATACAGCTTTACCATCCGGAAGCAGTTCTAAAACTTTGCAATATTCGACTTCTAGGGTTTGAGCAATTAGGGTAACGGTTTCGTCCATTAGCGTGTCGAGGTTGCTGCCAGCCAGTGCCCGTTGACCCAGGTGAGCGATCGCTTCCTGCTGGCTATTCCGCACTCTTAAGTGTTCCTCTGTCTGCTTGCGCTCGGTAATGTCGGTTCTTATTGCTAAATATTGAAAGGGTTTTCCACGCTCATCCAGAAAAGGCACAATTACCGTATCTACCCAGTAATAACTTCCATCCTTGCCTCTATTTTTGATTTCTCCTTTCCAAACTTGGCCGCTCGAAATTGTTGCCCAAAGGTTACGAAAGAATTCTTTGGGATGCTCGCCGGAATTGAGAATCCGATGGTCTTGTCCAATCAGTTCATCTCTGGAATATTTAGATATCTCGCAAAATGTATCATTTACATAGTTGATGATTCCGTGGCGATCGGTCTTGGCGACTATCGACGATCGATCTAAGGCAAAATTTATATCTGATAGCTGTTTGATCGAGCTTCGCAGTTCTGACTCTGTCCGCTTGCGATCGGTAACCTCGCGAGTTAGTTTCGAGAAGCCGCTAAGATTTCCTGCCTCGTCTCGTAAAGCAGTAAGGACGACATCCGCCCACAATAGCGATCCGTCCTTACGCACCCGCCAGCCTTCTTCTTCAAACCTACCTTCGGTTGCTGCCACCTGCAATACCTGTTCCGGCTTACCCTGTGCGATGTCTTCGGCTGTATAAAAGCGGTCGAAATGCTGACCGAGAATTTCGCTAGCTTGATAACCCTTAATGCGTTCTGCGCCTTCGTTCCAACTAACTACATACCCATTAGGGTCGAGCGTGAAAATGGCGTAGTCTTTTACGCCTTCTACCAGCAAACGCAAGCTCTCCTGACTGCGAAGCAGCTTATTTTCAGCTTTCTGGCGGGCAGCATTGAGGGAACTAATCAGCAGCGCCACCATTACAAACACGCTCAGAAGAAGGATGTTGTCCAAAAAGGCCAATGGCAGCGAATGGCCCTGTCCTACAAAACAGTAGCTTATAGACAAGGCGGACAAGACTGTGGCTACTAGACCGGGCTTAAAGCCGCCATACCAAGAGCTAAACATCACCGCCGCAAAAAACAAGGGTGTGGGGGTACGCTGTAGTGGTGTTAGTGCCAGTGTAAGCCATAGCGCGATCGCCACTATCAATACAGCAGCGCCATAACGCCGCACCTGGTCACGCTGCAATTTCATCTTTCTTCCCCCTGGGGAAAAGAGTGCAAGATGCACCTTGTTGATTAGGCGTTTGATTGTGGATGTACCTGACGACATGATTTGGTTAACTCACCGCAGGCAGTACTTGAGCCCAAGGCTTTTAAGAAAAATTCAAAAGCCTTATTCCTCTATTGTTCACCATATATCTGCGATCGCGTATTTGTATATAAAAATACAAATATTTTAATCCCGCCCTAAAAAAAATGCCGATTAGCTCAAAAGCTGAATCGAGGCAGAGAGTAGACGAGCGGATGTAGAGTGAACTACCTACACTGTACCGTCAGGTCAGTGTAGGCTTCCCAATTCATTGGGGACTGCCTCAACCTTCATAGATTTTTTACGTCCTGAAGATTTTGGTCTTACATCCCCTCCAAGGGCAGAAGCGCTAGTTCCTAACGCCCATAATCGCAATCCTTCATTTCTAATATTTATTGCAGCGTTGATATCTCTATCATGCTGTTTGTGACAGTGTGGACAATCTACAAACCTAACTCCCAATGAATCATAACCATTCTGCAACATTGGAATTGGTAGTAGAGTTTCACTACAAAGCTGAGAAGAGGGAAAGAATCTACCAATCTCAAGATAGATATGCCCAAACTTTTCGGCTTTGTATTTAAGCATGGTTTGAAACATACCCCATCCTTGGTCACTTATCGCTTTTGCCAAGTTGGGATTTTTAACCATATTCTTAACTGCCAAATCTTCCACACAAATAACTTGGTTTTCGTATGCTATTTGGCGAGATAGCTTGTGTAGAAAATCCTCTCTAACTCTAGCTATTTTACTAGAGACTTTTGCCGCTAAACGTTTAGCCTTGCGACGGTTCTTAGAAGTTTTATCCGTCTTCCTAGCTAATTTGCGTTGCTTGCGTTTTCTGTTCTTTTCCAAGTCGGCTAATTGTTTCTTAGGTAGGTCATATTTTGACCCCTCGGAAGTTATAGCAAAATTCTTTAAACCAAGGTCAACCCCAATAGCATCCCTGATTGCAACAATCGGAGTGTCTTCTTGATTAAAAAGAATAGAAGCATAGGATCTACCATCTGCATTTCTTGATATCGTTACAGTCGTGAATTTTACATCAGGTAACTCTTTATGAAATCCGGTTTTAACTATCCCCAAGTTGCCAGGAAACTTAATCACAGAATCTTCGGGTATTAGCCTGATATTCTGGGGATATTGAATTGATTGTTTACCATGCTTAGATTTGAAATTAGGAAATTTAGCACGTCCTTCAAAGAAATTAACAAACGCACTTGAAAGGTTGAATGTTACTCGCTGCAATACTTGACTATATGCAAGCCCCAACCATTCATATTCTTTTTTCAAACCGGGAAGTAACTTGTCCATTGCAGCTAAGACAAGACCTTTTCCTGTCTCTTTATACGCGGTAGTTGTGGCGTTAAGCATATAATTCCACAACCATCTAGTATTACCAAAGCATTGAGCCAGATAGGACTCTTGCTCATCTGTGGGATAGATTCTAACTTTGAGTGCTCTGTACATGGTTTCGACCTGACCGTGTTTATATATTTATGGTAACATATATTTCGTCAATTGTGCTACCCAAAACAGAATATTTTGCTCGTTTCGTCGTTGTGGTCTTCCCGGTTTTCGCTGCGCTAAAATGTGGTCAGACCACACTCCTCAACTCACGCGCAATTCATCTCTACACCGAATCAGAGATTACGGTGTGAGCATTCTTGCTGTTTTAGGTAAATAATTCTTATTGTCAAGAAGAAAACATTTCCATACGTAAGTGAATTCGGGGGTTGAGCTTAGCTTCCACAGGTTTCCCTCCCAGCAAGTGGTTTTCAACGATCGCAGGTACATCCCTGAGTGTTATCCGACAATACCAAGTCTCGTCTGGGACAATCCGCACAGTGGGGCCAGAACTGCACTGACCCATGCAAGGGCTGCTTTCCACTGTTACTCCAGAAACTTTAGCCGCCTGAAAAGCTGCTAGCACCTCGGCTGAGCCGTTGTTCAGGCAAGAACGGTTTTGACAAATCAATACGCAACGAGGTTCCGGCATGAGGCACTGAAGTCCAAAACAGCAAATAAGGCACGCTATTTTTATTTTGAACTATACGATCGCTTTTTTGCCAACAAATATGCAGAAATTGGATATTTCTGCCTAAAAATTTCAGATTGCTAATTTTTATCTTCAATTTGCAATCTTAGATCTAAAATTTTAAATTACTTCAAATCCGTCTGCGTCGGAATTGTTCGTTTTTCCCCTCTGCCCCTCTCTCCTTCTCCCCTCCCCGTGGGACGGGGAGGGGAGAAGGAGAG
>CASBRD010000381.1 GCA_949128025.1 Oscillatoriales cyanobacterium PMM_0008 | reverse complement strand
TTGCTGATTATTTTGGTGGGGATAGTAGGCTACACCCGTTTACCAGTGCAGGAGTATCCCAGCATTGACCCGCCTGTGGTTAGTATCACCACTATTTATCCAGGTGCTAGCCCGCAAGTCGTAGAAACAGAAATTACGGAAATCTTAGAAGCAGAAGTGAACGGGGTTGAAGGTATTAAAACCCTCACATCTGAGAGTAGGGAATCAGTCAGCAGCATTACCGTTCAGTTTGAACTGGGCCGCAACCTGGAATCAGCGGCTCAAGACGTGCGCGATCGCGTAGCCCGCGTTACCGGCAACCTGCCAGATGACAGCGAAACGCCTATAGTAAGCAAGCAATCGGGCGATTCCTCACCCATTATCTGGTTTGCCATCTACGGCGAAAAATTCTCCACTCTGGAATTGAGCGATTATGCAGATAAATTTATCGTAGATGCCCTAGAGACGGTGCCGGGAGTCAGCAGCGTCATCATCGGCGGCGAACGTCGCTATGCCATGCGGATTTGGCTAGACCCCCAGAAAATGGCCGCCAGAAACCTCACTGTTCTGGATCTGGAGCAAGCACTGCGGCAGGAAAACGTCGAGATTCCCAGTGGGATTATCGAAGGAGAAACATCTGAATATTCAGTACGCACTCTGGGAAGACTCCAGACACCGCCAGATTACGAAGCCTTAGTTATCAAAAGGAATGAGGATGGCACACAAGTCACTCTTAAAGAGATAGGAAGGGCTGAAATTGGTGCGGAAAACTATCGGTCTTTCGTGCGGTTTAATCAGCAACCGGCAGTGGGGCTGGGGGTGGTGAAACTCTCCAATGCCAATACTCTTGACGTTGCAGAAGGTGCCAAAGAAAAAATGCACGAGCTGTCCGGGAGCTTTCCTGAAGGGATGAAATACGAGGAAGCTTTTGATAGTTCTGCTTTTGTCGAACTAGCTATTGAAGAGGTTTGGACAAGTCTTTATTTATCGATCGCTCTTGTCGTATTAGTCATCTTCGTATTCCTGCGGGACTGGCGTGCTACTTTAATTCCCACCGTGACCATTCCGATTTCCCTCATCGGCGCTTTTGGCGTGATGTTTTTTATGGGATTTTCGATCAACACGCTGACTTTATTTGCCCTCACTCTGTCAACGGGTTTGGTCGTGGATGACACGATCGTAGTGCTGGAAAATATCGTGCGCTACATCGAAGAAAAGCAGATGGCTCCTTTCCCCGCCACTTTTGCCGCCACAACTGAGGTGGTGTTTGCCGTTATTGCTACTACTGTTGTGTTGATTGCGGTGTTTGTACCAGTAGCTTTTGCCGCCGGTACAACTGGTCGCCTGTTCAATGAATTTGCCCTGACGATCGCAGGGGCGGTGGTATTTTCCTCGATCGCAGCCCTGACTCTCGCCCCCGCCATGTCAGCAAGACTGCTGAAGGGAAAAGAAGATTCGAGGGAAACTGGCGAAGGGAAAAATGGGTCCCATTTTGCGGACACAGAAAAAGAAAGAGGGTCGAGAAGTAGCCATCCCAGGAAGATTACCGAAAAATATCCCATATTCTCCTGGCTATTTGCTCCCTTCTTCTGGTTTCTGAACTTCTGCGAATGGGGAATAAACCGGACGCAGGATATTTATGCTTGGTCTCTCAGGCGTCTGATGAACCTAAAAGCAGTAATTATCCTGATGTTTTTCCTGTCTCTGGGACTAACTGGTTGGCTATTTCAACAGCTGCCCGTAGGATTTCTGCCCACAGAAGACCGAGGCGCTATTTTAACTATTCTCCGTGGCCCGCAGGGAGTTACGCTCAACTATACGGATAAAGTGATGCAGCAAGTGGAAAATATCCTGAGTCAGGTTCCCACAATCCGCAGTTACTTTGCCATTGGTGCCTTTGGCGGTGGTGCTGGGGTAGGGCAGGTCAACCAAGGGTTAGTGTTTGCCAGACTCAAGCCGTGGTCGGAACGCCAGCTGCCGAATCAGTCGCAACAAGCAACCATTGGCCAGTTATTTGGTCGGTTCATGCAAATAACTGAAGCCTTGGTAATTCCGATTAATCCGCCTGCGTTACCTGGGGCGGGGTTTAGTCAGCCGGTGCAGTTTGTATTGCAAGGAAGTAATTTGGAAACGTTAGCCCAAGAGGCAGATAAGTTGGCTCAAAAAGCGCGACAGTTGCCCCAACTGGTGAACGTCGATACCAATTTAAGACTTGACAAACCAGAGTTAACTCTGACGCTCGATCGAAAGCAAGCCGCTAACTTAGGCGTGTCAGTGCGAGACATTTCCCGCACCCTGCAAATCCTGTTGGGCGGACAGAAAATTACCAGCTTTAACCGAGAAAACCGACGCTATGAAGTTGTTGTCCAGGCAGACGATAAGTTTCGCGCCAGTCCTCAAAATATTAACGAATTTTATGTCCGTTCTCTGCGAGGACAAATGATACCGTTGACTAATCTGGTGACGGTAACGCCTTCGACTACGCCACCCCAAATTAATCACTTTAATCGATCGCGAGCCGCCACTATTTCCGGCTCTCCCGCGCCTGGAACGAGTTTGGGTCAGGCTCTAGATGCTTTGGAAAATGCGGCGCGGCAACAGTTACCTCCCGATATCCGTACAACTTTGGCCGGTGAGTCTCTGGAATTTAAAGAAGCCGGTCAATCGACCATTTATATTTTTGGTCTGGCTTTGGCGTTTATTTTCCTAGTTTTGGCTGCCCAGTTTGAGAGTTATATCGACCCGTTAGTTATTCTTATGGCAGTTCCCCTGTCGCTTTTGGGAGCTTTTGGGGCTCTGTTGCTCAGGGGTTTGGATTTAAATGTCTACAGCCAAATTGGTCTAATTATGCTGATCGGTTTGGTGACCAAAAACTCAATTTTGATTGTGGAATTTGCCAATCAATTGCGATCTGAGGGGAATCCGATCGCTAAAGCTGCTATTGAAGCTGGTTTGGTGCGGTTTCGCCCGATCCTGATGACGGCATTTTCTACGATTTTTGGCTTGATTCCCCTGGCTATAGCTACGGGTGCTGGTGCTGCTAGTCGGGTTTCTTTGGGAATGACTGTATTAGGCGGTATGCTAATTTCTACCTTCTTGAGCCTTTATGTGGTGCCGGTCTTTTATGTTATAGCCACATCTGCTCAAGCTCGCCTGTTGAAGAAGGGGGTAGAAAAGTCAAAAGTCAAAAGTCAAAAGTTAAAAGAAAATTAGTGATTGGTCATTAGTCATTAGTCATTGGTCATTAGTCAGCGGTCAAGAAAATTTCTCCTTCAATCTTCCACTCTCCCACTCTCCCACTCCCCCACTCCCCCACTCC
>CASBRD010000380.1 GCA_949128025.1 Oscillatoriales cyanobacterium PMM_0008 | reverse complement strand
GAGGGGGGTTGGGGGGGTGAGGTTTCTCCCAGCAATAGCGCGTATTTTTTTATTTAACAAGATATAAAAACCATTGTGGTAAAGTCAATAAAGGTTTATGCCTCTAGCCAGCGCATCTATGACTTACTCCACATCTACCCCGAAAACCCCCACCGCTGCTAATTCCCATCAATCCAATATCCCAAACGCTGATTGCCGACTGCTGGATAGAGACAAACTCAGCAAAATGTACCACCATTATGTTGAGGTGAAGGATAAATATCCTAATGCGCTGTTGCTGTATCGGGTGGGAGATTTCTTTGAAACTTTTTTCCAAGATGCCATCACCGTATCGCGGGAACTAGAACTCGTCCTCACCAGCAAACACGCTGGCGAAGTCGGTAGAGTGCCGATGACTGGTGTGCCGCACCACGCCTGGGAACGCTACACTACCCAGCTGGTGGAAAAAGGGTATGCAGTTGTTATTTGCGATCAAGTTGAAGACTCCGCCGATGCAGTAGGTTTGGTGAAGCGGGAAGTAACGCGGGTTCTCACACCCGGTACTTTGTTGGAAGAGGGGATGCTGAATGCTAGGCGCAATAACTTTTTAGCAGCTGTTGTGATTGCTGGCAATCATTGGGGTTTAGCTTATGCAGATATTTCAACAGGCGAATTCCTCACAACTCGATCGGACAATTTAGAGCATTTATCGCAGGAATTAATGCGCTTGCAGCCTTCAGAAGTGCTGGTGCCAACTAATGCTCCAGATTTGGGCGGTTTGCTGCGACCAGGTGAAAAATCAGAGTATTTGCCAGAGTGTTTGCCGCTATCATTTTGTTATGCTTTTCGATCGCAAACTCCCTTCACTTTAGGTGAGGCAAAGCAGCGATTGGTGGAAAAATTTAAAGTGCGATCGCTCGAAGGTTTCGGTTGCGAACATCTCCCCCTTGCCGTTCGTGCGGCTGGTGGGTTGCTGCAATATCTGGAAGACACCCAAAAAAGCAATCCAGTTCCTCTCCAATTACTACGCACCTACAGCCTCACAGACTACTTAATCGTCGATCACCAAACTCGCCGCAACCTCGAAATTACTCAAACAGTAAGAGATGGCACGTATCACGGTTCGCTGTTGTGGGCTATAGATAAAACCAGTACCGCAATGGGGGGACGTGCCTTGCGTCGCTGGTTATTACAACCCTTATTAGATATTAAAGGTATTCGAGCCAGACAAGATACTATTCAAGAATTAGTAGAAAATACCTCTCTTCGCCAAGACTTGCGACAACTGCTGCGCCAGATTTACGATTTAGAAAGGCTGACAGGTCGTGCTGGTTCGGGAACTGCTAGCGCCAGAGATTTGGTCGCTTTAGCTGATTCTCTCTCCCGCTTACCAGAATTAGCTAAATTAGTAGCTGATGTTCGTTCTCCATATCTGAGAACTTTGCAAAAAGTGCCACCAATTTTGGAACAGTTGGCACAGAGACTGCACACCAATCTAGTAGAATCTCCTCCCATTCATCTTACTGATGGGGGATTGATTCGAGAGGGAATAAGTCCCGAACTAGATGAAATGCGTCTTGGGGCAGAAGACGATCGCAAATGGCTTGCTAATTTAGAAGCAACAGAGAAAACACGAACTGGTATTTCTAACCTGAAGGTAGGTTACACCAAATCATTTGGTTATTATATCAGTATCTCTCGTTCCAAAGCAGATCAAGTTCCAAATAACTATGTCCGCAAACAAACTCTGACTAATGAGGAACGTTACATCACGCCGGAGTTAAAGGAACGAGAAGCGCGAATTTTGACAGCGCGTGACGATCTGAATCGGCTGGAATACGAGATTTTTGTCGGTTTAAGGGCAGAAGTGGCGGAACAGGGGGAAATAATTCGCAATATTTCTCGCGCTGTTGCTGCTGCTGATGTTTTGTGCGGTTTGGCAGAGATGGCAGTTCATCAGGGTTATTGCCGCCCTAATATGGTGGAAGGTCGGGAAGTTACTATTATTGATGGGCGTCATCCTGTTGTTGAACAATCTCTGCCATCGGGGTTTTTTGTGCCTAATTCGAGTTGGTTGGGTCAAGAGTCAGGGGTCAGTAGTCAGTTGTCAGTAGCAAGCAAAACAACTGACAACGAACAACTGACAAATGACCGACCGGATTTGATTATTTTAACTGGGCCGAATGCGAGTGGGAAGAGTTGTTATTTAAGGCAGGTTGGGTTGATTCAGTTGATGGCCCAGGTGGGGGGTTTTGTGCCTGCTAAGTCGGCTATGCTGGGAATATGCGATCGCATTTTTACCCGTGTCGGTGCAGTGGACGATTTGGCGACCGGACAATCTACTTTTATGGTAGAAATGAATGAGACGGCGAATATTCTCAATCACGCTACGGCTAAGTCTCTTGTTCTTTTGGATGAAATTGGGCGCGGTACGGCAACTTTTGATGGTCTTTCCATTGCTTGGGCGGTAGCAGAATATTTGGCAAATGAAATTAAAGCTAGAACTATTTTTGCTACTCACTATCACGAATTAAATGAGTTGGCTTCGATTTTGGATAATGTTGCCAATTATCAAGTGACGGTAAAGGAAATGCCAGACCAAATTATCTTTTTGCACCAAGTTCAACCGGGAGGTGCTGATAAGTCTTATGGGATTGAAGCTGGACGTTTGGCGGGTTTACCAGCATCGGTGATTAGTAGGGCAAAACAAGTGATGAGTCAGATTGAAAAACATAGTAAAATTGCAGTAGGATTAAGAAAAGGTGGTCAGAATGAGCGGACTACTAAGCGAAAGAAAAAAGCTACTGATGTATCTATTTTGGAAGAAGAGTTAGGGGAATAATGAGAGATATAACTGTTCTAGCTATAATTGAATTGAATTTGTCAAATAGGTAGTAGGAGACTATTGCATGAAGGAGAGTAAAAGCTCGCTCGCTGACTCGGAAATCGAAAATTATGCGGGTTTATCAATAGTATTAACTCAAATAAAAGCAGGAGAATTTGCTGAGGCGTTATTGACAGTGCAACAAATTAATAATGAATCCCAAAAGATAGAATCGCTAAAAGCGATCGCGAATGCTGCCCATTCCGCCGAACATCAAACTATAGCATTGCGTGCTTTACTTCATCTGCCAGTAGCGGAACGCAATGCTATATTAGCGCAGCAAGTTGAGGAAGCAAAGGACTGTTTTTTGCCCGGTTCTGAGGAGATGGAATGGGTAGAGGGATATATAGAGGATGACAACTGGGATGACGAGTAGCGAACCCAAGCGCGGAGAAATTTGGCGAGTGCAATTCGATCCAACTAGAGGCGATGAAATTCAAAAAACTCGTCCCGCGCTCGTCATTAGTGCTGATGGATTGTCAGGTTTGAAACTCCGTCTGGTTGTGCCCATTACTGCTTGGAAACCAGCGCTGGCAAATTTTCCTTGGATAGTGAAGATTGAACCATCAACAGAGAATTGTTTAACAAAAGTTTCGGCGGCAAATCCTTTGCAAACCCGTTCGGTTTCTCTAGAGCGTTTTGTTGATAAAGTAGGAGTGGTTGAAGATACTAAGCTAGAAGCAATTTTGTTAGGATTAGCTGTTGTAGTTCAATTTCCTTAGACAAACGAAAGCGAAGTGGAATTTAGTATTGTAAGCGATCGCAGATTGGTGAAATTGCTAGGAAATACTAAACCCGAACGAAAGAGCGATCGCCAGGGGAATCCGCAAAGATTGCTCCTCGTTTGATTAGGTCTTGCTTCATGTTTTCAGAAATTCCTTGGTTATTGGTGAATTGAGTATTTTCAACATTTGCACCACTCAGGTCGGCACCACTCAGGTCGGCACCACTCAGGTTGGCACCAATCAGGTTGGCAACAATCAGGTTGGCACCACTCAGGTCGGCACCACTCAGGTTGGCACCACTCAGGTCGGCACCAATCAGGTTGGCACCAATCAGGTCGGCACCACTCAGGTCGGCACTTCTCAGGTCGGCACCACTCAGGTCGGCACCACTCAGGTTAGCCTTGATTAGGTTGGCATTTCTTAAGTCAGCATCGCTTAAGTCAGTACCTCTTAAGTGTCGCTTCTCAATTGGGTTAGTAATAATTTCTTTTACTAAACGCCATTTTCCTTCGCTGCTTTCGTCATCTTCTGCACTTTCACTCAAGATTTGAATATTCTGAACGGGAAAACCATTTATTTCTGTTAGGTTTTCTGCTTCAAAATCAGATAAAAGCCGTTGAATATCTTCTGGAGACCCCTTGATGATTAATCTTATACTGCCCTTTTGAATCGCCACAACTTTTATAGTACTGCCGGGATATTTCTTTGAAAAATGCCCCTGAAAAAAAGCTGCATCACTTTGAACTGAATTAATGTCTCCTTCTAAAGTTACAGCAACAATAATTTCTTGACTTCCTTCATCAACAGCAATGACTTGGCGAAAAATTGTTTGCACTTTTACTACCCCCTCTTCAAGACTAAGGCTAAGATTAGTTTGTTTTTCTAGTTGACTGGAAATTAGGCTTTCTTCGGTTATTCCAGCAACCTCTTGCCAATTCAATGTTAGCTCTTTACATATTTGCTTGAACGAATCAAGCTGAATCGGCTGTTGATTAAAAAACTTTGTGACTGTACTACGAGATAAACGCTGTGACTCAGCAAAATTAATTTTCGATTCAAATCCTAGCCTTACCAACGCGCTTTCTGCTTGAACTACACCTTTTTCAGATGCAATAATGGTGATTTTTTTCTTTTTTGTGTTTTGGCTAGGGTTTGTCATAACTTAATTAAATTTCACCCAATAAATTCTTAACGCAATCACAACTAAGGCATATCGCAATCATACATCAGTCAAAAGAAGTTAACAACAAAATCATTGCCTAGTCAGGGTTTCAGGTATTTTGCCTCATAGTAGAAGTATGAAGTTAATCGGTATTAAAAGCCATGCTAACCCCTGACCAATCAGAAATCATCAAAGAACGCTTACGCCAAGCACGCCTCAGTTTTAACTTAGCTTTGGCAACTACTGCAACCTGCGCCCTTGTTGGGTTTTGTGGAATTGGCCTCGTACTTCTAGGTAAAGCACCAGAGGGAACCATCACCACAACTGGCGGGTTATCTGCCACAGTCTACTGTCTTAAACTGGCAAGAGATGCCAACGACAGACTCGACGAACTGGCAGAAGATTTAAACGACCACTAGAGCGATTATCGCACTAATTGGGATACAGCCAAGAGCCGCGCAAAATAGGACACGATGTAAAGTTTGCTAACAATCGTTTTCCACGCTCAACTGGTAGCACTCAATTCGCGAGAGCAGAGTAGTACTTACTGCTATTCTGCCCTCGTCAAGTAAGGAAAGTACAGGTCATCTAGTCATAATTTTATAATTGAATTTCTTCCCAACTTAGAGCCTCAGCAAATTGACTGAGATGTTTCACATTAGTCGTAGCAATTACCAGATAACGATTGGGAAATTCCTCCTTTAATAATTGCCAGTGCGCCGCAATAATCATATCCACATCTAAACTATAATCATCAGCCGTTGGCTTTCCCTGTAACCGTGCTTCCATCCACACTTCAGCAGCTTTAAATATCACCACCGAATCTAACTTTAAAAAATCAATTATTTCTCTTAACTCATCTAAATTTGTTACACTGTTTAACTTTGGCTTGCGTTGCGCTTCTAATAATAGACTGCGACGCACCTCATAATCACAAATATCAGAACTAACTACATAAACCCCCTTTGCCAGCAACGTATAAAGCCAATCCTCACATTGTCTTGGTTTTCCCACCTTATTCGGATTCGTCAGTAATCCTAACACCCCTGAATCAATAAAAACAATCATTTTTCGCTATAAAGTTTTGCACCTACAGGACGGTTAGTGTCAACAATTTGTTTGAATTCTTCAAAAAAATTATCCCTAGCTTTAGCTTCTTCATCACTCATATTCATTCTTTCCTGACGCAGTTCTTCTAACTTTTCTAAAGCCCTACTATTGCGTTTAATTTGTTGCTCTCTATCCCACTCTGGATAGTTTTGAAGTTTGGTTTTAAATCGAGCATTTTGAGTTGAAGTCATAATCAGTCTCTCCTTTAATATTTTTGTTAAAGCTTAAACCTTGGCTCTGCCGCTACATCTATTACAGCAGGAACTGCTGTTATGAGGTACAGAAGTAAGGGCGAAGCATTCCGGCAAATAACTTATTGGTTATATGCAGAGGTTAATTACCGGAATGCTTCGCCCCTACAATGTACTCTATTACAGCAGGAACTGCGATAAGATTACTGCTGCTAATCCACTTTCCACAACCGCACCGTTTTATCGTTACTCCCCGATGCTAATAACTTCCCATCCGGGCTGAAGGAAATACTGATTACACCATTATATTCCATATTGCTTATCCCGCTTCCCGACTATCAGCACTTTTCCATTTTCGTCACTCACTCCAGCTTGACCTACCCCATGCACCGCTATTTGGCCACCGCATATCGTGGCGCTATACTGTTCGTGATGATGACCGTGAAATACTGTGTGAACTCCCAGCGCTTGAGCTAAATCATCCAATGCTGGAAATCCGTAGCGATGACAAGAGGGAGCTTCATGAGTTATCAGAATATCTGCTCGTTTGTCCCAAAGTGCTTCGTACTCTTGCCAAAATATACTCACGTGATGTTTTCGCGGAATTTCGCCACGCCAACGTTCTCCCTTACCGCAAAAGTATAATAAATCTTTGTGGCTCTTGAATCTTGGTTTTGCGGGTGGTTTCCAAATTTTTTCCCGGAAGACGCCGCCTAATCCAGCTACTCGCTTACCATCAATCTCAATGATGCGATCGTGTAAGTTGCGATCGCCCAGCTTCGACCCAAACAGGTTATCATACCAATGGTCTCGATCGCCGTCGTGATTGCCGGGAATAAACCAAACCTCGGTTTTGTCGAGTATAGCGGCAAGTTCCTCGTCAAGCGATCGCTCCAAGTCCATATCCCCAAGCAAAATCACCGCTTGCGGAGAATAAGCCTCCACCGCTCTAATCACTGGCCTAAAATCACCGTGAGGATCTCCACCAAAAAAAATCATGACTGGGATTGCTTTGACTATCAAGCCCGATCGGCCCAAGATGCCCATACCATATATATGGTAGAAGGTAAAGAGATCTAAAGCGCGATCGCCATAAGTTTACCTTTCTCAACACGATCTAGGCCAAAACATTAAACTTGATTACAAACGTAAAAGATCCCAATAACTGCGTGATAACCTCTATGGATGTTGACTGATGTTGACGAACGGCGCAAACACAGGCAGGGAGAACACATTGCAACTGAATTTAGATCGATCGCCAAACCACTCATTTCGTGAAGACTTTAGCGAATACGTCGCTCACCTTCAGCTTCACATGGCGTTACAGGCTCGTAACCTAGTCCCCAATCTCAGCGAAGCATCAGATAGCCGAAAGCAGCTGTTGCAGCAAACGCAGGCGGACATTGAAAAGCTGGTTTCTCGGCAAATGCGATAATTTAATGCAGCCAAGGCCCGATCGTGATGACAGCGGGGAGCAGGTGATGGAGCAAAAGAATTTTTCAACTTAAAACTCTTTTAGTCCCCAATCCCCACACATAACTGAAATAGCGAACTATAATAGAAAAATGTAAGACATGGGGCTGCCATGGTTTCGACAGGTCGGCGAATGCTCCCCCGTGATACAGGTCGAGAGCGAGTCTTCTCTCGTTAATACCGGGCTCAAAAAAAAGTAAATGCGAACAACATCGTTCCCTTTGCTCGTAAAGCAGCCACTGTTGCTGCTTAATAACCCATAACAAGGTTCGAGCGTCTGTAGTCCGACTCCGTTAAAGGCGACAGACAAAACCCCAACGGAATGCTCTAGCAAGATTTCTCTGGTAAATTGCTAGCTAAGACTTAACCAGTGCATCCTGTCATCCGGGATAATGGATGGTTCCCGCCATGAGGATCAGAATGGCTAAACCTGTGAATGAACGGTAAGTTAATACCCGATTTGGACGGCGGTTCGATTCCGCCCAGTTCCATCCAGATACTAATAAAACAATTAAAAACCACCCTAGACTATAAGGTAAAGGGTGGTTTTTAATTGTTAATGGCATTTGAGTATGGAACCATTAATAGACAGCATTGTTCAGAAATTACATCATTTGCCTCAACCCAAATTAAATGAGGTGCTTAATTTTGTTGAATTCTTGACTTGGCAAGAAAAAGGCGAAAATCAGTTAGATGTCAGTGAGTCCACAGCAGAAATTAATCCCACTTTTGAAGATATTGCAGATCGGCTAGCTGAAGAATTCGCCAAAAGTGTTGGCACCAATGTACCATTACTATCGGATTATGCTGTCAGTCGTGCAGGGATCTACGAGGAACATCCATGACGCCTCAGACATAGACTCCGACCCTATTCCAGACCTCTCCACACTTCCCCATCTCCCAAAAGAGTATTTAAGATATGCACTCCAAGCGGCACAATAACCATAACAAGACTAAGAGGTTCTGCTAGCAAATGCAGCCGATTCGCACATTTAACGTTACCCCCGCGCTACCGCCGCGACTAGAACCCCTACGGCAGCTTGCCTACAACCTGCACTGGGATTGGAACGT
>CASBRD010000379.1 GCA_949128025.1 Oscillatoriales cyanobacterium PMM_0008 | reverse complement strand
GTCATTGGTCATTGGTCATTGGTCATTGGTCATTAGTCATTAGTCATTGGTCATTGGTCAAAAAAACCTGGTTTTCTACCACAAGTATGGGAGAACCATTTTGCTCTTTTAGTATTGGCTTTAATATCATTAAAAATTAATTTAGTCAACCCGCCTAAGACCTTAAAACATACGCATTTTCTCTCTCTAAAGAGGTATTGCAAAACTTTATTAAGCAAGATTAATGTTTATCGCAAGATGGCTTGATGTTTTTTACAAATCTTTACATATCTGGCAATGGGTTCAAAAAATAACACAAACACTTTAAAACCAACCTAATGTTTGTGAAAAAAGCTGATTACTTACAAAACCTGTTCGGCAATTTCTACTGGTTGAATCCACTCCGTATTACTTAAGTAAATTTATGAAGGAGACTTAATGTTTGTATAAAGTTTCAGTGAATGTACTGAATGCGTTTATTCCGTGAATATACTGGAAATCGATGACAGGAGTTGTTTGATATGAATACTTTTTTTAGGTTCGCAAGTGTAGCAATGCTGATTACGGGGGGGTTAGGAGTAACTCCAGAAATTCCCGCTGCTACAGCAGGGCCCGATGGGCTAACTGATTTCTTACCAGGCCCAAAATCAACTTGGTTCCCTGTGTTATATGATTACACCCCATCCTGCCAAGGGAAATGCGATAGCCCTGACGACTCTAGGGGTTCTGGAACTCGCTAGTAGCAAGTCGGCTGTGGCAAGCAAGATAATTTCCCAACTGGTTTTATGTAGCAGTGAGTGGCGGAGATTGCCACCATCTGTCTTTTTGCACAAGCGTGTGAACTTGCCAGCTGGGGTCGGAGTCAGGAAAATCTATTCGGTAGTGACCGCCTCGACTTTCAGTACGAAAAGCGGCACTTTTGAGGAGCAAGTACGCTACATCAAGTAAATTGTAAGTTTCTCCCCAAGTTCGCAATTGTGCTAGGCCGATCGGTTCGGTAAATTCAACTATCTCACCGGGCTGTAGATTTATTAAATATTTACTTAGTTCCAAAGCAGCAAATTCCTGCCGCCATACTTCGACTTGGGCTAGAGCCTCCTCCAAAACATCCTGCTGGCGACAAATCCCCGCACTTCGCCACATCAGCAGGGGTAACTCTTGCCTGAGCCACTCTATCTTTGCTGTCTCGGCAGGATTAACGATCGCTAATTGCAAAATCCCCGCGTCTACGTATTCCCCCGTACCTGCGTCCTCAATTCCCAGTTCTGCCATTTGGGCACCAAACACAACACACTCTAACAACGAATTGCTAGCCAGACGATTGGCACCGTGGACGCCAGTACTAGCGGTTTCTCCCACAGCGTATAACCCAGGAATCGAAGTCTGGTTCGTCAAGTCCGTGATAATCCCGCCCATCCAATAGTGGGCTGCTGGTGCTACAGGAATCGGTTCCTCGATCGCATTAATCCCCCAATGCTGACAGACCTCAATAATATTGGGAAACCGTCGGCGGATTTTTTCAACTGGGATCGGTCGTAAATCCAACCAAACGCGATCGCCCCCAGTCTGCTGCAAATGACTAAAAATAGCGCGGCTGACCACATCTCTTGGCGCAAGTTCACCGCTGGGATGATAATCAAAAGCAAAGCGGCGTCCTTGGGAATCCACCAGGTGGGCACCTTCACCCCGCACCGCTTCGCTAATCAAAAATCGGGGGGCTCCATCCTTCGTCAAAGCTGTAGGATGAAACTGGAAAAATTCTAAATCGCGGAGAATAGCACCAGCCCGAAAAGCGATCGCCACCCCATCCCCCGTACTCACCCCCGGATTAGTAGTCTGAGCGAATACCTGACCGCCACCGCCCGTCGCCAACAGCACCGCACGAGCCCGCACCCAGATTACCTGACCTTGGTAAAACAAGCTCACTCCCTGACAATGACCATTGGCGGGATTAATCCACAAATTTAAGGCAAAAGCTTGCGATATTACCTGAATATTTTTGCGAGTCAGCACTTGTGCGGTCAAAGTACTAACAACTGCCCGACCAGTGGTATCAGCCGCATGGAGTACGCGGGGACGAGAGTGGGCTGCCTCTAGGGTCATAGCGAGCCGATCCCCATGCCGATCGAAAGCAATGCCCATATCTACCAGAGACTGAATACATCTAGGTGCCTGCTCCACCAGAAACTTCACCGCTGGCAAATCGCAAAGACCGGCACCCGCTCGCATTGTATCTTCGATGTGTAAATCTGGTGAATCCGTAGGATCGATCGCAGCCGCGATGCCCCCTTGCGCCCAATCGCTAGCAGACAGAGGCAAGTTGTCTTTAGTAATCAAGCCGACCTGTAAATAGTCTGGCAGGCAAAGTGCCGCATACAAACCAGCAGCACCCGCCCCAACGATCAAAACATCGAACTGGGTGGGCAAGTCTGGACTCTGTAAAAAACTGACATCTGAAGAATTCAAAAATCGCTCCCATAAAAATCCCACTACCAGCGTAGTGGGATTAGTTAGCATTTTGCCAGAAGCAACTGTGAAAATTGGCCCAGGGCATTGGGTAGTGGGCATTGGGTAGTGGGTAGTAGGATTCTCTTCCCCTAGCCACTAGCCCCTAGCCCCTAGCCCCTCGTTTTAACGATAGATACCGTTATTAATCCGATCGGCTCCTTGTACTAAGGCGTCTTCTACATAGGTCACCGTAAAGCTATCCAGGTTAGCTTGCAGAATTTCTTTCTGGCGATCGGAAAGCCCTGGAATGTTTAGCACATCCTCTACTTTTTCGTAAGGAGCATTTTTGACAATTTTCCCGGCCAGGGTGGGGTAAACTCCTGGGAATTGCCTGAAAGCTCGCACATTCGTGTTGTTCAAATCAATTTTTCCGCCCATCTGGCCCAGCTTTTGGTCTACCCGATTCCGCAGAACTTCTGCCGACTCAGCTGCCAATACCGGCGTTGAGCGTAAGGCGACACCAGTCAAAGAAGCCGCCATTGCCTTCTGGGGTTGCCCCAGCCATCCAAAGCTACCCAGTACCAGAGCAAATATCATCAACAAACGCAGCAATCGTTTCATAAATAAAAACCTCACTACAAGAGCGGATTAAATCCACACACAGCTTTATCAAAGATTATTATCCGGTTTATAGTACCCCAGTAAACCTACTCTTGCTTTACTTGCGATTATTGACCTTGGGGCTGCCTTTCCAACAAACTATCCAAGTCGGCAAATGTGCCTGCATAAGTCAGCGTTGGTTTATCATAACCCTTCAGATTTACGGTGTATTGCTTGAATCCAGATTGCTCGGCACCCAAAGGCAAGAGATATTTGTAGGTAGTTTCGCCCAAGGCAATATCCAGGCGCAGTTCTTTGGTAGAGGATTCCAGGCGAAAGGCCGCATTCACCGTATCGCCCAAAGCAGTATAATCGGGCCGATCGCCACTTCCCGTATTCCCCACCATTGCATACCCAGTATTGATTCCCGCCCCAATCCGCAACGGAAAAGGCAAGGGATATTGATTGTACAAATCCTCTGTCATTTTGTGGAGGTCGCTCAGAGCATGACAAATGCTGCCGACCTCCTCGTTAGAAATGCCCCGGCTACCGTGAAACCAAACCGCCATAATCGCATCGCCGATGTACTTATCAACCCAACTGCCATGTTCCCGAATAATACTGCCGGAATGACGAAACCATGTGCCAATCAACTCCGAGAGAATCTTTTCATCAAGTTGTCGGGTTAGCCCGGTAAAGTCGCGGATATCCACAACCATCACCGAGATCAGGCGGCGCACGTGCAAAGTGGAAGTTGCCGTCAAGTCATCCGACTGAGAACTGCTAGGAGCGTTAGCCTGATAGTTGACAGTGGGCGAGAAAAATTCCAATTCAGTTTGACCGAAAGTGAGACTATCGCCATGTCGCAGCGTTACGGGTACGCTTACTCTGCGCCCATTCACGAAGGAGCCATTGCGGCTACCAAGATCGATCAGATAAAATTCCCCGGTTTCCATACACTGTAACATCGCGTGGTTACGGGAAATCCAACGATCTGGCAACACAAAATTGTTGTCGTCACTACGACCAACAGTCCAGCAATAACTGCCCACTAATGGAAGGTAGCGATTACCAGATTCGGTCCGAAGTAAAAGATAAGGAGTGGTAGTGGGTTGCAACGTCACCACATGACTAAAGAAGCGACGAAGAGCCAGTCAGAGTCTTAATTTTGAAGCAATTCAGGCACTATTAATGCCCGTCATCCCTCGCAAGAGCGGTGCTGTTGGCGATAAATTCGCTCAGGCGGCTCTTGCAGCCAACCAAAACAGGCTATCTACAAAAATTGTACTCAATACTGCTCCACTAAACGCCCACCAGTGTAGCTGTCTGGAGCGTAATGGTAAAGTACCCACGATTAAAAGAACACCGACAAGTACAACAGCCCATACGATCCCCCAAGGTGTCTGAACTTGCGCGATCGCATTTTGTAAAATTGGTGTCGCCAAAGCTGGCTCTACCTGCATCAATTGTCGCCAAGAGGGCATTAGATCGACTACGTAAAAGTATATATCCGTTACCGCCGTACCAAACAGGGAACCCAAATAAAATAAACTACCCACTTTGCACCTATTTTGCGCCACACACCAAAGTGCTAAAGGCAGGCAAATCGCTTCTACTGGCAAGTGGATCGCAGGTTCCCAACGCAGCCAACCCCAATAAATCGACCCGGCCAACCAACTCCAGCTGAACCCCACCAGCAAATCTCCCCAGATCTCCGTCCTCCGACGCCTCAGTAACGCGAAACTCAATCCCACCCAGCCCGCAGTTAAAAATAAACTTAGCAGTGGCAGCAGCCGCACTAATGGCGCTTGCACAAACACCGGCACTGAAACCAAAAACGAAGCTGCCCCGAAAACCAACCAAGCTCTTTTGGAACTAACTTGCGATCGCGAAGACGCGGACTCGCTTTGCCCAGACTGGGCTGGGGAAATACAAGCAGAAACAGGTGTAAAGGCTGACAAGGTATCGTTAAACAAAGTATTATTAATTTTTGTTACTAAAGTTGATCTTATTTAAGATATCACAAAAAATATCCCCCCCCTGGGCATTTTTTTTATTTTATCGTAGTTTCTCAGGACTGAGCATTGGCATTGGTGATTAGTGATTGGGCAAAAGGTGATTGGTGCAGAGGAACCGGGAAGTGACTAATGCCCTCTTCTCCGTAGAACACCGATTCAGTAATCGCCCCTACAAGTTAAAAAGAAGCTAAAAAGGCACCAAGAAGTATTAGTGAATCGGTGTTCTAGCAAGAAAGCCCCTACCAGTCCCCAGATAGGCTATGCTCGATCGCGTGTGCTTAGAGGACGACATGGGTTTATCGAAACATCAACTTTTAACGCTTGCTAGCACCAGTTCTGCCAGCGCTCTTTTAGCTCTATTTTTAAATGCTCTGGGCACACATCTGTCAGCGGCTACAACCGCTGAGTCAGTTGCGACTCGATCGGTTGCTCAGGTAAATATATTTCAAGCCGTCATTCTAGGCATGGTGCAAGGCTTAACCGAGTTCTTGCCCATCAGCAGCACGGCGCACCTTAAAGTGGTGCCGGTAGTCTTGGGGTGGGGCGATCCCGGTGTCGCCTTTACCGCAGTGATTCAGCTGGGTAGTATTGCCGCCGTGGTGTGGTACTTTTGGCGTGACTTGACAAATATCACGATAGGTGTTATAGAAGCGATCGTCCGAAAAGATTACAATTCCCAAGACTTCCAAATCGGATTGGGAATTGTACTGGGAACGATACCGATCGTTTTCTTCGGGTTGTTAATTAAAATCCTGATTCCCGACTTTGATAACTCACCCCTGCGGAGTTTAGGAGCGATCGCGTGCGCCTCCATTTTGATGTCTCTGTTGCTGGGAATAGCAGAGCGACTGGGGACACGCAAGCGCGACTTTGACACCCTGGGCGTTAGAGATGGAGTATTGATGGGTTTAGCGCAAGCAATGGCATTAATACCCGGCGTTTCTCGCTCCGGTTCAACGCTAACAGCTGGACTATTCATGGGTTTAGAACGAGCAACGGCGGCGCGTTTTTCGTTTTTATTAGGCATTCCAGCGATTACTTTAGCTGGATTGGTAGAGCTAAAAGATGCTTTTAAGGAAGGGTTAGGTAGTGCTGGAGCGCTTCCGATCATAGTCGGCATCATCTCAGCAACAATTTTTTCATACATCTCTATCGCATGGCTGATGCGTTTCCTGCAAACACAGAGTACCTGGGTGTTTATCTGGTATAGATTGGCATTCGGGGTAGCAATACTGGGTGCGATCGCCGCTGGAGTACTGCAAAATAGCTAATAGAGTTAGTTGTCAATTGTCAATTGTCAGTTGTTTCTATACTAACTACTGACTATTGACAACGGACAACTGATAACTAACAATTACCAATGAGTGAAACTTCAATTCGTCCGGCATTAATTACCAAAGTTCTTCCAGATTCCATCGCCGCTGAAATTGGGTTTGAAATAGGCGATAGTATAATTTCAATCAACGGCGATCGGCCCCGCGACCTCATCGACTACAAGTTTTTGTGCGCCGATGAACTCTTGGAACTAGAAGTTTTAGACACCAAAGGCAACAATCATCGCGTTGAAATTGAGAAAGACTACGATGAAGACTTAGGATTGGAATTTGAGACAGCACTATTCGATAACTTAATCCAGTGCAATAACCGCTGTCCCTTCTGCTTCATCGATCAACAGCCACCAGGCAAACGAAAATCTCTCTATCTTAAAGATGATGACTATCGACTCAGCTTCCTATATGGCTCCTACTTAACCCTAACTAATCTTACCCAAAAAGAATGGGATCGCATAGAACAGATGCGACTATCTCCCCTCTACGTATCTGTTCACGCCACCGAACCAGAAGTGCGAATTCGCCTGTTAAAAAATCCTCGCGCAGGACAGATTTTAGAACATCTGAAATGGTTTAAAAAGCGGCGTCTGCAAATTCATGCCCAAGTAGTTGTTTGTCCTGGAATTAATGACGGCATTCATCTAGAGCAAACTTTGCGCGATTTAGCAAAATTCCACACTGGAGAGATTCCCGCCGTGGCTTCTGTAGCGGTAGTTCCGGTTGGGTTAACCCGGTTTCGTCCAGAGGAAGATGAACTAACACCAGTCACACCCGAAAAAGCACGAGAAGTTATTTCCCAAGTGCAGAAACTTCAGGCAGAATTTAGTAAAAAATTGAAGTCTAATTGTGTTTGGTTAGCCGATGAGTGGTTTTTAATAGCTGGACAGGAATTACCGCCAGAATCCCACTATGAAGATTATCCGCAAATTGATAATGGTGTCGGTTCGATTCGCTTATTCTTGAGAAAATTTGCCGAAGCTGCTAATAATTTACCATTGCAAATTTTCCCATCACGAACATTTACTTGGGTAGTGGGAAATGCAGTTGAGTTAGCGTTTCAGCCAATTTTGCAGCGACTGAATCAGGTGGAAGGATTGCAGGTAAATATGGCAGCTTTTCCCAGTCGATATTGGGGGCAAAATATTAGCGTTACAGGTTTGTTGACAGGTCAAGATTTGTTAGAAAACTTGCAAGGAAAAGATTTAGGAGATGGGATATTATTGCCAGCTTTGATGTTGAAGCATGGAGATACTCGGTTTTTGGATGATATGACAGTTAACGAAGTTGCGGATAAGTTGGGAACGAGGATTTTTCCAGTGTCGGGTGTTGAGGGATTGATTGAGGGTTGTGTACAGGTAGGGTATGGGGCGGGCGGGACGCCCACCCCACAAGAGTAAAAAAAATGGAGCGGTTTTCTCTTGTGGAGCAGGCGTCTCGCCTGCTTATAACTTCACCTCTACCATCTGAAATAAAATATCCAGCCCCATGTAAAATGAAAGAGCCAAAATTTAAAATAAGTCAGAGAAAGCTACCCCATTGGGAACTAGATGGAGCGGTGTATTTCATCACTTTCAATACTTGGGAAAAACTAGAAATAACCCCAGAGGCTAGAAAAGTTGTTTTCAATGCCTGCAAGTTTTTTGACAACCAAAGATATAAAATATTTTGTCTGGTGGTAATGCCAGATCATGTACATATGCTGATTCAACCATTGCCAAAGTTTGGTGATAAATTTTGGTCACTTAGTAGCATTATGCACAGCATTAAAAGCTACAGTTCAAGACAAATTGCTAAGGTAATGAAACATATTGGCACAGTTTGGCAAGATGAGCGGTATGACCACGTTATTAGAAATGAAGAAGAGTTTCTGGAGAAGTGGGAATACATTAGGCAAAATCCTGTGAAAGCTAACCTTTCATCTACGCCAGAAGAATATCCCTTTTTCTGGCAAACATCTGATTGAGGGTGCGATTTCACCAACCGTTCACGAAGAAGCTTTGCTATATGCCAATATACTATCTAATCATCAGCTGCGATCGCCTCCTCTATTTCCGAACGGTATACTTCCGAACCTGCTAGGATATAAACTACTGTAAAGGCAAATTATCGCCATATCCAAATAAAACCCAGATTTTATGCCTAAACCAGCAGATATCGGCACCAAGCGCTTGATTAGTCTGGCACCCGACCGTTGGGTACAATGGGTAACCCAAATTCCCGATGTCCAAGTGCGAGATATCATCACCTCCGAATTCCAACGCCGAAATAGCCTTTCAACAACCTCTTCCCTCCCTCATCCCCTTTGTACCCGTACTTAAGGGAGGCGGTGAGGAGTCCGCAGTAAGACAAGCTTTGCAGGTTTTGCGAACCGATCGACAATTAAACGATTTGGAACCCCTGCTGGCCTTTTTTGCTAGCTTCGTATTAGAAACTCCTCTAGTTCAGCAAATCATGAGGTGGGATATGGCAGTTTTACGAGAATCTCCCTGGTATCAAGAAATTTTGCAGCAGGGTATGCAGCAGGGTATGCAGCAGGGTATGCTTTCCGGTATTGCCTTGGGTTTAGAACTGAAATTCGGCACCCAAGGGTTACAACTCATGCCAGAAATTCGCCAAATTGAAGATATAACTCGATTAGAGGCTATTCAGTCAGCAATCAAGACGGCGACCAATCTGGATGAAATGCGTCAAATCTATAGATAATCGAATAGATTGATGAATTTACAACTTACTGGGTCGGACCGATCGCAATACTGCTCGGTATTTGGGTAGGATCTGTAGGGGCGAAGCACTTGCGCCGAAATTTTTGGGTATTAGAAATAACATCATTACGCAAGTGCTTCGCCCTGACCGGCCACAATTTATCACCCAAACCCTAGATTTTTTGCTTTGTTAGCTTCGCCCCTACAAAGCCACAAATATCCAAAACCCTAGCAGTATGGAAGCTCTAGCATCCCACCTCCCCAGAAGACAGGCAAAAGTGCGATCGGCCCATCGGAGTACCTTCCCAAAGCTACGCTGCTGTAGAAATCCGCCCGTTCCCTACAATAGCGAATGTAAGTAAACGTTGCTCATGGTTTAGCAATGTACTTAAATACAAAAACAATGGGCCACATCCACATCATTCGCGACTTTTACTCATTTGCAGAACAAGTTAATCGCACCATACGCATCTTTACCCCCGACGCCTACGATCGGCAACCTGACAGGCGCTTTCCGGTGCTGTATATGTTCGACGGACAAAATATCTTTTCTGACCCCGAATCTGCTGTATACGATACTTGGTGCGCCAACACCACACTAGAGCGCTTGGTATCTGAACTCACTATCCAACCTTGGATTATTGTCGGTATCGACCACTTACCAAACCGCATCGAAGAGTATTCCCCTTGGATAGGCGGTCGCGCTCATTTAACAGCAGAGTTTTTGATTAATCACTTAAAGCCTTACATCGATCGCACTTACCGCACCTTCCCAGAAACCGAAAATACCGCAGTCATGGGATCTAGTATGGGCGGATTATTTTCCCTATATTTAGGCAAAACCTATCCCCAAATTTTTGGGCGAATTGGCGGTATTTCTCCGGCGCTGATGTTCGGGGGTGGCCAAATGTT
The DNA here is from genome assembly GCA_949128025.1 of Oscillatoriales cyanobacterium PMM_0008. Taxonomy (GTDB): domain Bacteria; phylum Cyanobacteriota; class Cyanobacteriia; order Cyanobacteriales; family Aerosakkonemataceae; genus Argonema. Next base: position 8,778 of record CASBRD010000379.1, on the reverse strand, counting down.
TTATTACTGGGATAGGCACACCCGCTTTGGGTCTAAAATACTGCTGTACGTCGGTAGCAAGGAGCAATATTCCTTCTACGGAGTTGGGTTGGATTATGTACCAATTACCCAAGACTTTTACAATCGTTTGAAACAGCTTGGTTACAACGATTCTGAGTTGCACTTTGTGCTAGCAGAAGGTGAGATCCACCACGAAACTTCTTGGCAAAAACAGCTACCGGCTTTGATGACTTGGTTGCTTGCGCCACAAGCAAATACCAGCTTTTTTTAGCTTAGCGCCAAACTTAAATTAAATGGGCGACCGGGGGCTCGAACCCCGAACCACCAGATTAAGAGTCTGCTGCTCTACCATTGAGCTAGTCGCCCGTCGAATTGCTATCTTAGCAAATTTAATTGTATTTGTGTAGCGATCGCATAAAATTTCTCACACCAATGAACTGACAGGCTGATGTTTTGGCAATGAGAAAGTCCGGGAACCCTTGTCCCGACTGGGCAAGAACTGGCAATCCTTCATAATTTGGTAGAGGTTGACATCTTTCTCTAGAAGGCAGGCGTGACCGCTTTCCGGTAGCACCACCGTTTGAGCGTTAGGTAGTCTGTTTGCTAGGTGTTCGGCTTCAGTCACAGACGGGAGGAGACGATCAGAACCACCTGCAACAATCAGCACGGGTTGGGTGATGCGATTTAACTCGATATCCTCAACGTTAAACTCTCTGAGCAAAGACAGTCGCCAAACAGCGGTTTTCTGGGGTACCATCTGCACAGCTTCCATCAGGGCTTGGCGATCGCTTGGTGCAATCCGTCCCAAAGCCGCCAAAACCGGCAAACCCACCATCGAGCCGAACTGATAAAAGTACTCTGGCACAATTTGAGTCAGCGGGATGCCAAAATACATCCAAGGACGACGACTGATGGAAGAAGCCGGATTGACTAAAATCAGCCGCTCAAAAAGTTTAGTAGCTCGTAGCGCCACTTCGATCGCCAAACAACCACCAAACGACTCGCCGCACAAATAAACCGATCGCTTGGGGTCTTGCTTTATTTCTGCTTCTATCAGCGCCACAACCTTGTCCGTCAGAACATCCCAGCTAGTCAGATCGTCGGCTGGTATCGCCAAACAGCGGATATCAAACCCTGCTTCTAAACCAGCAGTTTGCGATCGCAATAGCTGACCCGTACCATCCATTCCAGGCAGAAACACAAACAGCGGACATTCAGGCTTAATTTGTTTGGGCGTTAAGAAACAAGGATGACTTTTTATCTGTGGCATCGTTCGATTTTAGATTTTAGATCAAAGGATTTTGGATGGTTCTGCATTCCCCATTTCTGCTTAATAACAGCCCAGACGGAGCAGTTCGGCAATTTCAGTCTGACAGTACTGCGTGATTTCAGCAACGACTGCTTTTGCCTGTTTCCCATGATAGTATTCCCGCTGGGAAGCACTTATCCAACAAGGACGACCGATCGAAACGTTCACCCGGCGATATACTATCAGCGGATGCCAGCCCGATCGATCGAACAACGGCTCTGATGGGTCAAAAAAGCTCAGCAGCTTCAGCGGAACCGCTGAGTTGACGCTCTCCTCAACAGAAGCGATCGCCACAGGCAAAACCACCAAATCCGGCACCGTCGCCCGCAACGCCAGATGAGCAAATCCCCTTTGGAACTTCCCTATTTTCTCAGGCTCGCTAAATTCCACCATCGGTTGCGCTCCTTCTGGAAACACTCCCACCACCTGCTGCGCCTGTAAGAGCCGGATCGCCTGATGGAAAAAATGCTGTTGCCGATGTTCTGGTTCCTCCAACGGGAAGCACCCTAACCTTGTCACAATCTCCCGCATCACCGGCACTTGGCCCATGTAATGATGGCAAGCAAAACGAATTGTACGTCCTACAGACGCCATCAGCAGCGGTGCATCCATAAAGCTGCGATGATTGCTCACCACTAGCACCGGCCCACATTGAGGGATGCGATCCTCATGATGCAGAAACAGCCGCGTGCCCGTGGCAGCCAGAAACGAGTGAGAAATCAGCCGTGGACTATCAGAATACATGGGTTAGCGACATTAATGGCAATAGGGAAGACATTCCTCTTAATAATTGTTAACTTTATTGTACTAGCAGCCACAAATACCCCAGGGTAGAGACACCTCAACCTTGGATTTTAGAAATAGTTTTTATGTTCGATTAGGGCTAGAAGGTGAATCTTAACCCTATTATTACAGCATTAAGTTTTTTTTATATGGTGTATAAAAAAAACAAATAAAATGAGTTAGTCGAGTCTCTCATGTATGATTAGAAACAGTTTTAGAATATTACTTTGCTTTTTACCATGAATTCTATCGATAAAAATAAAAACACTTTTGCTCTTACAACACCGCTGTACTACGTAAACGACTTACCTCACATTGGTAGCGCTTATACAACGATCGCAGCGGATGTAATAGCCAGATTTGAAAGACAGCGCGGCAAATCCGTCCTGTTAATCACCGGAACTGACGAACACGGGCAGAAAATTGAGCGCACCGCAGCAGCTCGCGGGCTAGAGCCTCAAGCACACTGCGACGAAATTGCCGCCGGATTTCAGACACTTTGGCAAAAACTCGACATTCAGTACGACAGATTTATCCGCACCACCGCTCCCACCCACGAAGCTATTGTCAAAGAATTTTTCCAGCGCGTGTGGGAATCTGGCGACATCTACCTAAGCCAGCAAAAAGGCTGGTACTGCGTCTCCTGCGAAGAATTTAAAGAAGAACGCGAACTTCTAGAAGGACGCCGCTGCTCCTTACACCCAAACAAAGAAGTAGAGTGGCGAGACGAGCAAAACTACTTCTTTCGGCTCTCCAAATACCAAAGCCAGCTAGAAGAACTTTATCAAACAAGACCCGATTTTATTGGGCCATCAAGCCGCCGCAACGAAGTGCTTAGTTTCGTCAGTCAAGGACTCCAGGACTTCTCCATTTCGCGGCTAAACGTGGAATGGGGCTTCCCGATGCCAATTGACCCCTCTCAGACCATCTACGTATGGTTTGACGCCCTACTAGGCTACGTTACAGCCCTGCTCGATCCGGATACCGAACCAACCTTGGAGAATGCTTTATCCAAATGGTGGCCGATTAACTTGCACCTAATTGGTAAAGATATCTTACGCTTTCATGCCGTTTACTGGCCTGCTATGCTGATGTCCGCTGGTGTGCCAATACCAGACAGGGTGTTTGGACATGGTTTCTTAACCATGAACGGACAGAAAATGAGCAAAAGTATTGGCAACATCATCGATCCCGTGGCATTAGTCAACCGCTACGGCGCAGATGCCGTTCGCTACTACTTCATGAAAGAAATCGAATTTGGGCGTGATGGCGATTTTAACGAAAAAGAGCGGTTTATTCCCATACTCAATGCTGACCTGGCAAACGATTTGGGCAACTTGCTCAATCGGACGCTGAGTATGGCGCGTAGGTACTGCGGCGACAAAGTGCCTCCTATCAGTGGCAAAGACATTCCCCCAGATAATCCCCTGAAAGCCATTGGCAGCGACTTGGGATCGCGAGTCGCTCAAGCTTACGAAAACCTCGCTTTTAGCAACGCAACAGAAGCCGTTCTTACCTTGATTCGCAGCGGCAACAAATACATTGACGAGCAAGCACCTTGGAAGCTATACAAGCAGGGAAACCAGCAGGCAGTCGAGCAAGTGCTTTACGCTGTTTTAGAATCGGTGCGTCTGGCGGCCTATCTCCTTTCGCCCATTATCCCTAATATCAGCAATGACATTTACCAGCAATTAGGTTTTGATACGAACTTTAATGACAAAACACAAATTAATGTTTCAGCAGCTTTCATTATCCATGCTAATTGGGGAATTCTACCTAATAGCCAGACTTTAGGCGAACCCCGACCCGTGTTTGGGCGACTAGAACTGCCGGAAACGGGTTCTGCTTAGAAAAGGTCGAGCTATTGGAGATGCTATAAATCTGAAAAGATAGCATCAATTGATTGATTCATAAAAAAAGAGGCATAACAATCATGTTCAATAATTTGGAAAGAGATTCAGTATTTACGCCAGAGCAAGTTCTAGTAAATCGCGGTCGAGTTGCCATTTTTATTGATGGATCGAATTTGTTTTATGCTGCATTGCAACTGGGAATGGAAATAGACTACACCAAGTTGCTGTGCCGATTAACGGCTGGCTCTCGACTGCTGCGTTCTTTCTTCTATACTGGAGTCGATCGGACCAACGAAAAGCAGCAGGGTTTTCTCCTGTGGATGCGCCGCAACGGTTACCGAGTGATTGCCAAAGACCTCGTACAACTGCCGGATGGTTCCAAAAAGGCTAACCTAGACGTGGAAATAGCCGTAGACATGATGGCTTTGGTAGGCTCCTACGACACAGCTGTTTTGGTCAGTGGCGATGGGGATCTTGCTTACGCAGTGGATTCAGTCAGTTATCGCGGCGTTCGCGTGGAAGTAGTCAGTCTGCGCTCCATGACGAGTGATAGTTTGATCAATGTAGCAGACCGTTACATTGACTTGGAAAATATTAAGGAAGATATCCAAAAAACTCCTCGTCAGGGTTATACCTATCGTCCGTTTTCTGCCATTGGTTTGATGGAAGATCACAAGGATAACGACTAAAAATTCATTGACCGTAGTTGAGGTGATAAATTTAGTGTAAAGGTTGTAGGTTGGACTATTGGCACGAAACCCAACTTATTAGTCTGGTGATGTTGGGTTTCGCTCTCTTCAACCCAACCTACGAATGATTAGTTGTAGGTTGGGTTGAGGAACGAAACCCAACTTAATTAGGACTTACGCATTTGATTTTGCACCTACTACATCTAGGGGCAATTCATGAATTGCCCTTAGATGTAGGGGAAAAATATCAGAAAAAGAGGGGCAGCTTTGAGGATAATTCATCTAAGCAAAATACTCCCGCTAAACCTGTTTTTGTTACTGCTACTGTTTGGCGTAGCAGCTTGTCGTGGCAATAGCCGCACAGCGAAAAAACTGGCTCAAGATAGTCAATTGGCTCAAGAGAGTGCGACGGGAAAAAGCCTTGATGGCGGTTTTACCTTCAATGCGGTTACTCTGGATCAAACTGATGAGCGGGGAAATCCTATATGGAAAATTAAGGCGAAGCAAGCTGTATATAGCAATAACAATAAGATTGCACAAATCGAAACTCCGATTGGTGACTTGTTCCAAGATGGAAAGTTGCTTTATCACGTTACCGGACAGGAGGGGGAGGTGCATCAGGATGGCCAGAAAGTTTTTCTCAAAGGCAATATTGTCGCCACTGATATTCAGAACGGAGTGGTATTGCGCGGCAATGAATTGGAATGGCGTCCGCAAGAAGATATTTTGATTGTCCGCAATCAATTGACTGGTACTCACAAACAAGTCGATGCAACAGCACAAGAAGCGCGAGCATTTAGTCGGGCAAAGCGAATAGAATTAATCGGTAAAGTGGTGGCGATTTCCAAACAACCAACCTTGCAAATGAGGACGGAGCATTTGATTTGGGAGATGCAACAGGAAAAAATGTTTAGCGATCGGCCCGTCCAAATTGACCGATATGTTGGTACTGCGATCGCAGATCGTGGCGTAGGCGATACAGGAGAAGTTGACCTCAAAACTAAAATAGCGACACTGAGAAAAAATGGTCAATTGAATGTGTTAGATCCACCCCTCCAGATTTCTAGCGATTTAGTAGTTTGGAATGTTGAAGCCAAAACAGTATTCTCCGATCTACCTGTGCGAATTTTTCATCGCGTCCAGCTATTGACTATGACTGCCAATAAAGGTCGAGTCGATTTGGAACCTAAAATTGCTTATTTGAACGGCAATGTTTACGGTGTGGGGCAGCGTCCGCCATCTCAAATGCGGACAGATAAAATGACGTGGTATCTTCCTACTGAGTCATTTGAGGCTGTCGGCAATGTCTTCTACAAACAGATTGACCCGCCGTTGACTTTAACCGGCCCCAAAGCCGTTGGTAAACTAAAAGACCAAACAATTGTGATTAGCGGCGGTAGTGACGGCGGTAGGGTGGTCACGGACATTATTCCATGACTGATTGGGATCAAACAAAGAATGTTTAGAATTGGCATAACTTTTGATGAAAAATGAACATCACCGAGTACATCGAATCTAAACGAAATGCCAAAAAGAAAATCCCCTCGGAGATTCGGGAACGATGGAACAATCGCATCCTCAAGAGGGAATTGCAGACGATGGGTGAGGCTGGAGCAATCCAATATCTGGCAGATTACGGTAGGGGTATTGCTGTGCCGAAAGTTGTCCATTTGGCACTATGTGCTGAGTCAGAAGGTTATCCTCTGATGGCACAGGGTTTTTGGAAGAAAGCGTTTGAGATGGAGACAGGAAATATTGCTCCTGTTGAGAAATTAAATAATAATTTGGATGCAATTCCTGACCCTACTCCCACCAGAAGTAAGACAGTCCTCGATCCACCTGTTGTCCCAGAGTTACCCCCTCATTTGCAACCGGGGCGCATTGTTACTATGCAACCAGTAGACGCACCGTTCGATCGGGCCTACTACATTAACGATCCGCGTTACTGGGGTCAGCCTAAAAGGGATGGGAATAGAGTAGTCTTAGTTGCTACGTCCGATCGCATCTACTATCAGTCGCGCTCCACAAATATGAGGGCGCAACCCTCAATTGAGATTAACCAAGCATTACTCGATGTTGCTAACAAAAAAGGAACATTTATTTTAGATGGGGAACTGTACTATCGATCGATAACTGGAAGCGAACACCGCACTGGCGCTCAAGCTGCTACTGTCAACATTAATCAGGGATCGCCAACTACTCAACCAATAGCAGTGTATGCTATTTTCAAAGCTTTGCTGTTTGAGGGACGGGATCTGACTGTGATGAGTGAAGCAGCACGGATTGAAGCAGCAGAGCGAGTAAGGGAGTACCTACCAGCGATCGAAGCATTTGAAATCGTCCCTACTGCGCGTACTTTTGAAGAGAAAACATTGCTAGCTCAAACGCAGGAGTCTTTGGAACGAGAAGGAGAAGTTTGGGTACAACATGATTGTACTTATGTTGGCGGCAAAGATACGCGCACATTTCCAATGGTACGGACAAAGTATTGCTTGGAATTAGACTTGGTGATTACTGAGTTAACTCTCACAAAAGTTGCCGGACGACCGTTTAGCGCCATAATGGTAGCTCAAGATATTGAAGGTAAATTAGTAGCGATGGGGTCGGTAGGAACGGGATTTTCTCAAGAAGATATGCAAGAAATCGCCCGTCGTCATGCCGCAAATCCAGGGAAGGTGAAGATCGTAGTGCGATCGCAAGGATTAACCGAAAATGGAAAGTTGTGGCATGGGCGATTTGTGGGATTCTGTGAGGAGATCTGAGGCTAGATCTAGCCTCCAAAAAGGATTTGATTGCGAACAGGAGCGCCCAAACGACTAGCATCGCCGTAGCTAGAAGGACTGGGGAGAACGACTTTTGGTGGAACTGATGCTGCACCCCACTGCTGCAACAACATTTGTAGAAATCGATCTTGTCCGACGCGAAGACTTGGCACATCGTTGCCTCGGTTGATGATAGCAAACCAAACCAGACCGCGATCGCGCGTGGGAATTACTCCAGCCAGCGCACTCACATTCCGCAGAGTACCTGTTTTTACAACCGCAGCAGATGGGATGTGCCGCCTTACCAACGTACCAAGACGATCGCGACCGGAAATTGGGAATAAGTCGCCAATAGTTAATCCTAGAGGCTGCAATTTGTTTTGAATCGCCTGTAACATGGCGCAGACAGCCCTTGGGGAAATCTGATTGTCCACTCCGAGTCCAGACCCATTCACCAGATGAATTTCCGACTGGGGAACCTCAGCTGCCTCAGCAGCAAGCGATCGCACAACTGTAGCTCCTCCCAACGAAGTTGCCAACATCTCAGCCATTTCATTGTTGCTGTAAATGTTCATGTGCTTCAAGATTTGCGCCAAGGTGAGAGAGCGGTGACGCAATAATAAGATTTGTTTTCGATCCCCCCCTTGCTCTTTATTAAGGGAGCGATCGACTTTCACAGTACCTGCGATCGCAATCTGGGGTTTTGGCGTCCCCTTGGGCATCGACAAATAATATCGGAAGCTAGTATCCTTCGACCAAGTGCGGGCGTTTAATGTTTGTTTGAGCATCTGACCCGCCAGAGCTGGATTAGAGTTGTAATTCATATAAAAATTGCCCTTAATCACCAAATTGCCAGTAACGCGCTTGATACCCATACGGCCCAGCGCGTTGCCAACTGCGATCGCCTCCTCCCAAACGAATAAAGGATCGCCGCTGGCAGTGACCACCAAATCACCCTGCAACACACCATTATTTATCGGCCCTGTGGCGCTAAAAAGCGTCTCAAACTGGTGTGAAGGAGTCCAGGTAGATAGTGATGCTAAAGATGTGGCAATCTTCGTCAAAGAGGCAGCTGGCAGCGGCACAGTCCCCTGGTTACTGGACAGCAGCGCTGGCCCGGACTGAATCCACACTCCCTGAACATTAGTCACCGAACCTTTTTTAGACAATTCCTTCAGGTATTGCTCCAACGTAGTTGCCGTTTCCGGTTCTGGAGCAGCTGGCAGAACAAATGCGCTTGTACCCGGCCATGTCATTGCCTTAAAGGCATCCAGATCGGAGCGGCGCATTCCTGCCATATCTAGCCATACAGACATTAACCCAGTGCTAAATAATTCCAGCATTTTTTTCTCTGCTTTACATTCGATCGGGGACTGGAGGAG
>CASBRD010000378.1 GCA_949128025.1 Oscillatoriales cyanobacterium PMM_0008 | reverse complement strand
CTAGGGGCTAGGGAAAGAGGGGAGTGGGGGAGTGGGAGCGTGGGAGAGCGGGGGAAAGAGAATGACAACTGACAAATGACAACTGACAACTGACAAATGACAACTGACAAATAGCCAATTCAAAATCTAAAATCTCCTTTCAAACTCAATTGCCCCTCTACTTTCACCTGTCAAATCCGTGGAACCTCGCAGTAGAATATTGTTATTTACCCGATACCGCAAGTTGTATTGTAAGGGTTGATCTGTGGTGAGAACTTTGGACACAGAAGCCGAAAGTTGACGAGTAATATCAACGACCGCTTCTGCTGCCAAACCTAGCGTTGAACTGCGAGATCTGTCTTCTCTGTTTGTGGTGATAGCTGTGGGAAATAAGCGCAATTCACTCAGACCAAATGCCTGTCCGATCGCAGTAATTGTCCCTTGAATTTGCTGATTGGATAGCACCGCAGAACCTGCCAAATTAGCAAGCCCTAAAGTACTGTCGCCCCGGCCCAAATTCTGTGCAAATCCACCCCCAATTAAGCCCACAATTTCCGCCTCTGTGCGCGGCGGATTGCTTGTCAGCACTAGGTTATCACCCAATTGACTGGCTGGCCCTTGAACTCTGGCTATAACGCGAACTGTTTCCACGCTACCAAAAAAGCCTGTAGTGGGAACATCAGCAACCTCAGAAGTGATAGAAGAAGTTGGCAACCGACTTCCAGTCACCTCCGGTACAGTAGTGACTAAGCGGACATCTAAAATCGGGTCGAGTCCTCGATCTGGTACAAACACAGCAGTTTGCGTATAGTCGCGGTCTAAAGTCATCTGGGTAGTAAACAAATTCACTTGACCTCGCCGCAATCGGATTGTACCTTTTGGTTCCAGATTTCCTAACAACCCATTCACTGTTAAGTCACCTGTAGCGCGGAAACTAAATAGCGGCTGTCGGGTAACATTGACATTGTTGGCTAGGGTTAATTGCAAATTGTTGAATTCTGGAACTATGGGACGGGAACCGGGGATTGGGGATTGGGGAGTAGGAGTTCCCGTTTCCGCCACAGTTTGAGCGTTTTGTTGTTGCTGTCCTAAAAACACTTCACCATTAGCCAGTTCAACTTTACCGGCAATTTGGGGTGTAAAAGCAGTGCCAGTAATTACTACATTGCCGTTCACGCCACCCCGATATAGCCCTTTGAGATTGATTGTCAGATTGTTCAGAGTAACATTGAGGGGATTGGCCCGATCGGGATCTTGTGAGGGAAGTCGTCTCGAAATCGCGATCGTTCCTTGTGCTGCGACAGCGCCTTTACTGAAGCTACCGGCAAGATTTTCTACGACAATGCGATCGCGATCGAACCTTGCAGTTCCCGCCACATTTGTCAGCGGTGCAGGTAGCACCACAGCTGCAATAGTAGCATCCTGCACGATCGCAATTCCCGTGATCTGCGGCGCGGATAAAGTACCCCGCACCTGTAGCTGTACTTTACCTTGACCCCCTTGCCACGAAACTTGTCCGCGACTTAACAAGTTTAACAGCGCTAGCCCTTCATTTTCGACATTCACATCCAGGCTGATGCGATCGCTATCAGGTTTAACTGAAGAGAAAGGTAACTGATACGGTATACTACCAGAAATTAAAATTGGTTGTGGCGGTTGTACAACTGCCTCAGAATTAAAATTCAACCTCGCATTGTCATATCTGAAAATTGCTTTCGCCGACTGTACTGGCGTTCCGCTCAAAGTTCCCTGCACTAAAGTCAGGTCGCCGATCACCTGCGGATTTTCTAAAGTACCTGCCAAGTTAGCTGTACCATTCAGCTTACCTGTAATCTCAACTGGTAAAGGTACAAAGTTCTTGATTGCATCGACAGGAAAATTTTGTAACTGGAGTTGACCGGATTGTTGCTGTAACCCAAGATTTCCAGTAAAAGCTAATAGGGCATCGTTATACTTAATTTGTAAAGGATTTACCCGCAAAACTCCATTTACAAAACTACCTTGCGCGGTCACTTGATTGAATTTATAATCACCGAGTTCCCAATCTTTCCCGTTTAAATCGAAACTCACCTCCAAACCAGTCGGTAAAGAATTAATCCCTGAAGTTAAAGATCCAGAAACTCCGATACTACCGCTAAAATTCCCCGTTAACTCTGTTATATCAGGTATTCGATTTGTCTCGCGGCGGCGAGTACGCTGCTGTTGCAGCAAAGCTTCTATTTCTGAGAAACGACGCAATTGCGTCAGCAGAGGAGCCTCTGGTATGCCAACAGGTACTGTTTGAACATTAGCTGCCCTACCATTGTTGGGTCGCCCTCGTCCGGCTTGCAAATTTAACAAATTGAAGGCAGTTAAAACGTTCTGAATTTTTCCTTGTTCGACTTGAACCCTAGCTTGAAAATCGGTTGGAGTGATCCGACCAGTAACTCCGTAGCTACTCTCGCCTTGTCGTAACACAGCATTAGTAATTTCTCCTATTCCATTGGCGTAACGGAAATCTCCACTCAACGAATCTGCTTTGAAATTACCAATTCCCGGTTGTGCGATCGCAACATTATTCGCAACAACACTTCTCTCATTTAAATTAACAACAAAATTACCAGAAAGTTGTCCATTTACTCGTTCTCTAGCAACTTGTGGCGGTAGTGTTGCTACATTGGTAGCCAAATCTTTCAAAGTTGCGATCGGGAAATTTTGCAAATTCACCTGTAACAAATCGCCCTGTTTTGTGCCTTCTGCCACCGTATCATCGCGACGGATAGAAAATGTTACTGGGTTATAATTACGATCCAACTCAACGGCAATTCTATCTTGTGTACCTACTACATCTAATTTTACTCCTCGACCCGCTATTACTTCTACATCACCAGTTAAAATTGGATCGAAATCGAAGCCATTGATAACAAAGTTTTGCAGTCGCAGATTACCAGCCACATTTGGAGATGTAGGCGTTCCCGATATCCGACCTTTGAAATCAGCACTACCAGCTAAAGCTATATTATTAGGAAGCTGGATAGGTAAAGTTTGTAAGTTTAAATTGTTTGCATCTACATTAAGATCTACTGCGGTAATATTTGGGCGATTATTTCTATCAAAATTAGCTGCAATTACTCCACTAGCATTTAATCGCGGAGAAGTTAAATTTTCGATCAGCAACTGTTGTCCATTCCACTTAAATGTAGCTGCGATCGGCCCTTGAATAGAAGCAATACCTTCAGAAAAGTTTACCTGTCCGGCGGCTTGGATAGCTGACAAAGGCAAACTATTTGTTGCGGTAAGAGAAGCTAAATTTCCAGCTAACTTAAGGTCGCCATTAAACCGTCCTCGCAACTGATTAGAAAAGCGATCGAGTTGAACTTGTGCGAGGGAAACATCAGCTTGAAAATTACCTCTATCTATCTGTACCTGGCGAATAGTAACACTACCACCAGCAACATTCTGAAGATTTCCCTGTCCTCTTCCTTGAATCAGCGATAAAGGCGATTTATCGTTAAGGTTATCCAAATTTCCTGCCAATTGCAGTTCACCGCTAAAAGAAGAACCCCGTAATTGGGTTGGTACTTGCGGAAAACGACTTAGTTGTACCGCCGAAGCAACGAGATCGGCTTGAAAATTCCCTTTATTTAGCTGTGCATCTCGAATTTGAACGCTACCATTTGCAAGCTGAAGATTTCCCTGAACTCTTGCTTGAATTTGGGATAAAGGTGATTTATTCGACTTATCGGTAAGGTTATCTAAATTTCCGGCTAATTGCACTTTACCGCTAAAAGAAGAACCCCTTAATTGCGGCAGTACTTGCGGGAAACGACTTAGTTGTAACGCCGAAGCGACGACATCGGCTTGAAAATTACCTTTATTTAGTTCGGCTTGACGAATTTGCAAATTACCATCAGCAAATTGAAGATTTCCCTGACCTCTTGCTTGAATCTGCGATAAAGGTGATTTATTAGATTTATCGGTAAGCGTATCCAAGTTTGCTGCTAATTGCAGTTCACCGCTAAAAGAACTTTGTAATTGTTTTGGTACTTGCGGGAAACGATTAAGTTGTACGCCAGACGCAACGATATCTGCTTGGAAATTCCCTTCATTTAGCTGTGCTTGACGAATTCGGACATTCCCACCAGCAACTTGCAGATTTCCTTGACCTCTTGCTTGAATCTGCGATAAAGGTGATTTATCAGATTGTGTTGTAAGTTTATCTAAGTTTCCTGCTAATTGCAGTTCACCGCTAAAAGAACTTTGTAACTGTTTTGGTACTTGCGGGAAACGATTAAGTTGTACGCCAGACGCAACTACATCAGCTTGGAAATTACCTTCATTTAGCTGTGCTTGACGAATTCTGACATTACCACCAGCAACTTGAAGATTTCCTTGACCTCTTGCTTGAATAAGAGATAGCGGCGATTTATTAGAATCTGCTGTAAGCCTATCCAAGTTTGCTGCTAATTGCAGTTCACCGCTAAAAGAACTTTGTAATTGTTTTGGTACTTGCGGAAAACGATTGAGTTGTACGCCAGAAGCAACGACATCAGCTTGGAAATTCCCTTCATTTAGCTGTGCTTGACGAATTCGGACATTCCCACCAGCAACTTGCAGATTTCCTTGACCTTTTGCTTGAATCTGCGATAAAGGTGATTTATCGGATTGTGTTGTCAGTGTATCCAGGTTTCCTGCTAATTGGAATTGACCGCTAAAAGAACTTTGGAATTGCGGGGGTACTTGCGGGAAACGATTGAGTTGTACGCCAGACGCAATTACATCAGCTACAAAATTACCTTTATTGAGTTCGGCTTTACGAATTTGAACATTACCACCAGCAACTTGAAGATTTCCTTGTGCAATAGCTTGAATTTGCGATAATGGTGATTTAGATTGATCGGTTTGCGCTGTCAGGGAGTCCAAGTTTCCTGCTAATACCACTTGTCCGTTAAAAGCAGAACCCTGTAACTGCGGTGGTACTTGTGTCAAACGCCCCAACTGCACGCCAGAAGCGGCAATATTCGCTCGCCAATTACCCTGATTCAACTGTAATTCCCGAATTTGCAGATTGCCTCCAGCAAACCCCAGATTTCCTTGTCCGACGGCTTGAATTGTTCCCAATTCGCTTGAGTTTAGGTTTCCTCCTACGCGGAATTGACCGCTAAACGGCCCTTGGACTTGTGCTGGTACTTGTGCCAATTGTCCTAGATTGACGCCTGTAGCTTTGACGATCGCATCCCACGCACCATTCTGAAGTCCACCTCGCACAATTTCCACAGTCCCACCAGCAAGATTCAGACTTGCTTGACCGATCGATTGAATGTCTGTAAGTTGAAATGATTCAATGTTTCCAGCTAATTTAAACTGACCGTTGCTCAAAGTCGATCGCTGCAACTGGGTTGGCACTTGTTCAAAACGTCCTAATTGGACACCAGTAGCGCCCACTAATGCTTGCCAGCGGCCTTTTTCCAATAAACCTTGGCGCAATTGGACAGTGCCTCCAGCAACTTGCAGGCTTCCTTCTGCGATCGCTTGAATATCGGCAATTTTAAATGAAGCTAAACTTCCCGAAAGCTTTGCCCTACCGCTAACTACACCCTGCTGTATGGGAGTGGGGATTGGGGACTGGGGATTGGGGACTGGGGATTG
>CASBRD010000377.1 GCA_949128025.1 Oscillatoriales cyanobacterium PMM_0008 | reverse complement strand
TTGACAATATCAAAAAGATTTTCAACCAAAGCGAATTTAGCGGTCTTCTGCAACAGCAACTGACCAATTTTTAGGTGAGTGGCTTTTCTCTCAGCTTCTGGAATCAAAGAATACGCCGCTTGTTGCACCCGGTCATGCAAAAACTTATAACCAACTTTTAAATCTTTAACCTGCCAATATTTCTGTTCTGATTCCTCAATAAATAAAGGTATTTTATAATCTGTGGAAAGGGGCAAAATCAATCCTGCTTGCAACGATTCCCACAATTCATCGGCAGTATTTAACAGCGATTTTTCATTAACAACTGCAAGATTATCTAAGTTAAATGTATTGCCAATACAAGCAGCTAGCTTTAAAACGTGCTGAGTTGAAGCAGCCAGTTTTTGAATATTTCTAGCCACCAGTTCAACAACATTGAAATCTGTGATGCCAATAGATTGAATTTGCTCTAAATCCCACAACCAGCGACCTTCGCTAAAATCAAACGTCAGCAGTTTCTCCGAATACAGCGTAGAGAGTAGCGTCGTCAAAAAGAAAGGATTACCCTGAGTTTTGTTGAAAACTAACTCAGCTAACGGTTTTGACCTCTCCCCCAACCCCTCCCCTCCAAGCGAAGGGGGTTGGGGGGTTAGGTTTTCACCCAAAGTATCGCTCACTAAAGCAAAGACGTGCGAGAAATCCAAAGCCTCCAGGACAATATTATTAACAACAGCGCCAGCTTGTTGAATCTTCTCTATAGTTTGAATTGTGGCATGAGTCGGACTAACTTCATTATCTCGATACGCCCCTATCATCAACACATATTTGCTACCCGCATCAGACATCATCAGCTCGATTAACTTCAAAGAAGCTGAATCTGCCCACTGTAAGTCATCTAAGAATAAAACGAGGGGGTGTTCTTTTTGTGCAAAGCAGCCGATAAACTTTTGAAATACCGCATTAAAACGATTTTGGGATTCAGTCGGCCCTAACTGTATTACCGCCGGTTGTGACTCGATAATCCATTCCACTTCCGGAATTACATCAATGATAATTTGGCCGTTTTCTCCTAACGCTTCTAATAATTTCGATTTCCAAATAGCAATATTTTCCTTACTTTCCGTTAATAGCTGACGCATCAATTCCTGGAAAGCTTGAATGAGCGCAGAATAAGGAATATTCCGCTTAAATCTGGTCAAACTTACCGCCAATAAAATAGCCGCGTTGCCTTACAATTGGTTTGTGAACTTCGTTGACTACTGAAGTTTTGCCAATCCCCGAATAACCAGAAACCAGCATCATCTCAGTGGTGCCAGCAGCAACACGCTCAAAGGTTGCCAGCAGTTCGGCGACTTCTGCTTCCCGTCCGTAGAGTTTTTGGGGAATGAGAAATTGGCCGGATTTATCCATGTTTCCGGGAACGAAGTCGATAATTTGACCGCTGGACATTAGCTGATTAAAGCAGGTTTCTATATCCGCTTTTATTCCCAAAGCGCTTTGATATCTGTCTTCAGCGGTTTTTGCCATTAGCTTCATCACAATATCGGAAACCGCTAGAGGAATCTCTGAATTCATCTGATGCGGCGATACTGGTGTTTTAGCAATGTGGCAGTGTACTAATTCCAGCGGTTCCTTGCTTTGAAAAGGCAGTTCGCCTGTGAGGATTTCATAGAAAGTGACGCCTAGAGAGTAAAAGTCGGTGCGATAATCAATGGAGCGATTCATTCTCCCAGTTTGCTCTGGGGAAATATAAGCAATGGTTCCTTCTAGTAAATCGGGACTGCTAATCGCAGGTGTTTCTCTGGTAAGCCGAGAGGCGATGCTAAAATCAATGAGTTTGACAATCCATTTTTTCGGATCGATCAGGATATTTTGGGGTTTAATATCTTTATGGATGATATGATTATTATGCAGTTCGTGCAGGGTTTCTGCTAGCTGACGGGCGAGAGAAAGAAAGGCCAGTATGGAAATTTTTTGCTCGCCCATTAATTTTTTGAGCGAGTCTCCCTCAAAATCTTCTAATATTAGGGCTAAACCGTTCTTATAGTTTTCTAAACCTATTGCTTTGCCAATGCCTTCTATATTGAGTGGCTGGATAATTTTATATTCGTGCCGCAATCGGGTAATTTCTTCGAGGGTGGGGTATTCTGCTTTGAGAGTTTTGATAATTACCGATGTGTGTTCTGGCGACTTGACGCCGCGATAAATCACAGTTTTAACACCTTCATGAATGGCTTCTGTGAGTTTATAACCTGGAAGTGTCAGCATTATTAGAATCCTCCGTATTTCGGTATTTTATGTTAAGATTTATGAAGGTATTTTGCCATCAGGGTAAATAGTCTTTTTTTACCAGGGTATAGCAAAGTGCTGAGTGCTTTAGTGCAAACACAGTTGCTTCCTTGCTTTGAGCGATAAATAGTGTTCTAACCTATGTGACTATGGCTATAATTTAAAAATCAGCTTATTTCAGGATAGCTTTTTACTGCGGTTTTTGGCAATAAGTTTTTTCTCTTTCAATCTATGGCAGGACTAAAGCCCCTGTCACACTTAAATCAACTTGTAGGGTGCGTCAGACGAAGTTATAC
>CASBRD010000376.1 GCA_949128025.1 Oscillatoriales cyanobacterium PMM_0008 | reverse complement strand
GGGATTTTAGATTTAGTTTAAATTTGAAATCTGAAATCTAAAATTTGAAATTTTCCCCCGTTAAGAGTTCCCCGTTCCCTGTTAAGAGTGGTATAAATACCTGGTCGGTGTGAGGCAAAAAGACTGGCTATGATTAATACTTCGTTATTTTCTGCTTCTTCAGGGGCAAGGCACGGTCTTTCTGCTGGAGTGATTCCGGAAGTATCGGTGGTTATACCGATTTGCGACGAAGTGGAGAGTTTGCCCCACTTGCTGGATGCGATCGCCACAATTTTAACCTCCAGCCAATTGTCCTACGAAATCATCTGCGTGGATGATGGCTCTAAAGATGGGTCGGCTGAATTTCTCAAGCAACAGGCTACCATCCGATCGGACCTAAAAGCTGTGCTGTTGCGTCGCAACTACGGCCAAACGGCGGCGATGGCGGCAGGATTTAACTATGCGCGTGGTAAAGCGATCGTCACTTTAGATGCAGATTTGCAAAACGACCCCGCTGATATTCCCCGGCTACTGGCAAAGTTGGAAGAAGGCTACGATTTGGTGAGTGGCTGGCGCAAGCACAGAAAGGATGCCGCTATTACTCGCTTGCTTCCTTCCAAAATCGCCAACTGGCTGATTGGGCGAGTTACTGGTGTCGAGTTACACGACTACGGCTGTTCGCTCAAAGCTTATCGGACAGAATTGGTGGCAGATATGAACCTTTACGGCGAGTTGCACCGATTTTTGCCTGCTTTAGCTTACATTGAAGGGGCGAGAATTACGGAAATGCCGGTGGGACACCACGCTCGTCGCTACGGTCGCAGCAAGTATGGGTTGGGGCGGACGTTCCGAGTGTTGATGGATTTGTTAACAATTTGGTTTATGAAGACTTTCCTGACGCGACCGATGCACGTTTTTGGTCTGTTGGGTATGCTTTCTATGCTTTTGGGAATACTGTTGGGGGGATATTTGACTTTCCTAAAACTTGGACTGGGACAAGTGATTGGGAATCGACCTTTACTAATTTTGGCGGTGGTGCTTTTGTTAACTGGTATCCAGTTGTTTAGTGTTGGCTTACTGGCTGAATTGTTGATGCGAACCTATCACGAATCTCAGGGAAGACCAATCTATCGGGTGAGGGAAGTTGTAGAACCGATCGTTAAGAATAGTTAACATTAGGGTAGTCATTAGGCATTGACAAATGACAAATGACTAAGGACAAATGACTAAGGACAAATGATTTGAAAGTTTTTTGGACGCTTGAGCCGCCCGTGCGCCACAATTTGTTGATTTTATTTGTGGCTGGGTTATTATTCTGGATGAGTTTGGCTTCTTTGCTGCCGACGCTACCGCTCTACATCCAGCATATAGGCGGTAACGCTCGCCAGATTGGCATTGTGATGGGGTCTTTTGCGATCGGATTGTTGCTGTTTCGTCCTTGGTTGGGACGTTTAGCCGATCGCAGAGGTCGGAAACTGGTTTTAATTGTGGGTACGACTGTAGCTGCGATCGCTCCTTTCGGCTACTTGTTTGTGCAGTCAATCCCGATGCTGATGGGAATTCGGGCTTTCCACGGCATCAGTATTGCCGCTTTTACTACCGCTTATAGCGCTCTTGTGGTGGATTTGTCGCCGATAAGTAAGCGGGGTGAGTTGATTGGCTATATGAGCCTGGTTGCACCGATTGGGATGGCCCTTGGCCCTGCGATGGGCGGTTTGCTACAAGCTGGCGCTGGTTACGATCGCTTGTTTCTCTTCGCAGCTGCATTAGGAATCATCAGTTTAGTGGGTGTCACTCAGATTAAAGAAGCAAGGAAGCAGATAATCGGGTTAGAACTAGATAACCCAGATCTTTCTGTTCAACTGACAGTCAAGCCAATGTGGAAAATTTTGACCGATCGCAGTTTGCTGATTCCGTCTCTGGTGCTGCTGCTGATTGGTTTTGCTTTTGGCGCGTTGATTACGTTTGTGCCTTTGTACATTACAGAGACAAAGATTGATTTGAATCCTGGGTGGTTTTACACCGCAGCTGCACTAGCCAGTTTTACTTCCCGCGTCTTCATCGGTCGCGCCTCAGACCGCTACGGACGGGGACTGTTCATCACTGCCGGTATTTTCTCATATTGTTTCGCTATGCTGATGCTGTCGCAAGCTAGGAGTGCGATCGCCTTTTTGCTTAGTGGTATCTTGGAAGGAGCGGGCTCGGGAATGTTTTTACCGATGATGGTGGCGCTGCTTTGCGATCGTTCTTCTCCCCTGGAAAGAGGACGGATTTTTGCCATTTGCATTAGCGGATTCGATTTGGGAGTTGCGATCGCAGGGCCTGCCTTTGGTTTTATCGCCTCTGAGATCGGCTATCGAGGTATCTTTGCTCTCAGCACGGGATTGTCTATTTTAGGGATGATTGTTTTCATCACCCAATGCAGCAAAGATTTACACCATTCTCTCAAGTTCGCCTTGGGAAGAGAAAGGGATCTCTATGCCTTTGAGGAACTAAAAAGTTAAAGGTAAAAGACAAAAGATTTTTTCTTTTGCCTTTTACCTTTTCACTTTTTTTCGACGGGCTAGGAGGGATTCGAACCCCCGACACCGTGGTCCGTAGCCACGTGCTCTAGTCCACTGAGCTACAAGCCCTTGTCAGAAACTAATAATAACACAGGCTTTTCGTATGACGCAACCTTTTTCTGAAAATCCATCTTTGACTCATTTAGACGATCGCGGAGAAGCCCGCATGGTGGACGTTTCGGGCAAACACTCAACTGTGCGAAAGGCAGTAGCTGCCGCCAGAGTGCGGATGTTGCCCCAGACATTGGATGCGATCGAAGCTGGTAACGCCCCCAAAGGCGATGTGCTGGGGACGGCGAGGTTAGCTGGAATCATGGCGGCGAAGCAGACATCCCAATTGATTCCCCTGTGTCATCCCTTACCATTACAAAAAGTCGAAGTGCAAATAACCCCTGACCCCCAGTTACCGGGATATCAGATTCGAGCCGAAGTCAAGACTAAGGCAGAAACGGGCGTGGAAATGGAAGCGCTGACAGCGGTTTCTGTAGCGGCGCTGACACTTTACGATATGGCGAAAGCGCTAGAAAAAGGGATGATAATTGAGGGGATTCGTTTGGTGAGTAAGACGGGTGGAAAATCGGGGGATTATTTAAGTCGGGAATAAGAAATTCGGCTCTTCCGTACTTACTATGCTATGGCTCCAGAGGCAGAGGGGCAGAGGAGCAGAGGAGCAGAGGAGAAAAGAAATAAAAATGTTCTTATATCAACAAAAGCATAACAACTCCGAAAGAGCCAGTTTTTTTGGGTTATTGTTCCTGCACGTCCAACCAAGCTGCTAAGTCCGAGACTGCCGAGAAATCCAACAGTACTTCACCCAACTCTTCCAACTGGGGGACAGATAATCTCTGAAGGCGTTCTTGCACCAGGGGGTCAAGGGAACCGAAGCGACGAGTAAGCTGACGCATAATCAACGCCAATTCTCCTTCCTTCCTTCCTTGTTGCAGTCCTTGTTGGACTCCTTGTTGGACGATCTTTTGGTAAATTACAGATTCCTGCATAAGATCCTCTCTAAGTAGTTGGCTAATCAAATTTTCGTCAAAGCGCAGACCTGCGAGAAGCTCGACACAGGCTGAGATATTAAGTTGCCCTCCATTTGAAGGCTAAATGATAATTATTTGAATTGGTGGGAAGTCGATCCGATCGGGCCGTTGGCCTCCACTCCGATCTTAAAATTAAGGTAAACTTTCTGTCTGTTCCACTCATTAGAGATATTCCATGCCTCCTCGTTGGCCCCGCAAACCCGATCGCAATGAACCCGCCTACCGCAAACTAGACGATCGCATGAACTTTGCCATTCATGTAGGAATTTTTGGTGCAACTAATTCCGGTTTGTGGTTTTTCCACAACTTGCAAAACGCTGAATGGCCTTGGTTAAACTGGGTAACAGGCGGCTGGGCGCTGGTTTTGGTAGCCCATGCGGTGTATATTTTTGCGATCGCAGATTACTCCGACCCGACCATTCCATCCCAGAACACACCCACAAAATCCCCCCAAGGATAGACCTAATATTCTTGCTTGGCATAGATTTACTCTGGCATTAACTTTGATTTAATTAGGATCGAAGTAGCTTTTAACCAGAGTAAGTCCTATGGCTAAGACCAACACCTCAGAAGCGATCGAAGCGCTAGCCGCAGAAATCGGCGAAAACGTTTATATCGACATCGCCAAATGGCATCTCTTCTTGCGGGAAGCCCATCTGCACACCGTAGTCGCCGAAAGGGTTTATCCAATGCTGGCGGATAATTCCTTAGCAGAAAGCAAAGTACTAAAGATTCTGGAAGATATCCCCGTCAAGTTAGGCGGACGGCGCGAGATTCCGTTGGCAGATATGATACCCACGGCAAGCCAGGTCAATTTGATGGATATCCTCGAAGAATATCAGCGGAAAATGTAGGAGTATCGGTGTAGCCCAGAAACCCGGTTTCTATTTACCTCATATCAAATCCGTCTGCGTCGGAATTGTTCGTTTTTCCCCTCTGCCCCTCTCTCCTTCTCCCCTCCCCGTGGGACGGGGAGGGGAGAAGGAG
>CASBRD010000375.1 GCA_949128025.1 Oscillatoriales cyanobacterium PMM_0008 | reverse complement strand
CCATCGGTACTAATTAGTTCTATTCCCCTATCTTAACATATTTAGCGGCATTGCATCTGCCACTAAATATAAAGCCGTGCTAGAAGCACGGGGTTTTAAACCCAACTTTCTGATAATTTTTACGAACGGCGACCGCTGAGCCACTTGGCAGCCATGATGCCGACAACAGCCGCAACGAGTGGATTGCTGACAAATTTCATGATGGCGGGTTTTTCAGCCAGAACGTCTTGGAAAATGTCTGGGTGAGAGTGATAGGTGAAGGAAGCCAATTTGCTCACATCGTCTGCACTCATGCGACTGGCGTGGTGGGTAGAAAGTCCCAACTGCTGTTCTAGTTGGCGATCGCTCAATCCGCGTTCCTTTAAGCGCTTGAAGAATTCATGGGCCACATCATCGCGTTCGTTTGGCTTGATTTGGGCGATCGCACTTTTGAGTTCGGAGTCCATTTCGCTGGGGGGGATGCGATCGGGATGCAGAGAGCGGCCAAACAACTGACGGCGCTCATCTACAGTGGAACGTTGGGCAAAATCATCAAAGTTTTCGTATTCTCTGGATGGGTCAGTTGGCACGTCATTCATCGATTCGACGTTACCACCAGCCAAGTCGTTCATGATTTCACGCTTGTATTGTTCGCTGCTAGTCATTTTGCCGATCTCCTATTTATTAAAAATTGCCAAGTTTATTGATACTGAATCTGTTTTGATTGTTCGTCATACCGAGCCGTCAAAATCAGTTTTTTATCAGGTGCATACATCAAAACAGTCAAATCTTGATTGGGGAAATTCTTGTGGAAGCCTTGCAGGAGCGATCGGGCTAATGTTTGCACTTCATTTGCCTTCACTTGCGGCGTAATCACAACTCCCAATTTGTTGTTGTCGCGCACGTAGGCATCCTGAACCAATCCCTTGGCAGTTTGAACCGCCCAATCGCCGAACTTTTGACCAGCAGATGTACTACCGCGTTCCAACTCCGTATAAGTGCTGCCGATCGCCCCAGGTAGTGGTGGCGTTTGGGTAGCTTGGGACACGCCACCGCAGGCAGTGGTAACTGTCAGCACTAAAATCAAGACTAGCGCTGTCAAAAACTTGCGGCTTTGTTGCATAAAATTCACATCCATTTCCTCCAAAAATACAGCTACTTTGCAAAAAAAGTAATATAGCTAGGGACTAGGGACTAGGGACTAGGGGCTAGGGGAAGAAAGCCCCTACTAGACCTTTGCTTTAGCAAAGGTTTATGCCCGGTCTACGATTTCCTTAGCTTTGTCTTTCACATCTTCTTTGGTGTGACGGGCTCCAGCTTCAGCTTGCTTCAGATTTCCTTCGGCTTGATCTTCAGGATCTCCGGTGGCATTACCAACTGCTTCTTGCACTTTGCCTTCAATGTTTTTGGCAGTAGCTTTTGCTCTTTCTTCTAGACTCATTTTGGTTTTCCTTTTTTATGGTTTGATTTCAACAGTTAAATATTAAGTTCAACCGTTGTTTTGAATACCTATACAATCTATTAATAATTTATGGGGCTCGGCGTCTCCCAGAAGGCATATTGTTACTCTATATCATTTGATCCCAGCGGCATATGCAGCAAGACATACAAAATGTTGAACTTGTTCCGAAAAGCAGTTATAATAAAGAAAAGTCAAAATTACTGAAGATGATTTTACCATAATTTTATCTAACGCATTTAGAGGGCGGCTTTTTGATTAGATGCCAGTTTTTATGAGCCGGGGAATGCAGTTTACCATTCCAAATCTCGCGATCGCAAACGAAGATATCTTCAAAAAAGTTATGACGCAATTTAGCCTGCAAGCGACCTTTAAACCGACAGGCGATCAACCGCAAGCGATCGCCGAACTCAACCAGTACCTATTAGCTGGTAATCGCTTCCAAACCTTACTGGGTGCGACGGGGACTGGCAAAACTTTTTCCGTAGCTAATGTGATTGAAAAAGTGGGCAAACCTACTTTGGTTCTAGCTCACAACAAAACCCTAGCCGCCCAATTGTGTAACGAATTCCGGGAATTTTTCCCTAATGACGCGGTTGAATACTTTGTCAGTTACTACGATTACTATCAACCAGAAGCTTATCTCCCAGTCACCGATACTTACATCGAAAAAACCGCCGCAATTAACGATGAAATTGATATGTTGCGGCACTCAGCTACGCGATCGCTTTTTGAGCGGCGCGATGTTATTGTGGTAGCTTCAATTAGTTGCATCTACGGGTTAGGAATGCCATCAGAATATCTGAAAGCGGCTATTCCATTTCGTGTAGGAGAGGAAATTAATCAGCGGCAGATATTGCGAGATTTAGCCACCGTGCAGTACAACCGCAACGATACAGAAATGGGTAGAGGGAAGTTTCGAGTTAGAGGCGACGTGCTGGAAATTGGCCCCGCCTACGAAGACCGAATTGTTAGGGTAGAATTCTTTGGGGATGAAATTGATGCCATTCGCTACGTTGACCCGGTAACTGGTGAAATTATCCAAAGTTTAGACGCGATAAATATTTATCCAGCGCGTCACTTTGTCACTCCAGACGAGAAACTGGAAGCTGCTTGCGATGCTATTCAGCAAGAATTAAAAGAGCGGTTGTCAGAATTGGAAAAAGCTGGAAAGTTATTAGAAGCGCAACGATTAGATCAGCGGACTCGGTACGATCTGGAAATGCTGCGGGAAGTGGGTTACTGCAATGGAGTGGAAAACTATTCTCGCCATTTGGCTGGTCGTTTTGCAGGCGAACCGCCAGAATGTTTGATAGATTATTTTCCGAAAGATTGGCTTTTGGTTGTGGATGAATCTCACGTCTCTGTACCGCAAATTCGAGGGATGTATAATGGCGATCAAGCCCGGAAGAAAGTTTTGATCGAGCATGGTTTTCGCCTTCCCAGTGCGGCTGACAATCGCCCGTTGAAAGCAGAGGAATTCTGGGAGAAAGTGAATCAGTGCATTTTCGTTTCTGCTACACCAGGGAATTGGGAAATAGAAGTGTCGGAAGAGCGAGTTGTACAGCAAGTGATTCGACCGACTGGTGTTATCGATCCAGAAATTTTCGTGCGTCCTACAGATGGACAAGTTGACGATCTACTGGGCGAAATTAAAGATAGGGTTAAGCGACAAGAACGGGTGCTGGTGACAACTTTAACTAAGCGGATGGCGGAAGATTTGACGGAGTATCTGCAAGACCGAGGTATTCGGGTGCGCTATCTGCATTCGGAAATTCAATCGATTCAGCGCATTGAGATTTTGCAGGAGTTGCGATCGGGCGATTTTGATGTGCTGATTGGGGTTAATTTGTTGCGGGAAGGTTTGGATTTGCCAGAGGTTTCTTTGGTGGCGATTTTGGATGCGGACAAAGAAGGCTTTTTGCGGGCGGAACGTTCGTTGATTCAAACGATCGGTCGTGCGGCGCGTCACGTGCGAGGACAAGCTATTTTGTATGGCGATAATTTGACGGATAGCATGATTAAAGCAATTGACGAAACCGACCGACGGCGGGGTATTCAAATCGCATACAACCGGATGCACGGGATTACGCCTCAGTCAATTATCAAAAAATCCAGAAACTCGATTTTGGCTTCTCTAGAAGTTTCGCGGCGGCTGAATACGCAAGAGTTGGAGGTGGCTTACCAACAGGCGGACGATCTTTCTTTAGATGAGATTCCAGAGTTGATTAGCCAGTTGGAAGCGCAGATGAAGGAAGCGGCGAAGAAGTTGGAGTTTGAGGAGGCGGCGAAATTGCGCGATCGTATTAAGCATTTGCGAGATAAACTGCTGGGACATTAACAGTAAGGTGGGCATTGCCCACCTTACTGTTAGGTCATTAACATTGAAATCAATTTTTCCTTTCAGCACGGCGAGCCAGAGTAATTACTTTGGCACGTCCAGGAGCAGTCAGAGAAAAACCTAGTCCCAAACGGAAGATTTCTGGCATATAGTATTCATCTTTTTCAAGAATAACTACACCGTTATCTTCTAAAATCTTCATTTCTTCTGGTGATAATTGCACGGTATCTCTAGTAAAGGGTATTTTTCGGTGGTCTTCTCCCAATTCACGTAATTTAGTAAAGACATTTTGTAGGGCTGTATTTTCTACCTCAATTTCTCCTATTTTTTCGCTGCTGCATTCAGGCAATGCTCCCTTAATTGCTTTAGGAATTACTATGCGATCTTGCCAGCGGTCATCATTCACAGACCCTTTTGCTGCTAAGTGTAGAAAGCGTACTAAGTCCCTTGCCTGAATTTGTCCCCTGAAATCTGAAAGTGCTGCAATCACCCATCTGGCTGAAGACGGTTCTTTAGAGCGATCGGTTCCCAATCTTTTACCCCATAAAGGTACTAAAGCTTCAGTCAGATCTACTTCGCTCATATCCTGAAGTTTATCAATATGGATGTTGCGACAGATCTCTGCTATTTGAGTTACCCAAGCAACTAATCTGAGAGCTTCTTCTCGATTCCACTTTAAGGCATAAGGTTCGTAACGTGCCATCATTTGAGCAGCGTTTTGACGTATAGCAGCAAGTAGAATATCCCGACGCACAAAAATTAGAATACCCAAAGGAAGACCGGGTTGTTGACTTAGCCACTCTGGAACTTCCTGAAGTAAAGCGCGTAAAGCTGTCTGTTGAGATTCGTCACTGGCAAAATTTTGGAATAGGTCTTCTAAACCATCAATTACTATAACCAGTTTTTGTTTTGCTGTTAGTAAATGCTCTGTTAATGCTTTGCCTGCACCTTCTACTTGTGGACGAAATCCGACACCCCAAGCGATCGCATCTAGCCAGCGATTGCGCCACTGACCTTCGTGGAGGCTTAGCTGACAACCTTCTCTAATATAGTCCCGAATCGTGCTAGCATCTTGCGGTTCAGCAAACCCCAGAACCCGTGCTGTTTTTTTTCGCACTTCTCGGACTAAATCCTTAGCAGCATCTTTAAGATTTTTCGATTCCAGGAGAGGGGCGATCAAACCATTAGCATTAACTTCAGTTGCCTCCGCATCTTGGGCAAAATTTTCCCAGGTTTCTCTGTGAACAATCTGAAGAAAAGTATAGGTCTTTCCAGAACCTTTTGCACCAACTATCACCGCAATGGGAAGACGACGGCGGTGATCTGAAGCTAAGTTCCGCAGAGGAACTGTAGGCAGAAAACGCTTTACTTCTGCATTCTCTGCAAACACTAATTGTTGAGCTATATCTCTGAGACCTTCTCTTTGGGACTTTAAACTTGGAATATCTTCTTGAACAGTTTCGCCACGCTGAACTGGCAACCAATCTATCAGGCGACGCATCTTATCCTGAATTCCAGATCCCTTGATGCGAGTGATTACTTCTTCCCAGGTAGGAGGCAAAACCAGCAACTTATCAGCGAATGAGGTAATTATGCTAAGAGGTTCGTGGTCTTCTGATATAAATGGTTTAGCTGCTTCTAGAAGGTTAGATTCTGTTTCAGCTACTAGATCGCTGTGTTGATTATCTTCAGGAACCTGGCTAATAATAAAGACAGGCAATGGTTCAGTATCCCTTTTGGAAGGTGCTTTTTTTGAAATAAGTTCTAGAAGTGCGATCGTTCCTGAAATAGCTTGTGCGCTCAATGTGGTAACAAATACGCGGTAAACTCGCGGATCTAAAATTAGACCTGTAGCAAGTTCGGAAAGTCCAGCACGCAAATCTACTATGACAACATCCACTCCTAAAGTTTGCCCTAGTCTTGCCAGTATATCTGCCATAATAAAAGGGTTTTTAGCACCTTGGATGAGATGCTCTGGTCGAATTTGTAAAGAAGTAAATCCATCATTTGAACGGAAGGATGGCAATACATAAATATCGTCAACTAAAGCACTTTCTAGCCTATCTGCTACTAATTTAATTGCGCTCTGAGCATCAGGAGATGGATCGCCATGAGCAAGAGCGAGAAAGTCAGCAAATGAGACTGGTGGATTGGGCAATCTACGCTCAAAAACCCAACTGATTCCTGGTGCTTCCATGTCTGCATCTACCAGGAGAACCCGCTGTTTTTCTTCGGTTAAAACCTGTGCAAATGCAAGAGCGTGGGTTGTTCTGCCAACGCCTCCTTTGAAGGAATGAAAAGCTACTACTGGCGGTAAATCTAATGGTAAACTTTCTGGAGATTGGACATCTTGACTGGGGGGCCAAATAACACTTGGCCTGGATAAACTGGGCGTTAGTCTAGGAAGACGTGATTCTTCTTCTGTCTCCTCAAAATAAATGGGCAGGATGCGTTCATTTTCAGGCAAACTTTCTAAAATAATCAAACATTCTGCTATTTCTTCTTTTGAACTAATGCGGAATCGAGGTTCATAAATTTCACGCAGCCAATCTTTTGCTTGTTCTTCAGTTTCGGCACGAATTCCGATTGTTAAGCCGTCCCAGTAAGCTCTGGCCCAAACTAACCATTGTGGCCAATTATTTTGCTCTTGAATCCGCAGTAAGACTTCTTCTACGTCAACCCAAGTGTAAAGACGAATATCTAATGGAATCATTGGTTGATCTTCTCCTTTATCCAATCACAGAGACTTTCCAGCCACTCAACCAGTGCTTTTTGATCCTGCGGCTTTATAGAAATATTATAGCGCCATGCCTCATGAGCTTTTGAAATATCTAAACTTGACCCACCTTTGGCGAGATCGAAATGGGGAGTCTGCTTAACTTGATTAGCCGGAATTTTAAGTTCTTTTTGCCATTCAGCTAAATTATGACCATGTTTAGAGATCTTGTCTTTAGCATCAATGTCATCTGTTGCTTTTAAGTTTTTTTCTCTTAACCAGATACTCTTGATTCCGCATTCAGCCGCATAGAACAGCAGCAGGTGAGAAGAAATACCTTTTCTTTGCCAAGACTCGCTAAGATGAGTATAAA
Organism: Oscillatoriales cyanobacterium PMM_0008; assembly: GCA_949128025.1. Taxonomy (GTDB): domain Bacteria; phylum Cyanobacteriota; class Cyanobacteriia; order Cyanobacteriales; family Aerosakkonemataceae; genus Argonema. Next base: position 10,975 of record CASBRD010000375.1, on the reverse strand, counting down.
AAGCTTGCTGTAATTGGCTTTTACTTGCTGGGATCATTTTAGAACGTGATTTACCCTGTTGACTTTTGAGTTAAATTAGCTCATTTTTCAGATTATAGGAGCGATCGCATCAAGCATCTGCGAGATAAATTGCTGGGTCATTAATAGTAGGGTGGGAAATGTACCCCTATTAATTAAAACCGGAACATTGCTTTGAGTCCATCTGCGATCGGCTAATATTCTTCAGGAGTTAAAGCGCGTAGGTTGGGTTTGGTTTCGTTACCTCAACCCAACCTACCGGAAAATTAATAGCTAGCAGTAAAGCAGCATTCAGGATTGCAAGTTTCATTGGGAAGCGCGTAGTTTAAGAAGTAGATGATTGCTGCTGATAAGCGAGATACACTGCTTCTAGAAATACGTCTGCTGTCAAACCCTCTGGCAGATTCGCCAGGTCGATCGCACTTCTAACTTGACGAGCCATTTTTAGACTCAATTCAGATCTTGCTTTTGATGTCATTTCGCCACGCCGTTGCAAATATTCGCGAATGGCAGCGAAATCATCAGGTAGTAACAGGGACAGGTTTGCCATTTGCGGCAGATCTGTGGCGAGTTTTTGAGCCTGCTGAGAAATTGGGAAGTTTAGGGCAGCAACCACATATTCTTCCTGAATTACAATAGTTCCTGCCACAATGTCTCCCAGTCGCTTTTCCCGACTGCCCAAAATGATTAAAAATGCTCCTATAAACAAGGTGTCATCTATAGGTCGCAATAATGCTCTCAGGGTCGCTTGTTGGATACTAACCCGGCGACCATCGTCGCGAATTACGCGAATTTTGGCGTAGCGTTTTCCGGGTGTTTGTCCTTGCCAAATTACCTCAAAAAAGACAAAGTAACCTACGTAAACAAAGAAGTTGAGCAAAAGGGCGATCGCTAATAGCCAGAGTCCGATATTATTCACATTGTCGAAGGAATTCACTATCTGGATAGACAATATGCCCCAGACAATCCAGAACATGGTCAGAGTCAAGGATAAAACAATATAGTCAATCAGCACGGCAAAGGCGCGATTGCCAATTCCTGCTAATGTGAACTCTAGTTCTACACTTTCTGGTGTTTGTAGCGTGACTCGATTAAAAAAGCGCATGGCAGCTAGAGAGTGTTAAGTTTTGGGCTTTGAGTTTTGAGTTATAAGACAACTAGCGCTTTGGAAAGTTAACAGCTTATCAGTGAATAGATTGTACGTTAAAAGCGGCGATCGCCTAACTGTAAATCTAGCCCTTCCCGTCGGCTGCGGAGATCGTAGTAGATGACTGCTTTGATAGCCTGCCAGAAAGGCATTATTATTGCACCGCCCAATAAACTCAAGCCCAAAGAAATAAAATAAACAGTCCAGTAAGCTGTGGAATTTGGTTCGGTGCGAATTTGAAAAATTGATGGTATGTATCCAGTTACTATTTGGATTGGCAATGTTACCACAAAAGCGACAACAACAATATATTGGATTCTGCCAACATAATCTTTAGTTAACTCCGAACTTCTGCGAATACTATCGCTACCACTCGCGATCCCCTCTTCAACTGCAAGCGGTATCTCAGCTACAAACCTGCGGGAGTAGAATCGAACGATCGCAATTATCCCCACCACCAGGACAACGAGAAAAGCGATTGCAGCAATCAACCCACCTGCTGCTTGCCCTCCCAGCGCAAAAAACGGAATCAAACACAGAATCAATCCGAAGTAGAGTAACAAGTAAAGCCCAAACAATCGAATTCCAACTCCGAAGCCAACACCCAGAAATGACCACAGGCGCGAGTCAATTCGATCGCGGGCAGTACTGACACTTTCAGGTTTATTAATTAATTCGGCAAAAGCCAAGCGTGAGATCAGTCCATTGATGGCCGAATATTTCGCCCAGCCATATATAGGAAGTAGAATCCACAGGTAGGCAGTTATAGCCAACTGAAGGTAAGTTTTGAGATTGGAACGGTATAGGACAAGTCCAGCGCTGACAACATTACCAATGCTGAGTGGACGTATAGAACTTTGAGACATGAGTAAAAATTTCCTAACGATAATGATTCAAAAGCTGTGACAAAAACATGAATTGTCTATATCTATTTACCAGTAATTCTCCCAAAAATTGTGATGGGTGCAGTCGCCCATATTTCTGCTACTCTCCTGACTTTAATATTCTCTTCCATCGCCTAACTGCAAACCCAGCCCCTCGCGACGACTGCGGAGGTCATAGTAGATAACCGCTTTGATGCTTTGCCAAAATGGCATGATAAATATTCCAGCTAATACAGCCAAAACTATGACCAAAAATATGACTAAAGAAACGAAGGAAACAATAGCGTCTTGGGATGGTGATGAAGCGAAAAATGGAATCAACAATACCACTGCCGGAATGAAAGCGATTATAACTAGAGGCATTGTGATTAAATAGGCTAATAATAGTATTAATTGAATTCGCACGCCTGAACCTTTCGTTAACTCCCAGCTGCGACTAATTGTTGTGGTAGCATCGACATTGTTTTCTATTGCTAGCGGCAAATCTGTAATAAAAAAGCGGGCTTGGAACCAGAGTTGTGCAGCTAAGCTAGCGAGTTGAACCACCAGTTGCAGCAAACTTGAGAGTAAACCTGATGCTGAACTGTCCCTGAAAACCGACGTAATTAATAGTGCTGGGATAAACACTACGAAAGCTGACAATATAGATATACCTATATTGACACCAAAAAGTATTAGACCAACTAAAATTCTCGCTCCTAAAAAGCTCCACATCCGGCTATTAAGCTGACTCTCGACGTTTTTGGAAGTTTCTGGTTGATTGACTAATTCACTGAATGCCAGACGTGAAATTTGGGCACTAATCATAGAGGCTTTTGCCCAGCCATAAACTGGAACGAACCACCATAATAAAGCTTTCAAAGCTAAACCGAGATATAACTTAAGATGAGAACGGTACAGCACAAGTGCGCTGCTGACGACATTACCAACACTGAGTGGTCGCATCGGACTTTGAGGACTCAAGTTTGATGACATGGTTTCTCCTACTGATTAGAGCGATCGGTTTGAGGCTATCTTAAGTTACTGTGGGCATAGTCTACGGAAATTTTATGAATATTAAACGTTGGATCGCACGACGGGAACCGAACTGGAAGCGTCTCGATGCCTTGTTAAAGCAAGTGGAGAAAAAAGGGCTAAAGTCGTTACAGGCGTCTGAAATCAAGGAATTAGCCAGTTTATATCGCTCTGTGTCGGCGGATCTGGCCCGATCGCGCACCCATCAAGTAGGCAACACCCTCGTGCAAGACTTACAAATTCTCACATCTCGCGCCTACAATCAAATTTACCAGGGTTCGCGACGCCAGGAATGGCAGGCGGTAATTGATTTTTATAAATGGGGTTTCCCCGCCACAGTGCAGCAAACATCGGGTTACATAGCCGCTGCAACCGCTATTTTCCTACTGGGATGTGCGATCGCCTGGTGGTTTACCTGGCAAGATCCCGTGTTTATGTCCCTGATCGTACCAGAATCGCTGATTGAAAAAGTTCGAGACAAACATGAATTATGGATGGGGTCAATTGTGGGAATTGAACCCTTAGCCTCCAGCGGCATTACGATCAATAACATCAAAGTGTCTTTTGCTGCGATCGCTGGTGGAATTACAGCTGGAGCATTCACTGTCTACATTTTATTCTTCAACGGGATAAGTATTGGTGCAGTCGCTACTTTGGTTGGACAAAACAATTTAGCTTATCCTTTTTGGGCATTTGTGTTTCCTCACGGTGCGCTGGAATTGCCTGCTATATTTTTTGCAGGTGGTGCTGGTTTACTAATCGCCAGAGCTATTTTGTTTCCCGGTAAATATAAGCGCGGTGATGCTCTTAAATTCTATGGTTCACAAGCATCTCAGCTAGTATTTGGTATTGTGCCAATGCTGATTATTGCCGGTACAATTGAGGGCTTTTACTCTCCCAGTCCTCTTGTTCCAGAACCTTTCAAGTACCTGGCTGGAATCGGTATTTTTGCACTTTTGGTGTTGTATTGCAATCGCAAAAAGAAACTGTAGAGTACCGGGGAATGCAACCTACTATTTTTCCACTCTGGGGAGTTGCCAACCTAGCCCTTCCCTACGCCTCCGAAAATCGTAGTACAAAACAGCTTTTATAGCTTGCCAAAATGGCATAGTTATTGCCCCGCACACCAAGTTAACAACTACCAGTAAACCTATAGCAATAATCGAATCATATTCATAAGGCACTGTTAAAAATTTCATAATAAATCCTATTAGACTAATAAGAGAAACCCAAACTAATATATATATGGGCAAGGGAAGCAAAAAGGCGATCGCCATTACACCTTGAATATTCTTTATAAATCCTTTCGTTAAGTCCCAGCTACATTTTATAGTGTTTATATAATTAGTCTCTGCTTCTATTGCCAAAGGTAGTTCTATAATAAAAAGCCGAGAGGAAACCCACGAAACTGCTAGGGGTACAAATATGTATATTAATACAGCCCAAAATAATCCTAAACCATAAGATATATCTGTATTATTAATCATTTGTGGCGCGAAAAATACCAAATATGTATAGATAACCACAGTCAATAGCACGGCGGCAACAAAAAATAAGATTATCGATAAAATTATCGTTGCCAAAAGCATTAACCCAACTAATATACTTGCTGTCAAAAGCTGCCACATCCGGCGATTTACCTGACTGCGAACAAAGTTGGTACTTTCCGGCTGACCGAGCAACTCGCTAAATGTCAATCGCGAAATTATTGCACAAATAGCTGAGAATTTAGCCCAACCATAGATAGGGACTAACAACCACAAATGGGCTATTATAGAAAGCTTTGAATAAAGTTTGAAGTGTGAACGGTAGAGTTTAATACTAACGTTGATAACGTTACCTATACTAAGAGGTTGCACCATATAAGTTAAAGCTGATTTCGGGCTTTTAATTGCAGATATCGGTTTACCAATTGGTCGCTAATTTGATTTGCGGGTGCATCGAGTACCAAAACGCCTTTTTGTTTGAGCTGGGCAAAGGCAACCTGGCGCTGAGATAATAAATCTAAGGCGACAGTACGGGTGTAGGCAGCTTCGATCGCACTTCCATCAAGGGTAGATAGGGGAGTGTGGGCCAGTTTGTCAACCTGGGGGTCGCGCAAGGTGACGCAAAACGGCAGATAGCGCGGTGTAAGGCGTCCCAGTGCGGCGAGGAGTTCGGCTGAAGCTGTTATATCCACGAGATCTGTAATCAGCACTACTAAGGCGCGACGGGTTTGCTGATTTACCAATTTTGTCACAGCACCAACGTAATCGGGTTCTAGCAGCACTGGTTGAATGGGGGTGAGTCGATCGATCAATTTAGATAGTTGATGCTGTCCGCGTTCCGGCGGTATCCAGGTGGTAACTTCGCGATCGAACACCGCTACACCCACCTTATCCCCCCGGTTCAAACCAGTCAACGCCAGCGCCAGCGTCGCATTCAACCCCCAATCAAACCGCTTCAACCCCTGCACCCGCGCCGTCATCAAACGACCGCGATCGAGCAAAATAATCAAAGTTTGCTCTTGTTCGGGTTCCAGTACCCGGATCTGAAGCGATACTGCTGGTGTCGCCCCCATTCTGCGTGCGGTAGCCTTCCAATCCACAAAGCGGGGGTCGTCACCCATGCGATATTCCCGCAATTCGGCAAATTCTGTGCCAATTCCCATCCGTCTAGCTTGGCGCATCGTGCCAGTATTTTGCAGAGTCAGGCGAATGGTTAATTGTCGCAATCCAATCAAATCTGGATAAACCGCCACCTTTGTACTTTGAGGAATTTTCCTGTCATCCCAAGCTAATCCCCACCCACCGAGTTGGCGAACTTGAATATCTCCCCAAGCATATTCGCCTCGTTGTGTCGGATGGACTGTATAGGTGAGTTCCTGACGGCTGCTGCTGGGTAAGGAGGTTTGCAACAATGGTGTGGAAACGCCAAACTCGGTTGGGTAATAGTCGCGGATTAGCAGTTTAGCTGGGCGCTGACCCGATTCTACCGTTAGTACCACTGGGTTATCTCGTCCAATGGACAATCGTCCCAAAGGTTGACGACTAATTTGGACGCGCCTTGTGCGAACCAACAGTCCGTCTGCTAGAGTCAATAGCAGTACAATGCTGTCAAACAGCAGCGTACCAAGGATTCCAACCGACACGGTGAAAACGGATGAGAGGAATAGTGCGATCGCTATTCCCAATACCAACAATAAATAGACTCGTCCTGAAGGAACCATATAGATTTTAGATTTTGGATTTTAGATTGAAAATTGTTCTGATTTCACGCGCTCTGCTGTTATTGTAGGTTAATCCAAAATCCCAAATCCAAAATTGATTGACTTTGGTTTGGCGGTCAACCTGTAGGGACACGGCACTGTCCCTACAGGTTCCTAGATTAGTTAATCGGGTGTGCCAGTTGATTCGACAAATTGCTGAAATTCGGCAATAGAACTGATAGAAATGGCGCGTTGCAGAAGTTGTTTGAGCGCAGAGATATCTTCTATTTGGTTAACCATTGCACTCAGTGACGGTGGCACTTGGTTAAACCGCACTTCCAAGACTTCCAGCACTGCCTCGCGAGCGTTTTGTAGGAGTCCTTCTTGTCGTCCTTCTTGTCGTCCTTCTTGTCGTCCGGCTTCCATTGCGCGACGTTCAATATTGCTGAGGATGGGCATTTTTCGTTCCTCCTGATAGCGTTTGAGTTTGGTGTCAAAACTTTGTTGGAGTGCTTCGGGTAGGGTCATCATCCAGTCGAGCAAACGAAATAACTTGATGATGTCGGTTTCAGTATAACCCCGTTCGTAGAGGTTTCGCACGAGATTCCATTTCCATTCCTCCCGTTCTGCGCCTTTGCCAATAGTAGCTTTGGTCTTCAGATGAGCCATCACTAATATAGCAAAGGGGTTGAGGCTGAGAGCGAGGGTTTCCCATTGGCTTTCGTAGTCTAAGAGTTTGGCGGTGGGAAATTGAAAGTTGACGGAACAGCCACCGAGTTCGTAACTGTAGGAGTGAGGACGCCAGTTGCGGCGCTCGTCCCCCAATATCGCTAGGCTAATTACTTTTTTGTGGATGTCAAAAGAGCGGTAGTGGTAAATGTACATACGCTCGGTAAATTCGGCGTCTTCTTGACTTTGGACTTCGATATGAATTAAGATGTAAGCCTGTTCTCCGTTGCGCCGCCATACTTGGAAAAGTTTATCTGCTTCTCGCTCTCCGGCGCTGGCTGTGGCGGTAATTTGTTGCAGTTCTTTATCGAGAGATTGGTGTTCTCTCGTCCAGTCTACTAAGTCATGGACTTGGGGAAAAAAGAAGGATAAGAATGGATCGAGATATTCTTCTATGGCTTCTTTCCAGGTAGTATCGTAATTGGCATTTGGTGTGGTCACCCTGATTCCTCCTGATGATTGGTTTGGTCGCGATCGCTATTCCTAGCACCAACAATAAATCTACTCGTCCTGAAGGAACCATATCGATTTTGGATTTTGGATTTAAAATTGTTCTGCTGTCATGTTGCTTATCTTGGCACGGGAACTTGATTTAATAACGAAGCAATCACTGCATCAACCTGCAATCCATCTAGCTGAGATTCCGGTCTTAAAATGAAGCGATGACGCAGCAGTGGAGGCGCTACAGCTTTAACATCATCTGGCGTCACAAAATCTTTTCCATTTAGCCAAGCATAAGCCTTACTTGTCTGCAACCACGCTACAGCCGATCGCGGCGATCCCCCTAATGCTAAATCGGGATGTTGGCGACTGCGTTGCACCAAAGCTAACAGATAATCTATAATTTTCTCATCAACATTAACTGTGCTGGCTTTTTGACGAGCTAATAAAATATCTTCCACCGTCGCCACAGGTTTCAGACGTGCTAAATCTAGGCGTCGCGATTGAAAACCACCCTGACGATTCAGCAACATTTGCTTTTCCGCAGCTGCGTCTGGATAATCGACAACTAGCTTGAATAAAAATCTGTCTAGCTGAGCTTCTGGTAAGGGATAAGTACCTTCAAATTCAAGAGGATTCTGGGTAGCGATCGTCCAAAACAAATCCGGTAACGGCAAACTTTCTCCATCTAGCGTTACCTGTCCTTCCTCCATCGCTTCCAGCAATGCAGACTGAGTTTTCGGAGGTGTCCGGTTAATTTCATCAGCCAGCAAGATTTGCGTAAATACTGGCCCTTTTTTAAGGCTAAAGTTGCGGGTATTCAAATCGAAGATATTGGTGCCGATGATATCAGCAGGCAGAATATCTGGCGTTAGTTGAATTCGCTTAAAATCTGCTTGCACGAGTTGAGCCAGCACCTTAACCAGCAGCGTTTTTCCCGTTCCCGGAACGCCCTCCAAAATGACGTGGCCGCCAGCAAGTAGGGCTACCAACAACTGCTGCACGAGCGTGTTTTGGCCGACGACAATTCGGTTGATAGCTTGACCGAGATGATTTAATACACCATTAATTTCGTTCATCTTTTATCTTTAATTTTTTATGTTTAATTCTCGTATATTTTGCCATTTTGATAACCAATTTAGCAAGTGTTGTTCGCCAATTCGATGTTTTTTAGATTGCAGTTGCAATACTTGTTCCAGTTCGGCGGCTTTTTGCCCTGTTTGTTGTATCCAGGCATTTACCAGGGTTTGGCGATCGACTGGTGTATTTCCCAGTCCCAACGCTTTTTGCAACTGCATCTGTTCTTCTTTACCCAGCACCTCTAAAATAAACTCGCTACTGTTAGCTTTTTGCAACACACCCGCCAGCGCTTCTATGTAAGCTTTGCTGTTATCTACTACTGGCGACGCTAGGGTGAGAGGTTGTCCCAGACGCTGATTGCTGCCCAGCACCAGTACTAGGAGGATAACACCTACTTGCACAAATATACTCGCCAAAGGTGTCTTAGCTAAATAAGTTATCCAGCTGCCAGTACCCTCTTTGACGATGACATCCTTATCTTTGTAGCCGTGGATATATTCATCGACAAAGATTGACTTGCTGCTCTGGGTAACCAATTGTGCTAGAAATTTATAGTTCCCCGGCTCATTCTGATAAGCATTGGCGGCAAGATGGGGTGTGGTGGCGTAAATCAGTTGTCCTTTGCCCAGCTTTTTTTGCCAAACTACAGTACCAAAGCGATCGCCTAACCGTTGTCTCTCGTCTTTACTCAATTTCTTCCGCCGCCCTGTCTCAATTTTTACACCACCACCGCTGAATTCCTGCACGGTGCTAAAAGCTACTTCTGTCACAGGTTGACCCACTCCCAACATCACCAAGGTATTGCCACGTTCCACCCATTCTCTCTCCCTGGAGTCAAGCGAATCATTATCTAGCTTGCTGTTGACGCGCAGCAAAGTCATGGAATTTTGGATTTTGGATTTTGGATTTTGCCTCACTCCTGGTAAATCGGCAAAGGGTTTTTGCCAACGTTTGACGGGTGTTCCCTGTTTTTCCATAAAAGCGTACCACGCACCGTAGCCATCGGCAGAGCGGCTGTAGGTGGAACCGCTGTTGAGCTTACTATTTTGGGGAGCCCCCAGTAGGGTGAGTAAAATTATTACCGCTACAGCAAGCGCCGCCAGCCATAATATATTTCGTCGTGGGAGTTTCATTTTTCGTCGATTTTACGATATGCCTGCTGACAGCGATCGAATATTTCTGGGGAAATCTCGGCGTTGCCAAAACAGATTTCCTCGTGAGTTGTAAGTAAAGTTTGATACGACTCTTGCTTAGGTAGCATCTGGGTTAATTGTCGATATTCTCCATCTGTGCGACTGGGTTCGTGGGGGATAATACCAGTTTCGTGCGATCGCTGTAACATTGCCATATAAAGGCACCGCACCGCCTCACCGTAGTTACCCTGTAGGTAACATTGTCGCGAAGGGCCCAACCAATCTGCTGTCGTGCGATCGTTAACAGGCGTTGTCTTGCTAGGTGAGTTCCCCAGTTCAAAGCCAAGGGAGGAGAGGTAAGGACGCAATAGCAGCCACAGCTGCCAAAGCAACCAAGTCACAACCAATCCCAGTATTAACCAAGATGCCGCTTTGAACAACGGCCATAATAGTTTGATTAAGTTGATTAACCAGGATGGAAAGGACGCATTTGATAGGTCAGGAGTATTCTGGGACAGTTTCAGTTCCAGCCACTCCGAGAACCGCTGCTGCAACTGGTGCATTTGCCAAGCAAAGTTAGTCTTCTCAAATCCATCAGCCGACATGGTGACCAATTTCCCACATTAGGATCTCAAACGGGCTAATGCTGATTATCGACGATCGCAGCCATTGTGGGGATGGCTGACCTGAGAAGGGCTGTAATTTTTAATCCCTCATGTCCAATTCCCTTTTTGCCGATCCCCAGTCCTTTACCCCCAGCTTCCCTTAGAAACCGTTGCTGCGTTAGAATGCTTGCAAGCACTGCCTGTATACTGAATAATAGTTAATTTATGTAAATAAATAATTAGTTTGATTAAATAAATGATATATAATTTTTAAAAAATTAATATATTAATGGAATAAATTCTATAATTTGATTTTTGTGGATACAAGCAATGACTTTTACACAGAAGACACCACAAATAGCACCAGCGATCGACCAGGAAATATTGCTGCGTCGGATGACTAACCGTATCCATAAATCATTAGAGTTACAAGAAATTTTGAGATCGACTGTTGGGGAAATCCGAACTTTCTTAAAGACCGATCGGGTGATGGTCTATCGGTTTCATAGAGATAACAGTGGAGAAGTAATTGCGGAATCGATTTATGAAGATCGGCTGCCGTCCTTGTTGGGTTTGAATTTTCCAGCCGATGACATTCCGCCAGAAGCCCGCGAGCTATTCATAAAAAGAATAGCGGAATGCGTGAAACTCAGCGACTTTAGTCCTGAGAGGGAAGCGACTCGGCGGTTTCAACCGCCTTCAATCTTTCCGTCAGTTTAACGCATGATGAGGATCTT
>CASBRD010000374.1 GCA_949128025.1 Oscillatoriales cyanobacterium PMM_0008 | reverse complement strand
CCCTAGCCCCTAGCCCTATGCTGGATACCCTCGATCTAGATCTTTGCCTTGATAAAGCGGCCTACAAATCGCAGATTGAAACCTTGATGCGGACTCTGCGATCGCTCCAAAAAGCCTGCTGGGAAAAAAAATTGCCCGTAATTGTCGTGCTGGAAGGCTGGGCAGCGGCGGGCAAAGGTGCTTTAGTCAAGAAAATGGTGGGATACATGGACCCGCGTGGGTTTGCAGTCCACCCAATTTGGCCGCCTAGCGAGGAAGAGCAAAAATACCCATTCTTGTGGCGATTTTGGCAGCAACTACCAGCCCGTGGCAGCATCGGGTTTTTCTATCACAGCTGGTATATCCACGTCTTAGAAGACCGCCTGTTTGAACGGGTAAAGGAAACGCAAGTGCCGATGGTGATGCAGCACATCAATGCGTTTGAACACCAGATGGTGGATGATGGAGTTGCGATCGCCAAATTTTGGATTCATCTAAGCGAAAAGGAATTGAAACAGCGGCTGAAAAAATACGCTTCCGACTCCTTGCAATCCTGGCGGGTGCGCCCAGAAGACTGGCAGCAACACAAAAATTACGATAAATATGTCGCCCTTGCCGAAGAAATGCTCGTTTACACCAGCACCGGGCCAGCCCCTTGGACATTAGTAGAAGGCGACTGTCAGCGGTGGGCGAGGGTGAAAGTCCTCACCCAACTGGCAAGCTCAATCCAAGAGTCACTCGATCGACTTCACTATCGCGCACCTGTACCAATTCTCCCGCCGCCAGACCACCTCAACCCATCCGAACCGGATTTCTTGGCTCAAGTAGATCTAAATCTGAGCCTGTCTGATGACGAATATAAAAAACAATTACGCCACGAACAGATCCGGCTACTCAAACTACAGCAGCGCATCGACGAAAATCAGATTCCTGTTCTGGTTTTGTTTGAAGGTTGGGATGCCGCCGGTAAAGGTGGGGCAATCAAACGCCTCACGGACATTCTCGACCCCCGCAGTTATGTGGTCAACACCTTTGCCGCACCCACAGATGAAGAGAAAGCCCACCATTACCTGTGGCGATTCTGGCGAAAGTTACCAACTGCGGGCAGATTTGGCATTTTCGATCGCAGTTGGTACGGTCGAGTATTGGTAGAACGAGTCGAAGGCTTTGCCACAGAAACCGAATGGCGTCGCGCCTATCAGGAAATCAACGAGTTTGAAGCCCAACTCACTGGCGATGGCTATGTCTTGGTCAAGTTTTGGCTGCACATCAGCCCCGAAAAACAGCTAGAACGGTTTCAGGAACGCGAGAATGACCCGTTTAAGGGACATAAACTCACAGCCGAAGATTGGCGCAATCGAGAAAAGTGGCCTTTATATGAAGTGGCGGTAAATCAAACAATTGGCCGTACCAGCACCCCCACTGCTCCTTGGACTGCGATCGCCGCTAATGATAAGTACTATGCCCGTGTTAAGGTGATTCAAACAGTTACTGACGCCATTCGACGCCAGCTGAAAAATCGATAAGTCAGTCATCAGTTATTAGTCATTAGTCATTTGCTAATGATCGATGACTGATGACCAATGACAATTACCCAAGAGTGAGGAAGTGCGGTTATGTTTTCAACGCTAACGCAGATTATGCTGATAGTGCTGATCGGCGTTATTGTTTGGCAGGCACTGCTGAAAGGGACTGGCAAAGATGCCAAACCCAGAGATTATGTGGCCTGGTTTGGGTTGGCTTTGATCCTCTTCTTTCTGATTTTGTCGTTGATAACGCCAAATGCTCCAGTAGTCATAACGTTTGGCAGCATTCTCACCTTCCCGCTCAAGCCGCTAGGTTTGGCGATTTTGTTGTTGTTTTTTGGATTAGGAGAGATTAAAAGAAAAGGAAACAGCATCACTAACAACGGAATCAACCAAATTTGGGCGGCATTTCTGATTTTGACGATTTTCAGTCTACCGCTGGTGGCTAACTTGCTGGCGCAAAGAGTTCAACAAGATGTGATCGCAGGATATCAAGCAGCTTTGGGGCGTCACGAAACTGTTGGAGCGATCGTATTATTAGCGCATTCAGCCACTCAGCTGAGTCTGTTGGCTCCCAATCAGTTGCAGCTCAACGATCCGAGCGATCGTATCCTCCAAACCGTCCAAGAATACGATCGGCAGTTATATTTAGATCGGGAAGATTCTCCCAAGATAATTGTAAGTGCTGGCCCTAAAGTGGGTTTCGAGTCTTACAGCAAATCCAATCGCCCCGAAGCAGACAAAATTGCCGCCACCCTAGAAAGTTTAGGTATCCCCTCAGAAGACATCCTGCGCGAACGCACTGGCGTGGATGTCCACAGCAGTGCAGAAGCCATAAAAAAACAATATGTCGATAGCCGCAAAATCAGCAAGCGCGTTATCCTCGTCACCTCTGCATTGAATATGCAACGCGCCAGACACACATTTGCCCAGTTAGGAATTGATACTATTCCCAGTCCAGCCGGTTTCTACAATTTACAGGCTGATTCAACTCCTAAAGTTCAAGTGAGAACCTCCCAAAAGGGCGCTTGCGACACCTTGAGCATTTCCATACAGAACGCCCGCAAGACGAGAATTTCAGACCTTATACCCAGTCCTGAAGGGCTCCTGATCAGCACCCGCGTCATCAACGAATTTTGGACATCCGTTTATTACTTCTTACGCGGCTGGCTGGCTCCCACTGTCCAACCAGTTCCCCAATACAAGGATGTAGGATGTTAAATGGCTCTTCCGTATTTACTATGCTATTTGAGTAGAGGAGCAGAGGAGCAGAGGAGCAGAGGAATAAAAATGTTATTTGTTTTAACAAAAGCATAACAACTCTGAAAGAGCCGCTTTTGCTCTTTTTTCCCCTTTCTTTCTTTTGACTTTTGACTTTTGACTTTTGACTTAACTATACACATGGCTCAATCACGACTGCGAAAATTAGTTGCATACCTGCGTCCCCACTGGAAACAAGTGTTGCTAGGCGTTCTAGCTCTACTTGTTGTCAACGCAGTGGGAGTTTATATCCCCCTGCTGATTCGCGATACTATTGACAAACTCAATATCACATTCAGCTTCAATGAGGTTTTGCACTTTGTAGTGCTGATCCTGGTGCTGGCTACTGTGATGTGGGTGATTCGCGTGGTATCGCGCATTTTGCTATTTGGCGTCGGTCGTCAAGTAGAGTTTGACCTCAAACAAAAGATTTTTCAACATCTGCTTAAGGTGGAACCTTCTTATTTTTCCACCAACACATCGGGAGATTTAATTAACCGCGCCACCAGCGATGTGGAGAATATTCGACGGCTGCTGGGATTCGCTGTATTGAGTTTGGCAAATACGGTATTTGCCTATGGACTTACTTTGCCGGTGATGCTATCAATTAATGTGCCGCTGAGTTTAGAAGCGCTTGCAGTCTATCCATTCATGTTGCTGCTGGTGCAACTTTTTAGCGATAAGTTACGCACGCAACAAATGGCTGTTCAGGAGGAGTTATCTAACATCAGCGATTTGATTCAAGAAGATATGAGCGGGATTTCGTTAATCAAAATATACGCTCAGGAAGAAAACGAACGTCGTGCTTTTCGTCAGTTAAACGATCGCCTTTTGCAGGCAAATCTCCAGCTGGCTAAAACGCGGACTACCTTGTTTCCGCTTGTGGAAGGGATGTCTTATATTAGCTTGCTGGTGCTGCTGTGGCTTGGAGTTGGGGAGATTGCCAAAGGTAATCTCACGGTTGGTAATTTTCTGGCTTTAATCCTTTATGTGGAACGCTTGGTTTTTCCAACTGCACTATTGGGTTTTACTATTACTACTTATCAGCGAGGAGAAGTTAGTATCGATCGCGTAGAATCAATTCTCACCGTCGAAGCCAAAATTAAAGACCAACCAAATGCGATCGCTTTACCAGAGAAACAGGTAAAAGGTAAGGTTCAAGCTCGCGGTTTGAGTTACACTTATCCTGGTGCCAAGACTCCTGCCTTAAAGGATGTTACTTTTACTATAGAGCCTGGGGAAAGTGTGGCAGTTGTGGGGCCGATCGGTTCTGGGAAATCAACGCTTGCTAATGCTTTACCTCGCCTTTTAGATATTTCTGCCGATACTTTGTTTCTGGATGGCAATGATATTACTAAGTTGCAATTGGCTGATTTGCGGGGTGCGATCGCTTATGTCCCCCAAGAAAGTTTTCTCTTCAGCACCACTATCAAAAATAACATCCGCTACGGCGATCCGGCAGCGGAACAACCACAGGTAGAATACGCGGCGAAACAAGCACAAATTCATCCAGAAATTCTCAATTTTCCCCAACAATACCAAACAATTGTCGGAGAACGCGGCATCACTCTTTCTGGCGGACAGCGACAGCGTACAGCGCTTTCCCGTGCCTTGCTTGTCGATGCGCCAGTGCTGATTTTAGATGATGCTCTTTCCAGCGTCGATAATCAAACGGCTACTGCTATTTTGGAAAATTTGTCAACTGGTGAGCGAAAAACAGTTGTTTTTATCTCTCACCAGATGTCTGCGGCTGCAAGTTGCGATCGCATCTTAGTCATGGATAAAGGTCAAATTGTCCAGTCTGGAACTCACTCACAACTGTTGCAACAACCAGGTTTGTACCAATCACTTTGGAATCAGCAAAAGTTAGAGGAACTATTGCATTGACAGTGCCCCCTGTTTTTTGTCATCGTGAAAGCTTATTTAAGCTGTCGCGCATCTAATTTGAATAATCACAATTTGTGAAACTCTTGTGGCGTGGGGGCAAAGCCAGAGAGCCTGCCTCATTTATACAAGTTAGATGCGCGACAGCGTAGTAAGCATAACTTTTAATTATTGAATAGAAAAATAAGGTCAAATTTAATTATACTATCTATTTTTCAGCCAATTGGCTGTGGTATTTTATAAACAGCTTTATAAATCCTTAAGGTTTGAGATGGCCAAAGGAATAGTTATGCAACTTTTACCCTGCCCTCCTTTTCCTCTCACCACCAAACTGAGTACAGTTTTGGCGGGAGTCTCCAAGGAGGAAGAAAGATGATCGGTAAATCGATTAACTCGCAACTTACTAATTTTTTACTTTCAGTTCGTTTTTATTTCTCGGTCATCTACAAAAATAAAGGAAATTGTTATGCCTCTCACTCCTGGCGGTATAGCGATTATTGCTTACAACAGTGATGGAAATAATGATTTTGCTTGGGTAGCCTTGGTTGATATTCCCGCAGGGGAAGTTATCAACTTTACAGACTCATCTTGGCAAGACACTGGCTTTCGGATTACCGAACATCTTAATGCTACTGATGGCGGGCCATTAACCTGGAGCCATACTAGCTTGCTTACAGCTGGAACGGTAATTAATTTTTCTGGTAGTGCTTGGAATATCGGGACGGGAACAGGAGGCTTTTTAGACCTCGCTACTGCTGGCGATCAAATATTCGCATTTCAAGGTTCTACAGCAAGTCCAACTTTTATTTATGGCACGCATTTTGCAAGTGGAACAAATTGGTTAGCAAGCGGTAGCAACAGCACGAACACAAGTAATCTTCCTCCCGGACTTTCTACTACCAATCCAGTTACAGCTTCATATATTGGTAACTTTGATAATGGTTATTATAGCGGGATAACTACAGGTACAAAGACTCAGATTCTGAATGCGATCGGCAATCCAGCTAACTGGACACGCAGAGATTCTAACGGTGCAAATACTGATGGTTCTTTTGCTCAATCAAATTGGGTAAACAGTTTCACAATAATTGTATCTCAACCAGACCTCACCATTAGTTTATCAGATTCTCCAGATCCAGTAACCGCTGGTACTGGCAACATTCTTATTTATACTCTTACAGCTAGTAACAACGGTACTGTCAACGCTACAAATGTAAATATTAATTTCACTCTTCCCGCAGGTGTAACTCTACTAAACACAACTCAAAGTAATGGTTTTACCCGGATAGGAAATAGCGGCACAATTTCATTTACAGGTGGCAATATTAACGCTGGTAGCAATGTAGTTTTAACAGCAAATGTAGAAGTTTATAATGCAGGTATTCTCACCAGTGGTACAGCAGTTATCGATCCAAGCAATACAATTACGGAAATCAACGAAAGTAACAACACTGCTGCTGCTATTTCCACCACAGTTAACCCCGGTCAACCGGATTTAAGTCCAGGTATTTCCACTCCTGGCCCACTAACCGTAGGAACTGCTTTTAACTACACATTAGATATTCAAAATAACGGCGGTAATAATGCTAGCGGAGTTGAATTAACCTTCACTTTACCTGCTAACGTTACCTACAATTCCGCCAATATTCTCGGTGGCGGTTTTAACAGTCCAACTATTAATGGTTCTAGCCTTACTTTTACAGGTGGCAGCATCAATGCGGGTGCATTTGCCCAAATTCAGGTTAACGTCACTCCCACCCAAGCAGGTACTCTCAGTGGTACTACTTTAGTTGCCGATCCTAACAACAATATTGCCGAAAGTAACGAAGCAAATAACTCAGTTACTACCGGAACTTTTACAGTGAACGCCTCAGCAGGTATCACCATCAATCAATCAGGCGGTAGCACCAATCTAGCAGAAAGCGGTGCAACAGATACCTACACAATTGTTCTCAACAATCAACCAACTGCTGACGTAAATATTACCATCAATTCCGGTAATCAAACTACCAGCAATACCACAAATATTACCTTCACTACGGCGAACTGGAATACAGCACAAACAGTCACCCTCACCGCCAATGATGATGCAATAGTAGAAGGAAATCATACTCAAATAATTAGTCATACTGCTAATAGCAGCGATAACAATTACAACGGAATTTCAATTGCTAACATCACCGCAAATATCACCGACAACGATATCGCAGGTATCACCATCAATCAATCAGGCGGTAGCACCAATCTAGCAGAAAGCGGTGCAACAGATACCTACACAATTGTTCTCAACAATCAACCAACTGCT
>CASBRD010000373.1 GCA_949128025.1 Oscillatoriales cyanobacterium PMM_0008 | reverse complement strand
CTTGGTTTAAACTGTAGGATAGGGCATATCCCAACAGACCTCTGCAATGGGGTAAAACGCTTGGGGAGAGAACCATCTCTGGCGAGTGAAACTGCAAGGTATCTAAGTTAAGTGGACTCGTTGAACCAAGAATCCCCGTCGCTTTAGCGCGGGGAGTGTCAATCTTCCCGCTTCATTTGCCAGGTAGCTGCGATCGCAGCTACTGCCCCAGCTATTAAGCCCGTACTCATTCCCTGAACCGTTCTGAGGACTGGATCTTCGGTTAGGCATTGGCTAGTGGGAGTTTCCGCTTGCCAGCACTGATTGCTCTCTGCCCAGCTGGCAGTGCCTCCCAATACTACACCGATCGCACTACAGGCCACAATATAAAGGAAGAAGCGATTGGTTTTTCTATCCGCAGGCCGATTATTTTTTCTATCCATAGGTAGATGTATTTTTTGAAATTGCTTGCTCGATCAGACTTAATATATTCTGCCCACAAAACGGATCGATGTCACTATCGCTTTGTTAAGAAATGTAAACTTATTCTGTAACTGGGGACTGGGGATTGGGTCACTATAGCTTTGTTAAGAAATGTAAACTTACGCCAGTTGAAGACGATTTTATACATAATACTTGGGGCCGATCGCGCCTGAGTTATAGCAAAGTGCAAGGTCAGCGATACAAACACAGTCCCCGCGTTGCTTTGAGCGTTTAATATTGAGAAGTTCGATCGCGGTGTGCTTCTGGATATGGGAGATCGTCAAGCGGTTTCATGGACTGTTTGCGACTACGGGGAGGTGTTTTTTAGGGGAGAGCAATTTTTGGGGCTGGATTCCTTAGCTGGTAATGGTTTGGGTGCGATCGGATGAAAAATCGGTAGTCGCAAACGCTACGATGCTTGCTGTGACTGGGTTTTAGCAGAAAATTTTTACAGGCTATTTACAAGCCGTCGCCTGAAATGGTACATTTATTCTTGGTAGTCGCAAATGAACCTCGAAAACTAAATAACGTAAGGCTTTGGAAGGTGTGCAGTTGAAATCACCTATAATCCCTTTCAGGGATTGAAACTCGACGACAGTGCTCCGATGGATTTGAGTAGGGTTTAGTTGAAATCACCTATAATCCCTTTCAGGGATTGAAACCAGCTTTATCAGCAGATTGTTGAGGCAAGGAAGTATTTAGGTTGAAATCACCTATAATCCCTTTCAGGGATTGAAACACCACATCCATAATCTAAGATTGTTAATGGTGAAGTTGAAATCACCTATAATCCCTTTCAGGGATTGAAACAAGTTAGTAAGTGCTTCCTCATAAGAATAGATTTGAAGTTGAAATCACCTATAATCCCTTTCAGGGATTGAAACAGTCGCGTTAGGAAGTTTAGCGCTACAGACGGCCGATGTTGAAATCACCTATAATCCCTTTCAGGGATTGAAACTGGGAAAAACCCGAATTCAAAACGCTCAGGTTGGGTTTCGTTATCTCAACCCAACCTACCATGTTTTAATCAATTCGCAAATTAAAAGGCAGACGAGCATAAACGTCTAAAGGATCATTCATAGTTCCCAAAATGCTTAAATCTTCCCGCAGTCGTTCATAAGTAAGAGTCAGCGGATCGAACTGCTTCGGTTTACTAAAGTTTTCGCTAGCGCCGATCTTACTGCTAAAAAGATTTTTCAAAAGCCGTTCTTCCAAGCTGCGACTATTGGGATATTGTTCCAACTCCCAATCATTATCCAGCTTTGCTACCTTTGCAGCATAATTAATCGCACTATCTATGCCACCAATATCATCAACGAGGCCAATCTTCTTCGCTGCTAGACCTGACCAAACCCGTCCTTGGGCAATTTCTTGCACTTTGTTCTGGGACAACTTGCGCGATTCTGCAACTTTACCCACAAATTGATAGTAAATCCGATTCACAGAACCCTGGTAAATAGCCAGTTCTTGAGGTGTTTTTGGTCGGGAAATAGTTTGAGAGTCGGCATATCGACCTGTTTTCACCACATCCCAGGTGATGCCGTTGTCGTTAGCTAACTTTTGCACGTTCATCAGGAGTCCAAAAACGCCGATCGAACCAGTGATCGTATTGGGTTCGGCAAAAATCCGGTTAGCATAAGTGGAAATCCAGTAGCCACCAGAAGCAGCGACATCACCCATAGACACTACCACCGGCTTTTTCTGACGGGTAAGCCTCACTTCTCGCTGAATTACCTCAGACGCCGTAGCGCTTCCACCAGGACTGTTGACGCGCAGAACTACTGCTTTAACGTCATCATCCAGCCGTATTCGGCGCAGTTGTCTGGCTAAGCGATCGCCTCCCACCTGCTTGACGCTACCTTCGCCGCTGACGATTTCTCCATCAGCGTAGACAACCGCAATTTTGTTTTGAGATTGCCGCTTTTGGCTGAGCGATTTCTCAGCAACCTTGGCATAGTTACTCAGGCTAATTTGCCGGAAAAATTTATCCTTTTTGTCATTCCCCGTTAGCTGCTTGAGGTCGGAGACGACTTGATCGAAATAAGCTACTTTATCGACCAGACGGCTTTGGCGAGCTTGTTCTGGTTGCAACAAACCTTGATTATCTGCGATCGCTTGCATTTGTTGCGGAGTTAATTTGCGGCTTTTCCCCACCGATGCGCGAAATTCCCCCCAGATATCTCCCAACAATCTTTGAACCTGTGCCCGATTTTCGGGGCTTAGCTGTTTTAGTACAAATGGTTCAACAGCAGACTTGTACTTGCCAACTCGGATCACCTGAACCCCAACACCATACTTCTCCAATGCTCCTGTTAAGAACATGGTTTCCGAACGCAGACCGTTCATTTCCATCATGCCCATCGGATGAATTACGATCGTGTCTGCTACCGACCCCAAGTAATATGTCGGTTCATCCCAGTCAACATTATAAGCAATAATTTTTTTGCCAGCCGCTTTGAATCTTTCCAGTGCTTGACGGACTTCTTTGAGCGTTGCAAAACCTGCAACCTTACCGGCTGTTTCTCCACAAGCATCTAAGTAGATTGCTACTATGCGCTTATCTTTGGTCGCCATGTCGATCGCATCCAGGACGTTACGCAGCGCGATCGTTTCGTCGTTATCTTGACCCGATACTGCTTTCTGTATCAGATTTCCAGTGCCTGATGAGGGATTCGTATCCGTAATTCTCACAGACATATCGAAAACTAATACCGACTTATCTTTTACTTGTGGCACCGTATCTTTGGTAGCGGCAGAAATCAGCATTAAAATTAGTCCGCCCGTTCCCAAACCGAAAAAAATTAATAAACCTAAGACAGTGGCGAAGGTGTGTTTAAAGAAATCTCGCATATGAGAATAGTTTTGAGTTTTGAGTTTTGAGCTTTGAGTTTTGAGTTTTTTTAACTCTTGACCTTTAACTTTTATGCTAACTTCTGCAACGAGCCGGATTGTTTTAGGTCAGATAGCGTTGCATTGCCGGTGCAGAATAATACTGTGGTAATTTCTGCTATTAACACTTTAACCAAGCCGTGCAAAGCATCTTCTGATTCCGCAGCTGCTTGCAGAAACGGCCATGCCATACCGGCTATGTCGGCACCCAGCGCAAGTGCCTTTGCCACTTCCAAACCATTACGCAGTCCTCCAGAGGCAATCAGGGGAACATCTGGGGCATTGGCACGAATACTCGTAATGCACTCAGCCGTTGGCAGTCCCCAGTCTGCAAAAGTTGCTCCCAGCCGTCGCTGCTGGGCATCTGTTGCCCGTTCGCTCTCCACCTTAGCCCAAGAAGTCCCACCCGCACCCGCTACATCGATCGCGGCGACACCGACATCGATTAACTTTTGCGCTAGAGTAGCTGAAATTCCATTCCCGACTTCTTTGGCAATCACTGGCACTGGTAGCTTTTCGCAAAGTATAGCAATTTTTTGCAGCAATCCTCTAAAGTTCTTGTCTCCCTTGGTTTGAACGCACTCCTGCAAGGGATTTAGATGCAAAATTAGCGCGTTTGCCTCTAATAAATCAATTACTCGCAGACATTCTTCCAAACCATATTCATAGTTTAGTTGTACCGCTCCCAAGTTAGCAAAGAGGAGAATATCCGGCGCGACACTTCGTACTGCAAAAGTCTCAGCTACCAGGGGATTCTCTACCGCTACCCGCTGGGAACCCACACCCATCGCTATTTTGTAATGCTGCGCCACTTCAGCCAGACGATAGTTAATCTGACCAGCTTGTTTTGTTCCACCTGTCATTGAAGATATCAGCAGTGGCGCACCCAGTTTTTTGTTAAAAAAAGTTGTACTTAGGTCTATTTCATCATAGTTTAATTCTGGCAAACAACAATGGATAAAGCGATATAGTTCTAGCCCATTAGTAGTCTGCCTAAATTGCACGTCTTCATCGAGACAAATCCTCAAATGATCTGCTTTCCGCGCCTGGGTTTCCGTCATAATTCACAACTCATAAATTTATTCGCATATAAGTTTTAGAAATAACTCAGTTGTAGGTTGGGTAGAGGAATGAAAACCAACTTATTCGTCTGGTCGTGTTGGGTTTCGCTTCGCTCTACCCAACCTACAAAGATTAGCTAAATTTATCACCTTAAGCCAAGCTCAGGACTTTATTAACTCTACGGCATCCCGTCCATCGATATTCTGGAGATAAACCCTCACTTGTTCTTCCTTAGCTGTTGGCAACTGTTTGCCTGTAAAATCCGGATGAATAGGCAATTCTCGATGACCGCGATCGACCAGTACGGCTAACCAAATCGCTTCTGGTCTACCATACTCGATGACTGCGTTGAGTGCGGCGCGAACGGTTCTGCCCTTGTAGATTACATCGTCTACCAGTACAATAGTTTTCCCAGAAACATCGAATGGGATATCGGTTTTGGCAGGAGTTCGCAGACCAATGCGATCGAGGTCGTCTCGATAAAAAGTAATGTCCAGCGCCCCCACCGGCACCTCCACTTGTTCGAGCAATTCAATCTGGCGAGCCATTAGCTGGGCTAGGGGAACACCTTTGGTATGAATTCCCACTAATCCTAGTTTGGACAGGTCGCGGGCTTTTTCGATCACCTGGGTGGTCATGCGGGTGAGCGTGCGACGCAATTCTTGTGCTGATAAAATTTCGACAACTTGGGAAGGCATAGGGGAGTGGGGG
>CASBRD010000372.1 GCA_949128025.1 Oscillatoriales cyanobacterium PMM_0008 | reverse complement strand
CTGGGAAAAACACGGATTATGCTTTAATTGGTTTGACAGGTTTGTTGCAACTGTTAGCCTAACCCTTCTGTTATTGAATCAGTTCAGGTTATTAAGTTATGCTTTTACTGTCGCTTTTTGTTGCTGTTTGCGCTTGAGCATGGAACCTGCACCTAGAGTACCTAGCGCCAGTAAGCCAAAAGTGGAAGTAGGTTCCGGTACAGAGGTAGCAGGGGGTTGAGCATTTGGTGGGGTAGCGAAAATTACTTGCGTCAAACGAACAGTCTGACCTGCACCAATTTCACGAGTAAAGTAACTCAAACCAGCACTATCCCAAGTAACATTTCTGGTTGGGTCTACTGTGTAATCATAGCTAGTGCCAACCGATATTGGCCAGCTAACATAATCATATCGATCGGGACGAGTTGTTGGTAAGCCCGGTACGAACCCAGGATCGAAACCAAGACCCAGTAAAGGTTGATAGGTTGCGGCTCCAGGATCGACACTGACCCTAGCAAAGTCTTCAGCAGTTGGTGTATAAGAAAACTCATTGGTAGTTGCTGGTACAACAACAGCACCATGAGCTATCTCGATTTGGTTGTTTGGTCCGTCATCAAAACTTGGATCGTTTACTGTCCAGTCGTAAAGATTTCGCCATCCAATATTGATGTTGGAGTTGCCGTTATTGGTTAAATTAACAACGTGATAAATCGCGCTGGCGTTGTAATCTGCACCACCAACAACAAATAAGTCCTGGGTAATACCCAAGTTTTCAGGGGTTAAATTCCAAGCAGTCTGGAATCCATTAGGTGCGTAAGCGCTACTACCCTCAGAGCTAAGGTAATTATCGAGATTGGTCCCACTACCTGCGCCCCCGAAAGTGTAGGTTCTGTCGCCACCTGGATCAAATATTCGTAAAGAGGAAAAGTTTGTGCGGGTATTCGTACCCTCATACAAAAGATTGTTTCCCGCACCAGTCGGGTGACTAGGGCCTGTAACTGCATTCCAACTTCCGTATTGAGGGCCTCCTGATGGCGAACCAAATGCTGGAGTGCTTTGTACGTGGACTTCATAGATAGGGCTTGAAAACGAGGCAGCTTGTGCAGCAGTCCCAACCATACTTAGAGCGGCACTTGCAGCAATAGTCGCTGTGATAGTTTTGGTGATAAATTTCATTTTGATTTCTCCAAACAAATTAAAGTTGCCCGTATAAATACTTAGAAGTGCGATTCGTGAAACTTTCGTATCCATGAAACTACTTATCAATATCTGTAGGATTTATTTAGTTAAGTAATTCCCCCTCACCTGAAAACAATATGGCAGATCCATATAAGCACTGTCAGTACTTTGAGCCAATCTTCATCAAAAAAATATATCTAAAGATAGGTAAAAATATCGCTAACAGGACTTAAAACTCAGCAAAAACACTGATGTTCAGGGGCTTTCATCCGTCATAATACGTAAAAAGTTGTGCTAAGACTCGATGAACTTTGGCAAATAGGTATTGACAAATGCAAATTATGTGCATCCACACTTACGTGAATGTCACCTACAGGCGAATTTCCGGCAAGATACCGATCTACAAGCCGATGTTCTTTCGTCAGTGTCCGGAGGGATACGTAGGCTCTAGCATCTCGGTGGTACATAGAAGCTTAGCTTAGCAGCGATGTTTCATTCACCGAAGTAGGTGCAAAAGAAACCGGGTTTCTGGGCCAACGCGAAAGAAACCGGGTTTTTGGGCCAACAAAATCAGCGCAGAACGCACAAGCGCTGCGCTTCCAGCTTTGAAACGGAGGAAATACAGATAATAATCAAGAAAATATGGTGTAATTTCCAGCTATGATCGGCCTTGCCCAAACAATGAGGAAAAAGTTAGACCAGCCATCTAAAGGCAACATTCTTGTCGTTGACGATCGGCCCAATAACCTGCGGGTTTTATCCTCGATGCTCACAAAGCATGGGTATCAGGTTCGCAAAGCATTAAACGGGCAAATAGCTCTGACTGCGTGTCAAACAGTCTTGCCAGATTTAATTTTACTCGACATTATGATGCCCAATATGGATGGTTATGAAGTTTGTCAACGGCTGAAAGCAAATGAGAAAACACGAGAAGTGCCGGTAATTTTTATCAGCGCTCTCGATGATGCGTTGGACAAAGTAAAAGCTTTTAGCATTGGTGGCGTAGACTATATAACCAAGCCATTTCAAATTGAAGAAGTTTTGGCTCGCGTTACTAATCAACTAACTATCCAACAGCAGCATCGCCAACTCACCGAGCAAAATGCAAAGTTGCAAAAATTGAACGAAGAACTAGCCCGTTCCAATGCCGAATTAGAACAATTCGCCTACATCGCCTCCCACGATTTACAATCACCCCTACAGGCGATCGTAGGCTACGCTCGTATTTTAGGCTGGAAATACGAAAACAATCTCGATGACGAGGCTAAGCGATACATCGATCGAATTATAAATGCCGGATGGCGAATGACGCAACTAATCGAGGAATTGCTAGCCTATTCGAGGGTAGGAACGCGCACTGAAGAGTTTAATCCAACTGACTGCAAAACTGTGTTAGAAGAAGCGCAGGGTAATTTGCGCGAGGAGATTTCCTCAAGTGGTGCAAGCATTACCCATTCGGATCTGCCAACAATCAGGGCCGATCGCACTCAACTGATGCGCCTATTCCAAAACTTGATTAGCAATGCCATTAAGTTTCGCCGTCCCGAAATTCCGCCCTCGATCGAAATTACGGCACAACCAAAGAACGACGATGAATGGCTTATAGCAGTTCGCGACAATGGCATAGGAATAGAACCCGAAAACTTTGAGCGCATTTTTGAAATTTTTCAACGTCTGCACTCCTATAATGACTACCCCGGTACTGGTATCGGTATGAGCATCTGCAAGAAGATTGTTGAACGCCACGGAGGTCGCATCTGGGTAGAATCTCAGATCGGAGTGGGAACAATTTTTTACTTCACAATTCCGAATCTTTGATGCTAGTATTTTTTAGTTATGTTATAAAAAAGTAAAGTCAAACGGCACTCAAATAGAGCCGAATTTAAAAATGGAAATACTTTTAGAACTGGATCTTTTCTTTATGCAACAGGGCAAAGTTTACCAAACACTACGAAAACTAGCACAAGCGCTTGAATCGGCTGGAATTGATTACTGTATTATTGGTGGAATGGCTTTAGTTATACACGGTTACGTTCGCGCAACTCAAGATGTAGATATACTGCTCAGCTCGTCAGGACTCGAAGCATTTTGTCGTTTTCTAGTAGGCAGAGGATTTGTTCCTTCTTTTCCAGGTGCAAGTCGGAGTTTTCGAGATACAGTCACCAACGTAACTGTAGAAATTTTAATAACAGGCGAATTTCCAGGAGATGGCAAACCAAAGTCTGTTTCTTTTCCCAATCCGGCTACAGTCACTGTAGATAGGGAGGGCATAAAAGTAATTGCCATAAATAAATTGATTGAACTCAAATTAGCATCTGGAATGTCTGCCCCTGACAGATTAAAAGACTTGGCAGATGTCCTTGAATTGATTCGAGAATTGCAACTGCCTGCTAATCTTACAGAAGAACTTGACGAATCAGTTCAAGCAAAATACAACGAACTCTGGACAGCAGTAGAACAAGCCAAAGGGTATAGCTAGGGTAGGGTTTACCGATATTAATACTGGGGATCTGCTGCGAGCAAGTCTACTACCAATTTGTTATCCAATGGTTTTGAGAACAAGTATCCCTGACCGAAGCCACAGTTTAGCGTTCTGAGTTTGGCTAGCTGTTGGGGGGTTTCGACGCCTTCTGCGATCGCACTCATACCCAGCGTATGAGCAATGCTGATAATAGCCGGAACAAGCCCTAAACTTTCAGGATTATTATCTATAGGGTTAATGAAAGAGCGGTCAATTTTTAGAGTATCAACAGGCAGACGATTTAAATAACTCAGAGAGGAATAACCCGTTCCGAAATCATCAATACTCAACTGAATTTGACGGTTTCTAAGTTGCTGGAGAATCGCCGTAACAGAGCCATCTTTATCCATTATTGCACTTTCAGTGATTTCCAGTTTTAAACTTTGGGGACTTAGTTGAGTTTCGTGGAGAATTTGGTCGATATGAGCGATCAAGTTGGGTTGTGAGAATTCCGGTACAGAAAGATTGACGCTCATAGTTAGATGGTCTTGAGCGAGTTTTTGTTCTTGCCAAATGCGTAGCTGCTGGCAAGCTGACCGCATTACCCAAGTGCCAATATAAGTAATCAAACCCGTTTCTTCCGCCACAGGAATGAAGTCCCCTGGAGAAACAAAACCGCGAGTAGGATGCTGCCAGCGCACTAGGGCTTCAAACCCAGTAATTTTGCCCGTGGCAAGTGCTACGATCGGCTGATAATACACGACAAACTCTTGCCGTTCGATCGCCCTGCGAAGGTCAGTTTCTAGCTGGAGAAGCTGAAGAGCTTCCTGGTGCATGGTGGGGTCAAAAACGTGATACCGGGCTTTCCCCGATGCCTTAGCGCGATACATTGCCGTATCGGCGTCCCGCAGTAAATGTTCTGGCTGGTTATAGCTAATATTTCCCAGCACAATGCCAATACTAGCAGTCATAAATACCTCGCGTTGATCCAAGTAGAAAGGGCGAGATAGTTCCCCAAGCATTCGTTCTGCGATCGCGGTAACGCTGCTGGGATCTTTGAGATCTTCTACAAGAAGAGTGAACTCATCGCCACCTAACCTCGCGAAGGTATCAACTGGTTTGAGGGATGCTTGCAATCGAGTAGCGATCGCAGTCAGCAATTCGTCTCCTACTAAATGACCCAGAGAATCATTGACGATTTTAAAGCGATCGCAATCTAGAAACAGAACGGCAAACTGATAAATCGACTGTTCCTTAGCACGCTTAATAGCCTGTTTCAAACGCTCCATAAACAAAGCCCGGTTGGGCAAACCAGTCAGAGAGTCGTGGAGCGCCATATGCAAAAGTTGCTTTTCGAGCAGCTTGCGTTCGGCAATTTCCCGCTGAAGTTCTTGATTTGCTAATTCTAGTTCAAAAGAGCGATCTTTTAACTGATTGGTGCGCTCTTTAACCTTAAATTCAAGTTCGGCATTCAGTTGGCGAATTTTTCCTTCTGCTGTCTTTAGAGCCAGTTGATTTTTAACGCGGATTAAAACTTCTTCAAACTGAAACGGCTTGGTGATGTAGTCTACACCCCCAACACTAAAAGCTTTTACCTTGTCTAACACCTCATCTAGAGCGCTCAAGAAAATCACCGGAATTTCGTTAGTTTGCGGATCGGCTTTAAGTATTTGGCAAACCTCGTAGCCATTCATCTGCGGCATCATGATGTCGAGCAAAACCAAGTCCGGTGCTTTTGCCCTCGCTGCCTTCAATGCCGTCTGCCCGTTCGTTACGCAGCGAACTTTATAGCCGTGAGCGGTCAACAGTTCGGATAAGAGGTGTAGATTCTCCGGGGTGTCGTCAACAAGTAGAATATTGCCTTTTGGTGTAGATGTTCGATCGTTAATCATTTTCTAATATACCTTTTCCTTGATAAAGTCATCATATGGGTAGCTATTTATTTGATGATTTGTTCGGTTAGATCGGTAATTTTTTCAAATTTAAACCTATTAACCAAATCCATCAAAACCTTAGAAAGTATAGCATTTGAATTTGTAATTTGCTCGGCTAGGCTGAAAATCAACTCGCCATCTGCCTCGATCGCGGCTTGATGTAAAGCTGCGACCCACTCAGCAGACATATCTTGGAAGGATGAAACATCGAGGATATAGGACGAACTTCCTGAAGGGTAGGATGGATCTACTTTTGAATCTTCTGCTTTCTGTTTTTTGCCTGACAATAACTCTTCATATATATACTTTAGCCCTAGATATTGAGCTATCTTTTCAAAAATGATCTCCTCTCGGAAAGGCTTGCGGATAAAGTCATCGCAACCAGCTGATAAAACAAAGCTTCGTTGCTCTTCAAAGGCACCAGTAGTTAGGGCGACAATCGGTGTCGCCTGACCGTTCAATTGCTCTTTGATATATTTTGTGGCTTCATATCCGTCCATACTCGGCATCAGCATATCCATAAAAATCAAGTGAGGTTGCCAGCTTGACCACAGGGCAATTGCTTCATGACCGTTGGCGGCTTCGCGCACGAAGAAGCCAACCGACGCCAGCAGTTTGACCAACAGGATGCGGCTGACTTTGACATCTTCAACCACCAATATACGATATTCAGGTTGGTTGGGCGCTAAACCAATTACCTTGCGGGTTTCCTGAATCGCCTCAACTTCGTGGGATTGAGCTAAACGGCTCTGGATATTAAATGCAAATTTTGTTCCTATACCCACTGTACTGCTAACGGTGATATCTCCTCCCATGAGTTGCACGAATTTTTTGCTGATGGCTAAACCTAATCCGGTTCCTTGCTGAGATTTTCGACCAGTTTCTGTTTGTCCGAAGACTTGAAATAACTGGTTTATCTCGTCTGGCGCAATGCCTTGGCCAGTATCTTCTATTTCAAACTCGATTGTGACTTGTTCGTTGTCAGATATTTGTTGTTTAGAGCTATTTACCGCTGCCGAGGCGCGAAGTGTTACACTACCTGCTTCGGTAAATTTGATCGCATTTCCCAACAGGTTAATTAAAACTTGGCGCAATTTACTTTCGTCGGTTCGCACATATTGAGGAAGATTTGGGGCATATTCAATGCGGATTTTTAAGTCTTTTTCTGAAGCTTTTAATTGCAACATTTCCGACAGGCTGCTGAGCAGGCGAATTAAGTCAAAGCTTTTTTCATTTAAGGTTGTCCTGCCAGCTTCTATTTTGGACATTTCTAAAATGTCGTTAATTAATGAGAGCAAATGCTCGCCACTGCGATTGATAATTCTCAGATGTTCCTGCTGCTCTGGGTTGAGGGATGAATCGCGGTTCATTATTTGCGTAAAGCCTAGAATAGCATTCAGTGGCGTCCGCAATTCGTGGCTCATATTGGCGAGGAATTCGGTCTTGGCGCGATTCGCTGCATCGGCTGCTTCTTTGGCTTTTTGCAGTGTCTCTTCTGCCTGCTTGCGCTCTGTGATGTTTAGTCCTGCTCCACGGAAACCGACAACATTACCGTTACAGTCCAACAATGGAATGCCACTTATTTCTTCCCAAATAATTTTGCCTCTGGGGGTGATATGACGGTGTTCGACTTTAAAGGTGCTTTTGGTTGTAGCAGCGTCGCGCAATATCTGTTCAACTTTTTCGAGATCCTCTTGAGGCATGAATTCCAGGGGCGCACGTCCGATTAATTGTTGGGCTGTATATCTTTTAATCGATTTAACTCGATCGGTAACGAAGGTGTAGATGGCGTTGATATCCATTTCCCATAGATATTCTCCCACTGCTTCGGACACATCGCGAAAACGCTGTTCGCTTTGCCGCAGTTTTTCTTCTGCCTGTTTGCGATCGGCAATTTCAGTTTTGGCTTGTTCAAAGAGGGTGCATTGCTGGATGGCGATCGCTAGTTGCACGCATAACTGTTTGAGAGATTCTACCTCTGATGAGTGCCACTCCCTTTCACCTCGACAGTTGTGGGCAATTAGCAGTCCCCATAACCGATTGTGGTTAAAGGATTTGGAGTTTTTGATTGTTTCTTCTGCTTGCAAGATCGGTACTACTAGGTTAGCTTTCACCTCAAATGTACGGAGCAGATCTAAGTGGCACGGATCGAGCTCGGTGTTGTGAATATCTGCGATCGCTCCGATGCGACCTTGCTGATATAGGGGGACATAGGTGTTGATAAAGCAAATGTCTTTAATCTCAGTTGCCAAAGTAGATGTCCACCCCTCGCCTACCGACTCGACAACTACAACTCCACTCCAGTCAGGATTAAAGCGATAAATAATTGTCCGGTCAGTTGACAAAAACTCTCGCACTTCCCGCACAGCCGTTGTTAAGACTTCCTCCAGATTGAGAGAGGAACGAATGCGTTCCAGAATTGCCCCTACTAGCTGCGATCGCTTTAATTGCTGCCGCAAGGCCATTTCTGCCTCCCGACGCACCCGAATTTCTTGTTGCAGCAGTGCATTTTGCTCTGCAAGCTGTTTTTGCAGCTTCTGCAAGCGGAATTGATTTTCGACGCGAGCCAAAACCTCTTCAACTTGAAACGGTTTTGTGATATAGTCTACTCCGCCAATGGCAAAAGCTTTCACTTTATCTAGCGCTTCATGCAAAGCACTAATAAAAATAAGGGGTATATCGCGAGTTCGTTCATCTGCTTTTAGCCGCTTGCAGACTTCATAGCCATCCATTTCAGGCATCATAATATCTAGCAAAATCAGGTCTGGCGGACACAATCGGATTGTGGACAGAGCCATCGTCCCTTTGGGTACGCATCGCACTCTATACCCTCGATCGGTTAGTATATTTGATAGCAGACGCAAATTATGCAGGGTATCATCAACAATTAGAATATTGTAATTCTTTGACTCGTCTGTCAGGCTGTTCATCTTAACCAAGTGATAATTTACACTGAACTTTTCAGAAATTATATTTTCAATTTAATTATAGCAGTCAACCATTCGGCTATGTCCATCAAATCTCTCAATCGCTTAGTTGCCAAAATTTCGGGAAAAGTCCCCCTCCGCACCGTCCTGATTGTCCCTTTTATAACGATTTCCCGCGCTAAAACCCACTCCCTTTAGGGGTGGGATACAGCGCGGCCAGCACCTTAAGGTACTATCAAGATTTTAAGCTGAAAACCCTGGCATTTTTATGGAATTAGT
>CASBRD010000371.1 GCA_949128025.1 Oscillatoriales cyanobacterium PMM_0008 | reverse complement strand
ATCCACTCTTTGAGTGACTGCTCTTGAGTGATGTTGGGATAGATTCGATAGCGGTAATTCATGGTTAGCATTCCACTATTCTAACATATTTAATGGCAGATGCAATGCAAGTAAATATAAAGCCGTCCTAGAAGGACGGGGTTTTAAACCCAATTTTTCGATAAATTACTATTTTAGTACTATAATCAAAAAGCGTTCAAAAATATCGAAAATATGTAAATTTTTGTATAAACTCGTGCTGTTGCTGTTAATCATTATTTAAGACTGATATATTCCTATTAAGATGATAAAAAGCAGCATTGTAGAGATTCGATTAGTATAGAACGATGATTTAATATGGGAATTTTTCACCGAACTACTCAGCCAGAAGACGCAACGCGCACTCGTATAATCAAGGCAGCGCAAAAGTTGTTTGCCCGCCAGGGTTATGACGGTACGACTACTCGCGATCTGGCGGCGTCGGCTGGGGTGGCAGAGGGAACCCTATTTCGCCATTTTGACAACAAAAAGGCGATTTTGGTGGAGGTGGCAACGGAGGGATG
Organism: Oscillatoriales cyanobacterium PMM_0008; assembly: GCA_949128025.1. Lineage (GTDB taxonomy): Bacteria > Cyanobacteriota > Cyanobacteriia > Cyanobacteriales > Aerosakkonemataceae > Argonema. The sequence continues at coordinate 15,804 of CASBRD010000371.1, read as the reverse complement.
GGTCGAAATCCTGACGGATCTGCTGACGGAACTGAGCGAAATGGGCAGCTATGAAGCTGTAGCGCAGGTAATGCGGCGGCGGATGCTGAATTTCCACGCTAATGCGGATATGATGAGGGTTTGCTTTATGGAAGCGCAGTTTCACCCGGAATTGCGCGATCGCGTCCAGTCGGAAGTGATTGACAAAATGACGGACGTGGCGGAAGCTTTCTTCCAAACGGCAATGGATAGAGGTATTTATCGCCAGATGAACCCCAAAATAGTGGCGCGGGTATTTGTAGGGATGTTTGCGATCGCAGGTTTTAGCCACAATACCATTATGGAGCCGGGAGCCTCACCGCAAGCGATGAAAGAAATGGCAGAGGGAATCGCCGATATCTTCCTCAACGGCGTTTTAGCCAAAAATTAGATCTATTTTGGATTAAAGCAGATTGCTGATTGTTTTCAATCCAAAATCTAAAATCTAAAATCCAAAATCGATCGCGCTTGTCTAATCCACAGCGAAACTTGCTCCACAGAAGGGCAAAGGTCGCGTCGCTGCATGGTTGCTACGTGCAACCGCAAAATTTGTTGGTGCAATCTGTGGGGGGGAATCTCAGCCAGGTGGGTCACAGAACATACCCCAGCGTGTAATAATAGTCCGCAATATTGGCAACCCACACTGGGAACGCGAGCCAGATCCGCTAAAGCAACCCATTTATTAACATACTGAATATGGATCTGCAACTCACCTGCCAGCGCCTGCCTAGTCGCGGGAGTGTTGGCTTTTTCAATTAGCTGCCTAGTCGTGGTAATGCCGCACTCTAGTAGTTGGGATTGGTTATCATGGCTCAAACCGGGCAGTTGAGCTAAAGGCCAGTCGCGTGGTTGTATAGCGCTAGGATAATGGTTGAGCTCACGAAACATCTCTTTTACTCCAAATTGGACAGTTTTGGTATTCTGGCAACAGTGAGATGCTCCCGGATTTTACCTTTCTATGATGCAAGTCACGACCGAGATGCCTATTGCCTTGGACATAGCTTCGCTAACGGCGTCGCTAAAAACTGCTCATTCCGACACGCTTGGTGAAGCCAAAACCTTGGCAGACACACTCCGCAAGCGACGGAAGCGACTTTTCGATCTGATTGATTTCCCCGTGGTTCTCTGGTCAGGATGCGCCCCGTCGCGGAATTATCCGGCGAATAAATTGCCGTTTCGAGCCAGCAGTCACTTTCTCTATTTTGCTGGATTACCACTGGAGAATGCGGCAATTCGCATGGAGGCAGGCAGACTGGAACTGTTCATGGATGACCCAAGTCCGGACGATTCGCTGTGGCATGGAAAAAAGCCGATGCGAGAGGAGATTGCCGAGCTGATTGGGGCGAACACAGATCACCCGATGGGAGAACTGTGGTGGCGAAGTCAAGGCTGCGCGACAATCCCAGTGCAGGACGTGATGATCAATAACCAACAGTCTGGGATATTGCATCGATGGTTGTATTCGGCTTCTTCCCTGAATTCGATCGACTGGGATCTAGCTTATGCGATCGTCAGGCTGCGACTCAACCACGATGCAGGCGCTTTGGCAGAATTGCGAAAAGCGGCTGCTAGTACCGTTGACGCGCATAAATCGGGTATGGCGGCGACGCGACATTGCAAAACTGAAGCCGAAGTCCGTTCGGCGATGGAAAGTGTCTTCACTGCTCGAAACATGACTTGTGCCTATAACAGTATTGTCACCGTTCGCGGCGAAGTTCTCCATAACCAGCAGTATCATCACCCGCTGCAACAGGGAGACTTGCTACTTGCGGATGTGGGTGCGGAAACCCCGATGGGTTGGGCATCTGATGTGACGCGCACTTGGCCTGTTTCTGGGAAGTTTTCATCTACCCAGCGAGCTATTTACGAGGTGGTGCTAGCGGCTCACGATGCTTGTATTGCCAAGATACATCCTGGTGTGGAGTATAAAGATATTCATCTGCTGGGGGCAACTACCCTCACCCAAGGGCTGGTCGATTTGGGCATTATGAAAGGCGATGCGGAAGAATTGGTAGAGTTGGATGCTCACGCGGCATTTTTTCCCCACGGGATCGGACACGCGATCGGTTTGGATGTTCACGATATGGAAGATTTGGGGGATTTGGCGGGGTACGAGTTGGGGCGAATTAGGAGCGATCGCTTCGGCTTAAACTACCTGCGCCTGGATCGACCGCTGCAAGCGGGAATGCTGGTATCGATCGAGCCAGGGTTCTATCAAGTAGCGTCGCTTTTAAATTACCCAGACAAACGAGAAAAATATCAAGAAGCGGTCAATTGGGATCGTCTGGCAGAATTCTCTGATGTCCGGGGAATTCGGATTGAGGATGATGTGCTGGTAACAGAGTCTGGTTGCGAGGTAATCACTAGCGATTTGCCTTCGCACCCGGATGCGATCGAGCATATCGTTAGCGGGTGGTAATAAAGCGCAGCCCAACGCCCTCATGCGTTGGGCTTTAAAATTAGGACATCCTGTAAGGAGGCAATACTAATGCTGAGGAGCAAGCTGAACGCGCTACTTGACGAAGAAGTACTCCAACGCCACGATCCTGAAGACCGCTATATTACTGATGGCGCGAACTGGGAGCAATATGAGGCACTACTCGCCCGAATCGGAGACAGTTCGGGATATCGAGTTACGTATTTAGATGGAATTTTAGAAATTATGTCACCTTCTCGCCGTCATGAAAGCGGAAAAACTCGCATTGGAGATCTTCTCGTCATTTACTTTTTAGAAGCTGACATCAACTATTTTCCCTTTGGTTCGACAACTTTGCGACAAGAGGAGAAAAGCGGCGGTATAGAACCTGATGAAGCTTACTGTATTGGCACAGACAAAGAATTTCCCGATTTAGCAATAGAAGTAATTATTACCAGCGGCACAATCAACAAATTGGAGGTATACAAAAGGCTGAACATTCGAGAGGTTTGGTTCTGGCAGCGCGATCGCTTTTCCCTTTACTATTTGCGAGAAGAAACTCCGGTTCAATTTGTGCAAACCTGCGGTTACGAGCTAATTCAAAAAAGCGAATTGCTTCCCGAACTCGATATTGAGGTGTTTTCACAATGCGTGAGAAATCCCAACCCGCTAGATGCAGCAAAGGAATTTCGGCAAAGACTGCGATCGCAACCAACCCGGTAAAATATTCTGAAATCCAAATTCTATTTTCTCCGATCGCGCCAGTCTTCGCCACCAGGTAACTGTGCTAAATGTGACTCTATTAGCGCTGGTAATTCTTTGGCAGAATGGGTATAAGTTAGGTCAAGCAATTTGGTTGTTATTTGCAATAGTTGAGGTTTATCTAACATCTCTGATAGTTGAGAACGGGTATATTTTCCGTTCATAACTTCTTCACTTGCATCTGCTATCGCGTTCTCGATCGCTTCTTCCTCAATTAAATTTTCCCATTCATCAGAACTTAGATAATAAGAAGTTTTGTTTTCTTTTAAATTCAATTCTTGAATTTCTAGAATTGCATTGCGAATAGATGCAGCCCAAGATCTAGTTAATCTTTGTTCGACTTGATTTTTTATCAAGTGAATTACTAAAACTCTCAAAAAAGCCTTAATTTTTCGCAGAATTTCCTTTTTACTCATACCTTCTAATTCATCTACGATCGCCAAAGCATCGCTGTAGCGCCCATCTAAAATACTGACTCTTAAATCTATCAGTTCTTGTGTCATATTTTCTGACCTCTTCACCTTAGTTCATTATACTAATTTCTGCGATCGCGCCAGTCTTCGCCACCAGGTAACTGTGCTAAATGTGACTCAATTAGCGCTGGTAATTCTTTGGCCGAATGGGTATAAGTTAGGTTAAGCAGTCTGGTTGTTATTTGCAACAGTTGAGGTTTATCTAACATTTCCGATACTTGAAAACGGGTATATTTTCCATTCATAACTTCTTCACTTGCATCTGCGATCGCATCCTCAATAACTTCTTCTTCAATTAAATTTTCCCATTCATCTTCATTAATATAATAAGAGGTTTTATTATCTTTGATATTCAGTTTTTTAATTTCTCGGATTGAGTTACGAATTGAATTTGCCCAGGAAGCTGTTAAGCGTTGCTCAATTTGGTTTTTAATCAAGTGCATCAACAAAACGAGCAGATAAGATTTAATTGTCCGCAAAATTGCTTGTTTACTCATTCCTTCTAACTCATCTACGAGCGCTAAAGCATCACTGTAGCGTCCCTCTAGAATGCTAGCTCTTAAATCTATCAGTTCTTGTGTCATATTTTTCGACCTCTTCACCTTAGTTGATTAGTTATGTTTGCTTATCGCATTGCTTGCTGTACTTCCTCATTATTTTATCAGTCAGTCAACTCGCATCTGATGCGTGAGCGTATCTGCATCGCTACGCGATTGCAAACTCGGTATATTTCCGCTCTTCTGGCGGATGAAATCCCAATACAATATCGGTCGCGTCAACTCCCAATTTTAATAATTCATTGGCAATTCCTTCTTCTGTCCAATCTTCTTCAATCCAGATTTTTTCATTCTTAATCCGAATATGAGCCTGAGTATTTCTAATATGTTTTTTGCCTTCCCAACCCAAAATCAACCAAATATAGTGGTCATTCTTTTCGTCAAATATCAAACAACTTTCATCAGTGAGATTTGATGAACCTGAAACCCAATCGTGATATTCGGTTAATATTTTTTGAATTAAATCTTTATACTGTTCTAATTCAGCCATTGTAAAATCTCCTCCTTGTCTATATCAAAAATAATTAACAATATTTGATTCAACTTCACAATCTCTTGAATAGAATCTCTTTTAAAGAAATTTTCGTAAGCTTGTTCTGAAACCGCCAAATAAAGCTGAGCTTCTGGTTCAGTTAAAGTAATGAAATTCCTATATAAAATATATTGACCTAGAGCCATTTCAAAATCTCTAAAAAGTGAAGTACTTAAAAAGCTTTTAACTTCAACAACAATTTTTCGTTTATTTTGTTCAGCAGCAATTAGCTTTTCAGCAGCTAAATCAGCAAACAATTCAGCATCTTTATATTTGATTGTATACGGATCGGCTGTAATTGTCCAGCCGTCTTTAATCAACGCTTTTTTAACCGACAGGAATGATATGGTCGATATGAAATGTAGCTGCTTGCCCGGCTTGGGACAAACAGCAATACTCACAACGTTCGCCTGCTCTTTGAATCACCAATCGACGTAGGGAAACGGGAATTGTTGACATTTATTCTTGCTTAATAACACGCTGCGACCTTAAGCGAAGTAGAGATAAAAATTCTGCCAATTCAACCAGCCCTTCTGCTTCCCGTCGCTCAACTTGAGTTAGTTGTTCGCCTGCATCCTGGCGATCGAGCAAAAATTGAAGGCGATCTTGGACAGCTTCAGGAAATTGAAAGTTAGTTAGTTCAGCCGGGATTTCAATTATCTCAGGCATATAGTGAGTGCGGAACTATATCCCGCTCTTGTTCAATTTTTAAAAGTCGATGATATAATTATAGTCTAAGTCTAGCAGCCTTTCAAGAAACTTACAGAATTTTGCAATTCTCTATCAAGCCGATGCTGATTTGAACCAATCAATTGTTATGGCAGTTTGGCGACAAGAGCCTACAATTGATTTCCAATCTGCCTCTGGTGCTGGATTACAAGGCTTGAAGGATTTAGAAGTGCTGACACTGGCGGCGCAACAGGGACGTATTCTTGTTACCCACGACCGTAAAACAATGCCGACTTACTTTCCCTCAAGTACAGCCCAATTTCTCTTTTATTCGTTGACAGTGTTCCGCAACTTTGACCGCCAAAACATTCACATCAATCGGATTATTTGCTACAGAAAGCTTGGCTGCAAAAGTACGGCCTGGGTGCAAAAGATCCCATACAGAACGTTTCTGTCCAGCACGCCCACTTCCAGGGTCATGTATTCCGAATCCCGATATTTCCCAATTCCAACTCGGACTGAAGTGACGAATTAAAACAGCCTCCCCCCAGGAAACTAAATCGATGTCCATTGCCGCCACTTTGAACTGGAAATCCTCAACAGAAAGATTGTCTACAGCCTGAATAGATTTTTTATGCTCTGCTAAACGCCCGTACAGGGTACTACCAATCGTTGTCCGCCCAGTCCGACGACCGCTAGGCGCTGCTTTACCCACATAAATTGGCATACAGCAAGAATTCAAGTTCGCCTGTTTAATTAGCTCGTACATCGGAAAGTCGCCCTGGTAATATAGAATATATACCCCCACAGATTGGCTCAAATCTGCCTTTAAAGAATTGAGTTCTTGAAGATTATAACAATCTTGTCTAGAGCAGAAAGCAATCAAATTTTCTGACAAATCGGACGGGATTCTAAATATTTCTAGCATGGGTTGTCCTTACTGTTAATAACTGCGCCCGGATACTAGAAGCGATCGCAAAAGCCAAAGCGACCGGAACGGCATTTCCCAACTGCCGCATCGTCTGCGTCCAACAGTGAGGGAAAAAGTATTCATCCGGGAAAGTTTGCAACCGGGCAGCTTCCCGCACCGTGAAATAACGCACCTCCCCGGTGTGGAAAGCCAGCATATTTTCCCCCCCCGGCACACCATGCACTCCCGCCTTCAGTGTTTTGGCGGGTTCATCTAGGGGACTACCAGTGTGACCGGGGTACTTTCTAGCCCCCGGTATGAAAACGTGGTTCAGTACCGAGCTAGAGCCTTCCTCACTGCCCGAAACTGGTAAATCCCAAATGGCATCACGCACCGTGCGCCAGGGCTTTGTCAGGGGTGGGAACAAGCTGGACTGGAGATTGTAGATGCTTGAGTATTGCTTGCTCGACACGGACGGTCGCTCGGAGTGGGGTACTTGATGCCGTTCCCAGTAATCACCCGTCACCCATTGCTCCCAAAGCATTGCTTCCTGGGAGTACGTTGGTGTTGGGAAAGACCACTCCACGCCCAAGTCGGAGCGGAATCCTACAATGAAAACCCGATCGCGCTTTTGGGGAATGCCGTAGTCTGCTGCATTGAGATGGCGAAATACTACGCGGTAGGACAGTCCATCGTGGCGACCGACAGTATGGTGCCGTTCTAATCTCGATAGATGGTCTACCCAATCCTCACCTGGCTTTTGCACGATTTCCGGGTAAGTCAGTTGCAGGATAATATACTCAAAATACTTGCTGAAAGAAGAACGCAACAGACCTTTCACATTCTCGACCAGGATAGCCTTTGGCTTCAGTTCTCGAACAGCCCGGAAGAACTGGGGAAACATATCTCGCGAGTCATCCCACCCCTGGTGTTTGCCTCCCTGAGAGAAAGGCTGACACGGTGGCCCTCCGGCTAGGAGGTCTATTTCACCTTTGATTTTGAGTGTCGTAAAATCGAATTGAGTTACATCGGCTTGAAAAACAGGCCAGTCAGCTACGGCCTGGATACCGCGCTGTTGATTAGAGCGAATTGTCAAGCAGGCATCTTTGTCCCGTTCGATCGCAGCTTGATGACGAAAGCCTGCATTTGATATGCCGATCGCCAACCCCCCGGCTCCCGTGAAAAGTTCGACGGAGTTCATTGTTAAGATTTGATTAGCCATCGACGTAAGAAAGCGGGAATTGTTGACATTTATTCCTACAAACTAGATGCGCCACAGCTTACTACTCGTCTGACTCCTCAAGTCTCTTTCTCCATGTTTCAGGTGCGCGTCGAGTATGCAGGACAGCTAAAACAGTAATGCGATCGCTTCCAATCGTGTAATAAATACTGTAGGGAAATTTTTTCAAAAGTACCCGACGAATCCCAAAATCTACTTCAACGTAAGCTTCTGGATATTGTGCAACCAGTCCCAGCGTATCATTCAGTGCATTTAAAAACTCTATAGCTAGCACTTGTTGTTTTTCGCTATACCACTGGCTTGCTGCTTCAACATCTTCTATCGCTCTGGCATCAAATAAGACAAATAGATTAGCTGTCACGATACTTACTCAACAAATACTGCTTGACTTCATCCCAAGAGCTTACCTGTTCTGGGTTATGGGAGTTGAGGCGCTCGCGTACTATATTAAGATGCCATTGAGGAGTAGAAACTTCTTCCGGTACAGCAGTAATTATATCCCATAGTTCCTGAACATAATGGATTTGTTCTTCTTTGCTAAGTTGCTCAAAGCCTGGTGGAATTGCGATCTGTGGAACAGGAGGCATATTTCTAATGTTAGAGAGCTTTATTGAAATTATGATAACTTATTTTCTTCTAGCAATGCTTAGGGATTTAAAGATTGTTGACATTTATTCCTGCTATTTTAAAAGTCGATGATATAATTATAGTCTAAGTCTAGCTGCTTCCATCGCAGTCAATCATGTCAAAATTGTTCCACTCATCAACTTTAGATACCGATACTCCAATTCAGCTGACAACAAAGGCCATTGCTTCAAAGTTTCATCTCTCAAAATAATCTTCTCAGCTGCATCCCGCGCTATTTCCAAAATTTCCCTATCTTCCAGCAAACTCGCCAAGGCAAAATCCGGTAACCCAGATTGACGACTACCTAAAACTTCCCCAGGCCCGCGAAAACGCATATCCATCTCTGAAATGAAAAAGCCATCTTGGGACTGTTCCAACACATTTAGTCGCTGACGCGCATCTGGTGTTTTAGAATTGCTCATTAATAAACAATAAGATTTAGCTGCACCGCGACCGACACGGCCCCGGAGTTGATGCAGCTGGGATAAGCCAAAACGTTCGGCATTTTCTACCATCATCACCGTGGCATTAGGCACATCTACACCGACTTCAATTACTGTAGTGGCAACAAGAATTTGAGTTTGATTATCGCGAAATAAATTAATCGCCTCATCCTTCTCGGCGGAAGTCATCCGACCGTGAAGTAACCCTACCTTAAATTCAGGAAAAATGGCTTCTGAGAGTCGTTGATGTTCTTCAACAGCCGATCGCAGATCCAACTTTTCCGATTCTTCGACTAAAGGCAATACAATATAAACTTGACGCCCTTGGGCAATTTCCCGACGGATCAAGTCATAGGCTTGGGTGCGTTCCTTCCCCGATAACGCTACTGTATTAATACCTTGCCGTCCCGGTGGCAACTCATCAATCTGACTGACATCCAAATCCCCATGTAACGTTAGCGCCAAAGTACGGGGAATAGGTGTCGCTGTCATTGTCAGTACATGAGGTTGTTCGCCTTTTTGCTGTAATTTTGCCCGCTGATGAACGCCAAATCGATGCTGTTCGTCAATTACTACTAAACCGAGGCAAGAGAAGTTCACGGGGTCTTGAATTAAAGCGTGTGTACCAACTAAAAGCGGCAATTCACCTGTTTCTAATTGGGCATGAATTTCCCGACGCTTAGCAGTTTTGGTGGAACCTGTCAATAATTCTACTGGCAAATGTAGCAGATTAAACCAACTTACTAATTTCCGATAATGCTGTTCTGCCAGTACTTCAGTGGGAGCCATGAGCGCCCCTTGGTAGCCAGATTGAATGGCGGCGAGTAAGGCGATTACCGCAACTACAGTTTTACCAGAACCGACATCTCCTTGTACCAAACGATTCATCGGCTCTGGTTTTTGCAGGTCATTGAGGATGTCGTTAACTACTCGTTCTTGAGCGTTAGTTAACTGGAAGGGCAACAGTTTGTAGAACTGCTCAATTAGTTGACCTGTGGGAGCTAAGATAGCACTGGCTTGGGTTCGACGTAAAATTTGACGACGCTTGAGAAATCCCAACTGGAGATAGAAAAATTCATCAAAAACCAATCGACGACGTGCAGCATCCTTGGCGGCGCTGTCTGCGGGAAAATGGATGTTGGCGATCGCATCTTTTAACTCGATCAACCCGTACTGGTTCCGCAATACCCCTGGTAGTGGGTCTTGCAATTGCTCGGTTGCGGGTAACGCTGCTAGAGCCGCTTGTCGCAACAAATCGGCTGGCACTCCCTCAGTCAAGGCGTAAATCGGCACCACACGACCGATCGTAATCGACTCGATTGAGTCTCCCGGACTAGCCAAAACTTCCAGTTGCGGGTCTTCCAGAGTCAAGCCATATTTGTTTTCTTTCACCAAACCAGAAGCTGCAACTATTGCACCAACTGGATAGCGGTTTTTTAAAGACTCGTGCCAACCGCGATTGCTGTAGCGACTGCCTGCGAAAAATCGGTTGAGCTTGATCTGATCAGGCCCTTCTTGCAGCAACACATCTAAAATCGTCAGTTTTTTATTTTTCGGGCTGCTAAAGCAATTACACCGCTTCACTTTTCCGATAATCGTCACCGTCTCACCTGCTATGAGGTCGCAAATACTCACCTGACGGGAATAGTCAATGTAGTCGCGGGGATAGTAGAACAGCAGGTCGCGCACCGTTTGCAGTCCGAGTTTTGCTAAATACTGCGCTTTTCTTGGCCCCACTTCAACCAAACTGTTTAGCGGCTGGTCAAGGGATATAGAGATTTTGGATTTTGAATTTTGGATTTGGGGGATTGAGGTAGCAACGGAATTTTGCCCAGTCTCCAGTCCCGGCGTTTCCTGCGACATTTGCTGGAGAAACAGACGAGCTTCCCCTACCAGGTTTTGTCGTTCTAGAAGTGTGAGGTTCGGATAACTGGCAAATCGATCCGCCATCTCTTGCCACGGTCGTCGCGGTTCAGATGCCATATCCATCAGAGTTTTGCCGAATTCCAGGCAGAGAAACTCACTGAAGCGGTACTGCTTTCCCATCAAGTCTGTGAAGCCGCTTTTTTCCTCTACTTCGAGGGCTTTGTGCAATCGCACCCAATCTGTTGTGTCATTAGTCATTGGTCATTAGTCATTAGTCATTGGTCATTTTTTTGCTTTGTTATTACCCATTAAGCTGTTGTTGCCTTTAAATTGTGTGTCAATAATCAATCAAACTCTTGTGGGCAGTTGCTCCGAGCATCGCGCCGAATATGCAATTAAAATACGCAACAGCTTACCAATTACCCATTACCAATTACCCATTACCAATTACCAATTACCCATTACCAATTACCCATTACCAATTACCCATTACCAATTACCCATTACCCATTCTTGTGATGAATTTGAATTAAACCCAAACATATAAGGGCTGGTTTTCCATCTAAAACCGGCCCTCATCCGACCGCGAAAATCGGTAAATTTTTAATTTTTCATCAAGTGACTAACGAGAGCTTGCAGCCCCAGCCGATAACTCTCCGAGCCAAAACCGCTGATTTGCCCGATCGCCACCGCTGCGATATACGAGTGGTGTCGAAAAGCTTCCCGGCGGTAAATATTGCTCAGATGAACTTCCACCGCAGGGAGATTCACCGCTGCGATCGCGTCTCTAATTGCCACACTCGTATGAGTATAAGCTCCAGCGTTAATCAATAAGCCTTGATGCTGCCCCAACATCGAATGAATAGCATCCACCAAAACCCCTTCGTGATTCGACTGCTGAATAGAGACTTGCACCTGGAGAGCTTGCGCTTCTCGTTCTAGCAACTCGTTGATATCATTTAAAGTCGCAGAACCATAAACTCCAGGTTCTCGCTGACCCAATAGATTCAGATTGGGGCCGTGAAGTACCAGGATATTTAACAATTTTTTAAATTCCAGCGCCACAAAACTTTGAGTTTTGACTTGAATTCGATCGCCAAAATCAAATCTCAAACCCAGTCTCAACTATCGGCGATGCCTCGGTTGGTTAACTGGAATAGGAATCGGTTGCAGTTCCGGTTGAGCTTCGGGACTCAGAAGTCCTTCTATCAACTTGCGAACCCATTTTTCAATTTGTTCCAGCACCTTTTCAATGTTTTCCATTGAACGGATAGCTCCTTTTTTTATAGTCTAGACTGCTAAACCGACGGCTAAATTTCTGAAACATAAGCAAGCACGGCTTTGAAATCAAAGGTCAAACTTGCTGTCTCGCTTGCTGGTTGTTTTCAGCAAAGGAGAGATTTCAGTATCTTTGCCAATCAGTCCTCTCTTATTATCATAACGAATCTTTACAGATAAGCAAGAGGTGATCGGAAAATGGCGGAACAATCTGGGTTTGCACAGTGTTAAATAAAGATTAAGCTTACGGCTAACAGTTGACAATTGACCAATCGTAGGAGTTTTTCTACGCTTTTTTCAACAATAATTTGCGCCGGAGCCGATCGAGCGCCGTACAGCTACTGAGATGCCGAATCCAATCGCGGCCTCGCGCATCGCCAAAGCGGTATTCAAAACTTTCTGTCACGCCGTCGGGGCCTGCTAAACCGACATAAACCAGTCCCACAGGTTTAGCATCTGTACCGCCTCCTGGCCCGGCGATGCCTGTAATGCTCAATCCCCAATCGGTATTGAGCCTCGCGCGCACTCCCGCGGCCATTTGTTTTGCTACTTGCTCGCTGACTGCACCGAATTCGGCTAAATCTTGGGGATTAACACCTAATAATGATTCCTTAACTCGATTGTCATAAGAAATAATCCCGCCCCAAAAATAGCTCGAACTGCCGGGAACAGAAGTCAGCATCGCCCCTAACCCTCCTCCCGTGCAGGATTCAGCCACACTCAGAGTTTCCCCGGCCAACAGCAGCAAATTGCCTACTGTCGAAGGGAGGGTATCGGTATCGGCACCGTAACAGTCTAGGCCAGTAATCTGCTGCAATTGTTGCTCGATCGGCTCAATTAACTTTTTCGCAGCCACTTCCGAGTCAGCGCGGGCCGAAATCCGCAATTTGACTTGGCCGTGATTGGCGTAGGGAGCCACAGTAGGATTAGTTAAATGCAGAAAAGATTCTACTTTTTCCGCCAGCGCCGACTCAGCAATTCCCCAAAATTTCAACGTGCGGCTGAAAATAGTTGCGCTGCACCAACCGCCATTTTTCAGGTAAGCAACGGCGGTTTCTCGCCACATCAAGTGCATTTCCGCCGGTACGCCGGGAAATGTCATCACTGTCACGTTGGGAATCGGTTGCCAAATAATGCCCGGTGCAGAACCGCTGCGGTTCGGCAGAATCTCCGCCGTTTCTGGAAGTAAAGCTTGTTTGCGGTTGCTGGGACTCATGGTGCGTCCGCGCAGGGCAAATTTTTGTTCGATATCGGCGATAATTTCGGGTTTTTCGATTAAGGGAACGCCAAAGAAATCGGCGATTGTTTCGACGGTGAGGTCGTCTGGTGTCGGGCCCAGACCTCCTGTGAAGAGTAAAAGTTGCGATCGGGCTACAGCGATTTGCAATACTTGTTTGATGCGTTCTGGATTGTCCCCCACCACGGTTTGATAGTAGTGAGGGATTCCCAAACTCGCTAATTCTTTCGCTAAAAACTGAGCGTTGCCATTAAGAATATCTCCTAACAGCAATTCAGTGCCAACACAAATAATTTCAGCAACCATTAGTTAGTGGTAATTGGTAATGGGGCATTGGGCATTGGGCATTGGGCATTGGGCATTGGCAATTGCTAGTTGCTAATTGGTAATTGGTAATTGGTAATTGGTAGTAAATGACTACTGTCAACTGTCAACCTGTCAACTGCCAACTGTCAACTGCCAACTGCCAACTGTCAACTGTCAACTGACTACTGCCAACCATCAACCATCAACTGTCAACTGTCAACTGTCAACTGTCAACTGACTACTGACTATCGAGCGTGTCTCCAAACTTTCCAGCTAGCGTATCCCAGCAAACTTGTCGCACCCATCGCGTAAATGATGCCGCTTGGAACCGAAAAAGCTAGGGCTAAACTTCCCACCCACAGTGTTAGCGCGTAAATAAATAAAACCGCAAATTTATGGGATAGTCCGGCTTCTAGAAGTCGGTGGTGGAGGTGGCGCTTGTCAGCAATAAACGGTGATTGGCCGTTGCGGAGTCGATCGAGAATCACCGCTGACATATCTAAAATCGGTACAGCTAAAATTAAATATGGCAGCAACACAGAGGTAATAGCCGTAGTTTTAACTAACCCAATTACTCCCACTCCGGCGAGAGTGAAACCGATAAAATAAGCGCCGCCATCTCCCATAAAGATTTGAGCCGGATTGAAGTTGTAGCGCAGAAATCCCAAAGTGCCGCCAGCTAAAGCCGCTGCAATTAGGGCTGCTGCCGGTTGCTGCATTGACAGACTGACTATCAGCATCACAACTGCTGCAATGCCTGAAACTCCGGCTGCTAAACCGTCCAAACCGTCAATCCAGTTGATGGCGTTGGCCATACCGACGAGCCAAATTACGGTAATTGGCAAGCTCAGCCAACCAAGATCTGTCAGTCCCAAGGATGGAACTGTGAGAAACTCAATTTGTACGCCCGCGTACCAAGCGATGCTGGATACGCCAATTTGCATGAGCAAGCGTTTGATGGCTGAGAGCGAAAATAAATCGTCTGCTAAACCGATGAGGAAGAATCCGACGCCGCCGAGGGTGACTCCCCAGATTTCGTATTCGTCTTTGCGATCGAGAATTTGTCCGCTAGCATCGATGAAGCCTCCTGAGAGCCAGACAAATAATAGAGCAGTCAGAGTGCCCAGAAAGATGGACACTCCTCCCAAGCGCACCATCGGGCGCTTGTGGACTTTTCGCTCGCCTGGCCGATCGACTCTCCCGCTTTTGAGACCAATTTTTTTGACTATTGGTGTACTGTAGAGGACGACGATCGCAGAAACCAGAAAAGCAACTACGTGGTACAGATACTGGTGCGGCATCTGAAATCAATTTTAAATAATAGTGCGGGGCAATTAGGCTGTCAGGCAGAGTCTACTACATTTCAGATGGCTGATCACAAGGAAACATCTTTAAAGTGCGACTGGGGGGTTTGGGAGCCGGAAATTTGTTGGAGTGGAAGTTGCCCGATCGCCAAAAAGTGAGATTTTTAACTTAGTAACTCTCAAATTCCGGCCCCTGGCTATCGCAGCATAGATCGCGAGACTGTCGATCGACACATCGATCCGAGTGGATTTATCCCTGGAAGGGGGCGGGTAGATCGATATCTTTGGCTACCGACAAATATCTCGGGTAAAACCCGCCCCACGCGATCGATATATGCACGTTAAAACAGGGGGCGATCGCGAATGGCAACTCTCATTCTTTTCCGGCTCTTTTACCCTTTTACCCGTACACTTCCAACTACAAATTCCCCATTGCCGATCAGGAAAATTAAGCTAATGCTGGCACTTTCAAGAACAAGTGCGGATATAACGGGAAGCGATCGCAAAGTGCCGCTACTCGCCGCAGACAATCGGCGGCGACGCTTTCATCTTCAGGATTTAGCAGTCGATCGGCAATAATATTACCAATCTCGGTAAATTCCGCAGTTCCCATGCCCCTAGTGGTCATCGCCGGCGAACCGAGTCTCAAACCGCTGGTGACAAAAGGCGATGCCGGATCGAAAGGCACAGTATTTTTATTAGCAGTAATATTCACACCGCTAACTAATTGGTCGGCTCGCTTGCCTGTCATGTTAGCCGATCGCAAATCTACTAGCATTAAGTGATTGTCCGTGCCGCCGGAAACGAGTTTTAAACCCCGCTGCTGCAACTGTGCAGCTAAAGCCCGCGCATTTTCTATTACTTGACCGGAATAAGTTTTAAATTCGGGTTTTAATGCTTCGCCGAAAGCTACTGCTTTGCCCGCAATCACGTGTTCCAAAGGCCCGCCCTGAGAGCCGGGAAACACTGCTTTGTCGAACTTTTTGCCCAGTTCGGGGTCATTTGTCAAAATCAAGCCACCACGGGGGCCACGCAGGGTTTTGTGAGTGGTGGTGGTGACTGCGTGACAGTGGGCGAGGGGGCTTGGGTGGTGGCCTGTGGCGACTAACCCGGCGATGTGGGCGATATCGGCGAGCAGATAAGCTCCGATTTCGTCCGCGATCGCT
>CASBRD010000370.1 GCA_949128025.1 Oscillatoriales cyanobacterium PMM_0008 | reverse complement strand
TCCGGTTAATCACTTATGATATCTGTAGTAGGGCCCTTGGAACGAAACCCAACCCGAACTTAAAGCTAAAGTTGGGTTTCACTCTGTTCAACCCAACCTACGGCAATAAAATTTATTACTGCGGTAAAAATTTAACCGCCGATGACAACAAACAATTTGACGATCTCACTCATGTACTAACGATATAACTTCTGCGAAACCGGGTTTCGCATACCTCACTCACCTGAAAAGCTCTAGTTTAGACCTTAGATCATAATCACTACAATCAGTCAAGTTCGGTCTAATGGGGGATAACCGAATTGTCGATTTAGGTAAATTTAGAAATAGTAGAGTGCAAAGGTGAAATAGATGTCGGGACAATTGTTGCTGGTCGATGATGAACCCGGAATACGGGAAGCTGTCCAAGCCTACCTGGAAGATAGCAATTTTACCGTTGACGTTGCTGCTAACGCCAATGAAGGCTGGCAGAAACTGCAACAACATCTTCCCGACTTGGTAATTACAGACGTAATGATGCCCCAAGTGGACGGCTATCAGTTCCTCAAGCAAATGCGGGAAGACCCCCGCTTCAAGGCGCTGCCAGTAGTATTTTTGACCGCTAGAGGTATGACCAAAGACCGCATTCTAGGGTATAATGCCGGTTGCGATGCTTACCTCTCCAAGCCATTCGACCCGGATGAGTTGGTAGCGATCGTAGAAAACTTGCTAGAGCGCAGAACGGCTACCGATAAAACCTCAGAAGGCACTAACCTCGACGAAATAGCGCGTCAGCTGGCTGAAATTAGGGAACAATTGAAACAGCGACCTGCGATCGCTCAAATTGCTTCATCCATCAAAATAGACCTCACCCCAAGAGAACAAAGCGTCCTCGACTTAGTAGCACAAGGACTGATGAACAAAGAAATAGCGCGTCGTCTAGAAACCAGTGTTCGCAACGTGGAAAAATATGTCAGCCGCTTATTTAGCAAAACCGGCACCAACAGCCGCACCGAATTAGTCCGCTACGCTCTCGAACACGGTTTAACCAACTAATTATTTCAAATTAGACTGGCAAAGAGGAATCACGATCGCAAACTCTGCTCCTAAACCAGGTTGGGAATAACACTCCAATTTGCCACGATGCTTTTCAACTACAATTTGGTAGCTAATCGACAAACCCAGTCCCGTTCCTTTGCCAATGGGTTTGGTAGTAAAGAACGGGTCAAACAGGCGTTTGCGTACCTCTTCTGTTATTCCTGGGCCATTGTCAGCAATCCGAATTACCACAAATTGGCTATTGTGCATTGAAGGTTGTTCTTCCCTATCCCCAATCCTGCATTTACCATGTCCCAGGGAAGTGCTAATGGTGATGGTACTGGGATTAGCCTGAATTTCTTCGATCGTTAGCTTTTTATTGTAATCCTCCAGCGCATCGATCGCATTACTAAGCAGATTCATAAATACCTGATTGAGTTGTCCGGCATAGCACTCAACCAACGGCAACTTGCCGTACTCTTTAATTACTTGAATAAAGGGATGATCCGATCTCCCTTTGAGGCGATTTTGCAGAATCATCAGCGTACTATCAATACCTTCGTGAATATCGACTTCTTTCCTTTCCGCCTCATCTAAGCGGGAGAAGTGTCTCAGCGACTGAACGATCTCGCGAATGCGTTCAGCCCCCACTTTCATAGAAGCGAGAAGTTTAGGCAAATCTGCGATCAAAAAATCTAGGTCGATCGCTTCAATTTCCTCTCTGATTCTTTCTGTGGGATTGGCATATTCATCTTGATATAATTGCACCAGTCTTAATAAATCTTCCGTATATTCCCTGGCATGAGTGATATTGCCGAAGATGAAATTAACGGGGTTATTGATTTCGTGCGCTACCCCAGCTACCAGCTGACCCAGAGAAGACATTTTTTCACTTTGAATCAGTTGCGCTTGGGTATCTCGCAGTTCTCGGAAAGCAGCTTCCAGCTCGGTTGCCTTTTGTCTGATTTGCGCTTCCGACTGCTGCAAAACTTCCTGTACCTGTTTGCTAGAGGTAATGTCCACCGCCATACTCATCACCAAACGTCTTCCATCCGGTAGTTGGCCCAAGGGAACCGAACTAAAATCCCAAGTTCTTTGAGAGCCATTTGAGGTGGTAATGACGTATTCTCCTTGTGCCACTTGGCTATTAATGTCATACAACCGATCGATATCTGCCTTGACCGATTCCTTTCTTTCCCCATACGCTTTTTCTATCCAATCCGCCATAGTCGGAATGTCGTTATGGTTATAACCGCTCAACTCGGTCCAGCTTTGGTTAATGGCGACTATTTCTCCATCTTCGGCGTGAATGCTCAGGGGAAAAGGTGCATAAAAAACCGCGCAGCGGAACCGTTCTTCGCTTTGCTGCAAAGCTTGCAGAATTTGTTTGCGTTCGCTGATATCCTTGTTGATTTGGAGGATACTGGAAACATTGCCATTTTTATCCCGCAGCAAAGTCCAGCTACTCGTAACAGAAATTTGTCTGCCATTTCGCTTCGTATCGATCAATTCACCCTCCCAATGTCCTTCACGCAGACATATTTCCAAAACTTGCTCCAGTGGCTGCGGAAATATCGTTTTCAAAAATGTGTGGATGTATTTTCCGAATACCTCTTGCTTTTTCCAAGCGTAGAGCCGTTCTGCGCCAGAATTCCAATAGACGATCAAATCATCCAAATCCCGAATCACGATCGCGTCATTCGCCAGATCCATCATCTGTACGTATTGCTGCAATGCTTCTTCGGCTCGCTCGCGATCGCTCATTTGTTGATATAAGGTAAAATTTGCTACCTCTGCCTCTTTTGTCCGTCGTTGCGCCCTTTGAATGCTGTGTAATGTTAAAGTGAGGGCAGCGGATAATAAAAGACCCGTACCCAGTATCAAGTCAGCCAGCTGCGATCGTTCTTCAGCTAGCAGCTGGGAACTAGGCCAGATTCGCATCCGCAAAGCCATACCATCCACGGTAAAATTTATCTCCCGCTCCCAAGCTTCCGCATTTTGGGTATCCGCTTTGTTCCGGCTAAAAATTTCCGTATTGTCATCAAACACGCTTAGCCCATACAGGGGCACAATATCTTTGTTAAAAATTGTTTTTAACAAGCCTTCCCTGCTATAAGCCGCGAAGAGGAAACCGTACTTGCGCCCCTCATAAAGCAAAGGAACATAAACCCACAAATCTTTGCTTTTTTCTGGCCCGATCGAGGGAACTACCATAACCTCCTGCCCCTTACCGTCGTAAGCCGTTAGCATCTTTTGGTGAAACTCTCTGTCTGGCTCGGCAATTCCTTCTTTCGATACTGTCCAGCGCGGCCCAAACGAGGTGTCTACCCATTGTACGATCTGGCAATTACGGTAGAAATCCATATAAACTTGCGAAGCCGCTTTCCACTCCCTTCTAGTTGGCTTCCCCGGACTTTGCCAACGATTTGCCATCTGTCTTAAACCGACAATGGGAACTTTCAGCCCTGCTTGCACTTCATTTCTTACTGCCTCGGCAGCTAACTGAACGTTGCGCTGAACTTTGCCCTCAATTTGAGTTTGCTCCTGGATTTTCACTGTCTGCCAAAGCCACAGAGTACTTATAATGGCGCAGCTCCCTACGAGAATCGGCAACGAAAATATCTCTGTCGCCAATCGAACAACACCACTTGTCCATTTCTTCTCGCACCCCAGAGATATCTTTTCTATTTTCATAGCCACCCTGAATTGACATGGTTAGGAGTTACCGTCTCACCTACTCCTGCCTTTGCAGGGTTAAGCTTTGACAATCTCACCACGCCTCACGACCTTATTGTTCCCATAATGGCCTGAGAATAATTAATTGGCAAAGTGTTCTCTTATAGCCAGCGTCAGGCTGACAAATTCTGGTTATTTGAAGAAATTTGGGGCTTTAAACTTTTGGATCGGACTTACGGATTCGATTTTGCCCCTACATCTAGGAGTAAAAACGCCAACAAAAGCGTAAGTCCTATTGGAGAAGGGATTCAACAGAAGTTGCCCCTTCATTAGAGGCGCTGTAGTAAGTTAAGACCGTGAGTATCGGTGCCGCAAGTATTGAACAATCCGTAAGTTGCACTTAACTTTTGCACCTGTTCGGTTTGTTCTGGACTGGGACGCCAAGGGTTAGGATTGTTGTAAGCGTAGTAGGTTTCGACGCCATCGATTCCCAGACGGGCGGCTTCTGGGATCAGCTCGGCAGCCTTGAGCCGATAACGAGCTGGGTGAGCCAGTACCGCCAAGCCGCCAGCCTGATGAATGGCTGCGATCGCGTTAAGAGCCTCTGCTTCGACATCCAAGGGACGCTCACCTAGCAAATAGGTCAGCATAGCGGGGTGTTCTGGGTCGAAAGCATAGCCGAGAATGTGAACTTCAGTTCCCAAAAGGTTTGAGGTGATTTCAACGCCAGTCCACAGGTGGGGTAGATCGTTGTCAGAATCATCAGGGTGCCATTGCTGCTTCCTGCTATCTAGCAAGCTTTTAGCCACCTCGTAACCGCCAATGGTATGGTGATCTGTGATGGCAAGCCCTTTGAGTCCGATCGCGATCGCTTGGGAGATCAACTCTTCTGGCTTCAAGTTGCCATCCGAGCAGATGGTGTGCATATGAAAGTTGAAGTAACGCGGACAGCTCTCCGCGTTAATTGTCTTAAAGACTTGCTTTAGTGATAATATTTCAGCATTTGCTAGCTGGACTGAATCTGAAGTCTGAACATTGACTGGCATAACTGCCTCACAAGTGGCGTGCGTTAGTGTATAGTCCGAAGATCCTCAAGGTGGATAAGCTAATTAACCTTAAATAAAGGACTGGAATAAGACTAACTTAGCAAAAGTATACACTGCCACGATCGACTGGTCGATCGAAGATACCCGCTTTCTGGCCAAAACTTCAGTCCTGGCCGGAAAAAAGAAGGCTAGATCCCATCACGATTTGGGAGTAGAAGTAGTGCTGTTACGAACTTGCCAAGCCAGTTCCAAAAGCTGAGACCAACGCTTTATCAGCTGTTTGGGAGTACATTTAAGGGCAGTAGCGATCGCGCGATCGTCAACCCCATCCCGTTTGAGTTCCAACAATTGCTGCTGCTGTGGCGTAAGTTTCTGCCAAAACACTTCCCACTGCTGAGTGTTCATGCCAAGCTTTCGATCCAGATCCGCACCTAACCATTGATGCACTAATTCCCATTGATGGATGCGGGAAAATTTTTCCACATGGTATTTAAAACGCTGTTGCAGGTAGTCCCGCTGACGGGAAGACAAACCAAGAACATCGTCGATTTCCATTGCAGAGAGGTCTTGCAGTTTTAAGGTTAGGTAATCAATGCAATCAGATTGACCTTGGGATTCTAGGTATTGGATCAATTCCGAGATCAGGCGATCGCGCAACACCGCCTCAGCCGGATCGATTGTCTGGGTTACCATAGAAGCACGCACCTGTTGCATTGCCGGGTCGCGTCGTTGACTTTGCGCCTCTTCAGTTTTAGGAGATTCGGCAGCCAGTTCCATATCCATCGTCGTCTCTGCTGGCTGGCGGCGGGAAAAAGCTTGGGCACGCAGTACAATTAACTGTTGAGTTGCACTCTTGCCCAGATTAATCCGGCGTCTGGCATATTGCTCGGTAAATGCCAAGTACTCGGCAACTTCCAGTGAAGTGCGAGGAGTATAATCCTCTGGGAGTTCGGTTTCTCTGCGGAAAGCTTTGAGAGACTCCATGAAAAAGCCTTGTAGGAAGTCCTCGATCAGGTGATAGCGACCTTGGAAGCTTAATTGCTGACGCATCGGTGCAATGTAGCGATAAACGATCGCACCCAGAGTACTGTGCAGTTCGATGCGGCCTTGTTTGGCACCTAGATTATAGTATGTCAAACATTTTTGCAACCGATGCCGCGCCAAGTTCAGTTGCCAAGAACGAATTTCGCCCGATTTTTGGATGCGCGAACTTTGACGGCAAATTCTTTCCACTTCTTTAGCAATTCGGTCTGCCACTGTCCCCAAAGAGGCGATCGATATTTTCACCCTGCCTTCAGACTGGATTAGTGTCTGTAATTCTGTCACTATTTCCTGGGCGAGAGTTTCCCTATCCATTTCGGACACTTGCGCTGAAGGATGGACGTTCATATCAGTGGATTCCGGTAAAACTTCTAAGGTGGAAGTAGAGGAATTCGTATATCTGGTTTTCATAACTGTCCTGGGAGATGCCACTGTGGCAAACTGAGAGTTTAGTGGAGAGGTGAGGAAGTTGATGCAACCCGCGTTGTTTCAACCGCCTACATTTAAACTCTAGACAGCTAAGATTTCCCGCAGTTAAGGCGGTGTCCCTGTTCTCTCATTGGTCAAAAATCAGATCTTGGGGCTGATGAAGCTCTAGGCCCCAACCAGAGCCAAACAAAGCCGACGAATCCTTTGTGGTGAAAGACTTTTAGGCATTTTGACTCTATGCGATCGCACCTTGTCCAGTTGACAGCGCCACCATCTATCGGAGTGGACGATCGGCCAACTGGTTCATTCCTGATTTCTCATTCGTCATTTCTAGAAATAACTAAAGACTGATAAAAAATAAAACTTTACTCTTACTTAACACTTAACACTTTTTTCTTCACAGCTTCTTTATTATGACTTACGCATTTTATCGCCTCATCCACTACAGATGTAGAGTCAATTCATGAATTGACTCTACATCTAGGGGTAAAAGCGCCAACAAAAGCGTAAGTAGATATAGCGTTTCCATTTGAGATGTAAACAATGGTAGGTTGGGTTAGACGCGGTAATTAACTTAATAATGCTCACAGATACGTCTTTGACCGCGTCGTAACCCAACATTCACTATTAAATATGTGTTC
>CASBRD010000369.1 GCA_949128025.1 Oscillatoriales cyanobacterium PMM_0008 | reverse complement strand
CTGCTTTCCTAGAATATTGCCGATCGCTAGAGCAGCTGACAGCGCCGCCAACCACAACCCCCCGCAATACGCACTTACTCCTTTTAGTTGCCAATCATCAAAAGTCTGATCTGGCGCACCGCCATTTTCGGGAATTCCATCCCCATCTAGATCAAAAGTTTTCAGATAAGCAAGTGTCTGGACTACGCTGGGCCAGCAATCCCTCAAAAACTCGACATCTGTTTTACCAGTAAACACAAAATAGCGATAAACCTGTAAAACAAAATCACAGGATAAATCCTTCCACAAATTGCAATCTTGATAGCTGGTGTAATTAGTCTTTTCCCAAGGATGTTCGTTCGGCGCACCCAAATCGTGGGGGGTTGCACCAGTAATTTTACGGATAGCCGATGCTTGGTTATAGCCAATAATTCGGGGAGTGCGATCGCCACTCTTAATTGCCCTTGCGTATGCCTCTAAAACCGCTTTTTCCAATTTCGGCCAGAACATCATCACAGGAAACGAGCCGTAAAGCCGCACATCCAGACTTTCGTACCAACGGTAATCCAAGCACTCCAACACCGCAAACTGACCCACCGGATCGCGTTCGTCTGCTGCACTCCAGAGAGTGCCACCGCTGGCGAGGTCATAAAGCTCGTTAAACAGAGCCATTTTAAACCAAGACGGCAAATCCTCGCGATCGAGAATTGGCTGTTGCCAAGCTTCTATGCGCTCTCTCCAAGTCTCGTAGTGCTTCAGAGCGGTACGAACCATTGACCAAGCATTCTTACCGTTGCGACCAAAGAAATCTGTATAACGTCGGTAATATTCAATACCAGCAGCAAATTCCGTGACGGGCAAATCCCAAGCCAAAATAAAGGGGATTTTGCGAGTTTTACCGGGTCTAATAGTAAAACGAACCGCGATCGCAGCTGCTATTTGTTCCCCATCAGCACATAGTTTTTCATTTTTGCGATCGGGTAAAGAACCATCAAGAGCAAAACTTTGCCAGATATCCGAACCATCGCCAACAGGGTTCCAACGAGAGTGATAAAACACTTCTATCGCTGGGTTCGCCAAAGTTGCGATCGCCCACTGCCCTTCCCCTTCCCCCACATCATATATATCAGGGCGAAATCTATCTAACAAACAGCCACGCCGAAATTCATTTTCAACCCACTGATTGAAATTACCCTTACTATCCCCCAATCGTGGCTCATACTCATAAACCGGACTACCATCATCCCGAACAGATACTTGCGGCGTCTTATTAGCATTAGTAAACCAACCCACCATATTCTGCCAAGTCAGCATAATGCTAATAGTAATTGGCTTGTCAGTAGGATTGTGGGCAGTCCATTCAAAAATAGCTGTAGGGTACGAGCTTTCCTGATAATTTCCCGGCCAAATTGGAGAAAACTGCTCGCAAGTCAGTTCAGCCTCAAATACCCGTTCATAAATAAACCAACTGCGCGGATAAAGAGCATAGTACATCCCCGTATTTGTCAGTTCTTCTGACAAATTGCCACTGACCGCTGACTGCTGACTACTGACACCCGAAGCAGGATACCATTTCCACCCAGATAGACTACCATCTGCTGGCGGTTCGGTACACAGAGCGTAAGCTTGCTTAATTCCTCCTGACTCCTCAAAGACGCTAAACTGACAGGCGGGCATACTCTGGAAAGTATGTTCTCCTCCATCCAGATGCCAGAGGTTGAAATCACCACGGGGCGATCGACCAATGCAACCAGCTCCAAAGCCACCCAAAGTAGCTCCGTGCCAAGGGCCATCATCTAGATTACTCTTGTAGCGAACCTTATAGGGCTTCTCCCAACCTAAACCGATGGGACGCTTCCAGGCACATCTGGGAATTTCTGGTCTGTTGTCATTAGTCATTCGTGATTAGTGATTGGTGATTGGTGATTGGTGATTAGTCATTAAGCTGCTACGCATCTAATTTCACAGTCAGTTTTTCTGAAGCTCTCTTGTGGGATGGGCATCCTGCCCGTCCTTGTATTCGATTTAGATGCGTAATAGCTTAGTCATTAGTCATTAGTGATTAGTGATGGGTGATTGGTGATTGGTAATTGGGCATTCTCACCCGCTCCCCCACTCTCCCACTCTCCCACTCTCCCACTCCCCTCTTTTCCTAGCCCCTAGCCCCTTTTGACTTTTAACTTTTGACTTTTGACTTTTCTAGCCCCTTCTCCTTGGGATTTGCCTGAGTGTAATAGCGATTGTAGGAATCGTGCCAGTGAACTGTGTTCTTTTTAACTCCATTGGCAACCATACCTAAAACAGTTGTGCCAGACATTTTTAATCCCTCTATGGTTTGCATCAACGAGTAACGATCGGTCTTTCCAAGTCCCACAACCAGCACCACTCCATCTGTAGTAGTCCCCAGGATGTTCGCGTCTGCGAAACCGAGCAGAGGAGGAGTGTCATAAATGATTAAATTGAAAGCTGTCTGGAGTTGCACCATGATATTCTGCATCTTTTCTGATGAGAGCAGTCTAGTTGGATCTGGTGGAACTTGACCCGAAGTCATCACAAATAAATTTTCTTCCACAGGAGATTGCTGGATAACATCATTTATATCTAAATCTTCTGCGGAAATAAGATTGCTCAACCCCCTCATATTCGTCAAACCAAACCTTTCATGAACTTGGGGACGACGCAAATCCGCATCCACCAATAACACCCGCTGTCCCATAGCTGCTGCTGCTAGGGCTAAGTTCAAAGCTACTAAAGTTTTACCCTCGGCGGGTGTAGACGAACTAATAACTAAAGAGCGGATAGGCAAATCGG
This sequence comes from Oscillatoriales cyanobacterium PMM_0008, assembly GCA_949128025.1. Taxonomy (GTDB): domain Bacteria; phylum Cyanobacteriota; class Cyanobacteriia; order Cyanobacteriales; family Aerosakkonemataceae; genus Argonema. The sequence continues at coordinate 5,103 of CASBRD010000369.1, read as the reverse complement.
AACTGAGCAGGCGGACATTGGTGTATAGAGAGCGAAATGCTTCCACAAATGGAGAAGAATTATACCGCCGTAAATTGCTATCCGCAGGCGCAAAATTTTGATTTTCTCCCGCAAGTAAACCTGCTGTTTGTGCGACAGCTGCCAAGCTTGTATTGACTGATTTGTGAAATGGAACAATACCCAGAATAGGCATTCCACTTTTCTCTTTGAGATCGTCAACAGAGTGAAATACACTATCGAGCATTTCTGCTAACCAAGCTGCGCCTGCGCCTAAGATCAACCCGGCAATTACCCCCAGCATCATATTGCGATACTTACTAGGAGAAATGCCAACAGCAGCTTCGGGGGCATTAATAAGTTGCCAAGGTGTAGCTTTTTGGGCTGCTTCAATTTCCAGAGATTCTCGGCTTGATAAAAATCGGAGTAAGCTCTCGGTAGAAACCTGTAATTCTCGTTTTATATCAGTGTATTCACGCGCCCTGATTGGCATTTCTTTAAATTCTCGAATCAATAAAACTTCAGCTTGATCTAGGGCTTTGTTGCGAACTTCTAAGACTTTAATTTGGTTGGTAGTATCAACAAATTGCTGAGTCAGAGATAAGCGAATAGAATTTTGGTAGGTGAGTCTTTCTCTATTAATCGTAGCCGGAGACAAGTTGTTTCCCAAAACTCTTTGCGCCTCTTTGTTAATTAAGGGAAGCAATTTTTCCCTTTGCTCTTTGAGAGCTAGGATGGTTGGGTTTTCTGCTGTGAATCTGACTGACTCAACGGCAAGTTTAGTTTCAACGTCCTGGAATTCGCTGAGTAACTTTTGGTAGCGAGATGCTTCCGAAAGAGCTGAAGCTAAAATTGCTTCATTAGGCTGTAGTCCCAACTGTCCTTGCAAGGTTCCGTAGAGCGATCGCATTTCATCCAGTTTCGTTTTAGTATTGCTTTGCTCTTGAGAAATGCTGTTCATTCGCCCGGACAATTCTTGAGCTTTAGTTTCCGGATCTATAAAGTTGTACTGCTGTCGAAACTTTTGCAATCTTGCCTGTAGCGTGTCAACTCGCAGCCGTAAATTCGGCAACTCCTGTTGTACAAACTGAATTCCTTCTCGGACATCGCTTTGTCGCTCTGTCCGACTGTAGGATAAATATCCGTCAGCGACTTGCTGCAAAACATCATTAATTTTTTTAGGATCGACATCTTGGTAACGCACCTCTATAATCTTAGTTTGTCCCAACCGGGTAACTATTAAATTACCCATGAGAGATTCGTAAGTTATTTCTGGATACTTAGCTTTAATCTGCTCAACAATAGGAGTCAGAACGCTGGGACTGCGTAAAACCTCAGTTTGAGTATCGTAATCCAAGATGGAATAGACGATCGCGCCGAAAGTTTGAGCAACCTTAGTTTCAGCCGTGATAGGTTCTACTAACACCCGAAAGCTACCAATATACTGTGGCTGACTATTCCAGGTTCGCATCCCAACTGCGGAAGCTACTCCTATAGCCACAGTCGCAACGACTAGGAATCGGCGACGTAAAACTCCCAAAATCTGACGCAGATCTAATTGGCTGCCCTCTTCCTCATAAGGCTGCTCTGAGTAAATATTCGGCAATTGCTGAAACTGTCTGCCATTATTATTGGTACGAATCGGCTGAGCATACGGTTTAATTTTCATCTTAGCCTCTATCTATTTAGTCCTGAAGTGTTTGGGAAAAAGGAAAAATTTTAGATTTATGAAAAAGGGGCTACAAAAGTCAAAAGTCACTATAAGTATTCTTCCCCCTCTTCCCGTTCCCTCTTCCCTAGTGCAGCGCGGCAGAAATAACCCATTAGTTCAGAAGTATTTAAATGCCTGACACTCAAAGGATTTTTGAATGAGTGAATGAGTGAATGAGTGACTTCCGACGAAGGCACTAGCCCCTAATTATTAAAAGCTTCCGAAGATTCTGAAAAAGTTGAATAGCGAGAATAAACTACCTACCGGATTTAAAACTGTACCCAAAGTGTCGGATATACCAGCTATGGTAGAGCGACGCACGACGATTACGTCATTATCGCGGAGTGTAGGGTTACTTTCCTCACTAATTCCTTTAGCAAAATCTATTTCCACACCTCGTCGAGAAACTGTGCCGTTTGAGTTAAGGCGAAGTAAGTCTACGTAGCTTTTGCGAGCGCGATTGTTAAATCCTCCTGCTGCTAGGACTGCTTGGTTCAACGGTGTATTGGGTGGCACCTGTACAAGCCCCGGTCTGACTACCTCTCCAACCACATTGACTCTAATCGTAGCGGGAGAAATACTGGCAGAGGCTATTTGAGCGGCTTCTGCTGGGTTGACATCGGCGGCAACAGGCACAAAAATTGTATCTCCCTGCTGTAATACCACATCTTGAGAGCGATCGCCCGACTGCAACAGCTGCCAAAAGTTCACGCTTAGTGTTTGTTGATACCCCGCTCGCGTGTTGCGGCGCACCTCAATGCGGCGGATATCAGCAGATTGAGTAATTCCCCCAGCCAGTTGAACCGCCTGGGACACGGTGGGTAGTCCAGCGAAAGAAGGTAGGGCACCGGGTGCCCCAGCTGCCGGTCTAACCGTCTGAAGGGTGTAAGTACCGGGACGCTGCACTTCCCCTACCACGGCGACATTCAAAGGTTGAGATGGATCGGCTGCAAAGCTGGAAGATGCTATATCGAGGGATTGCGCTACATTGACCTCTCTGCTCGTTGGAACAACAATTGTATCTCCCTCTTGCAGGTACAAGTCCTGACGGCGATCGCCCCCCCGCAACAACTGATTTAGATCGACGCTGACGAATTGTTCCGTACCGCTTTGAGTCAATCGACGGATCTGTATTTGCCCGATATCAGCCGATTGCGTAGTTCCCCCTGCAACTTGAATCGCCCGCGACAAAGTAGGCAAAGCACCTGCTTGAGCTGCCTGAACAGTATAAGGGCCAGGACGAGTCACTTCACCCGCTACGACAATATTTATGGGTTGAGGTTGAGTGGGAGCGTATGTTGCTCTTGCTATTCGAGCAGTTTCTGCCAGGTTTATGCCAGCTGTGGGGGGGATATAGATGGTATCTCCCTGTTGTAGGATTAGGTCTTGGGTGCGATCGCCTGCCGCCAACAGCTGCTCCAGATTTACTGTGATGGTTTGCATTCCACCGCCTCGTCCAGTCCGGCGTACCTGAACTCTACTGAGATCGGCTGATTGGTTGACTCCCCCAGCGATTTGAATTGCCCGCGACACGCTGGATTGGGCTCCGCTTGGATCTGGCGGGATTAGCTGGGGACCGGGACGAGTTACTTCGCCTGCTACGACAATATTCAAAGTTTGAATTTGGGTGGGAGCTAAGCTGGTGTTTGCTGTCTGAAATGCCTGTTGTAAGTTTATGTTGGCTGCGGTGGGAACAACAACTGTATCTCCCTGTTGCAAGATTAAGTCCTGAGTGCGATCGCCCGCCTGCAACAACCGATTGAGATTCACAGCGATGCTTTGTACTCTGCCGCCTCGCGTGGTGCGCCGTACCTGCACCCGGTTGAGATCGGCAGATTGAGTCAGTCCCCCGGCTACTTGAATTGCCCGCGACACGCTGGGTCTTGCCCCGCTTTGATCTGGCAGAACTACCAAAGGGCCGGGACGAGTCACTTCCCCAACTACTACTACATTTAGCGGTTGATTTTGAGCGGGAGCGAAGCTAGCCTCTGCTTTTATGGGTGCATCTGCCAGGTTTATGTTGGCTGTAGGGGAAATAAAGATGCTGTCCCCATCCCGCAAAGTGATGTCTTGATTTAGGTCGCCTCCTCTTAGCAATGCAAAGAGATCGACGTTGATGGTTTGCGTTCCACCGCGTACTACGCGACGTACCTGAGCGGCTCGCAGGTTAGCCGATTGAGTAATGCCTCCAGCAAGGGTAAGCGCTTGCGTCAGCGTTGGCTGTTGCACCGCTCCACCTGAAGCGGTTAGGGGAATGATGTAAGAACCGGGACGATTAACTTCTCCAGATATCGCCACTTGCAAGGGTCGCGGCGCTACCAAACTGACGGTAACGATGGGGCGTCTGAGGTAGCGGGCATATCGATTGGAAATTACGTTGGCAGCTTGTTCGAGCGTAAGTCCCTGAAGCGACACGCTGCCAATCAGAGCCAGATTTACGGTGCCATTCACCAAGATCTGGTATTCCCGACTGTATTCGGGGACGTTGAAGATATCCAGTTGAATGCGATCGCCAGATCCTAAAGTGTAAGCTCTTTCAGCCTGTACGGAACTGGTACGACCTGCTGGTGTCTGAGCCAAACTGGGAACCGAGTAGGCTAGAGGGAATAAAGCCAACAGGATCAGACCCATAACAGATTGGCGTACTTTGCTGGAATCTTTAAAACCTGCACCAACCATAAACTTTTTCCAAATTATTCAAAAACGCCAACAAACCACCCTAGTTTATCTAGTCCATGCTGCCACACCTTATTGGTCATTGGTCATTGGTCATTAGTCATTGGTCATTGGTCATTAGTCATTGGTCATTGGTCATTGGTCATTGGGGAGTGCTGAGTGCTGAGTGGGACAATCTTCTTCCCCTAGCCCCTAGCCCCCAATTCCTTCTTTACTTTTGAATGAGTGACTTTTGTACGGGCGGGTTTAGCCCACACATCTGATTACCAACATAATATTTTACAAAACCCGCCCCTACTGATTTTTGACTTTTGGGGCCCCTAGCCCTGGCTTTCGCTCCAAAAACTTAAAGGCGTTTCTTCCTCACGAAGAACGCCCTGTTTGTCGATTATAAGTCATCAAGGATTGTTAAATTTCTGCTGAGTGAAAAAATCCATCCCTCAGCAAGAAAAGAAAAATTGCAAATTCTAATTATTTGACAGCGCCTAGCTCAAAGCTGCATTGCTGCCATCTTAGCTTGCCCGAAAGCTGGGGTTTGGCTTGCCTTGGGTATTGCTCAAATTGTCTCCATCAATCGGCAAACCAACTTCAGCCGCTGCACGTCCCAGCATGGCTTGCTGCCGATTCTTAACTAGATGGTGATGACGCATCATCAGGGCGCGAGCTTGTTCGTTAGCAGACATAGTAGTTTCTCCTGGTTTTTTCGATCGCTTTTTTGT
>CASBRD010000368.1 GCA_949128025.1 Oscillatoriales cyanobacterium PMM_0008 | reverse complement strand
TCCCCAATTCCCAATCCCCAATCCCCAATCCCCAATCCCCAATCCCCAATCCCCCCAGCAGCAAATTCTAATCTGCCTTTTTTGCCGCAAGCAGTAGCACCTCCACTAGGAGATATTGCCGTCTCCAATCTTGATATCGCTGCAACATCGATCGATTTAGGAACATCACAGCGGATCACCCGCTTAGTATTGCGAAACGCATCAGCGCGGGAAGTTTTAACCCTTCTAGTTCAAGCTGCTGGTCTTAGTATCGTCTTTGCTGAGGATGCTGCACCTACCCCCAGTCCCAATACTCCTCCCATTACCAGAGGAAGACTGCAAACAGCTGTAGAAACACTGACAGAACCAAACATTTCGATGGAAGTACAAAATGAATCTATTCAAAACGTTTTCAACTATGTTTTGCAACTAACCAGATTACAGGCTAATCGCGTCGGAAACACCATCTTAGTAGGTCGAAACCTCCCTGCTGCTACCCGTGGTTTGGTGATGCGTACCATCCGACTCAATCAATTGAAAGCAACAATGCCCGAAAGTCCGCTTACCACAGTTCTCACCAGCGGATCGAGCCTCACGAGTGGTGGTAGCCAAGCTAACAGTACCACCAATACCAGCAGTCAGGTGGGTAGAAACAGTACCACAACCCGAAATATTCCGTTTAGGGGTGCTATTCAGGCTCTAGAAGCACTGGGAGCCAATGGAGGTGGTTCTGTTACTCCTCAACAAAATGCCCCAGCCCCAAATCCCTTTCAGCGTTCTCCAGATCCGACCGAGCAACTGCTGGATGGATTGCAGGTTACCGCCGATAGTCGCACAAACTCTGTCACTTTAATCGGCCCTCTTAAGCTTGTTGAAATAGCCACTAATTACCTAGCTCAACTCGATGTGCGCCGGAGACAGGTAGCTGTAAATGTGAAAATTATTGAAGTTAATCTGACCAATCAGGACACTATTGGAGCCAGTTTTTCTTTTGGTGTCGGGGGGAGTTTTTTTAATGTCAATCAAGGCAGGGCCAACATTAATTTTGGGCGTTTTAATCCGAGATTCGTTAATCCCAATCCATCACAAAATCCTGGTAGCTTGTTCAGTCCTAATGTGATAGAAAGCCCGAATTTAGCAAGAGCTTTTCAGTTTCCTCGCCAGTTTTTGTTGAATCTTCAGTCTCAAATCACCTCAAATAATGCGAAAATCTTAACCGATCCAACATTAATTGTACAAGAGGGTAGCCATTCTCAGGTGAACTTGACCACTCAAGTATTTGCAGGTTTTAGGCAGATTACAGAAGCCGCTCCTGGTAACCAAACAAGAACGGTGTCTGAAACAAAAGACCCAATTGATGTAGGTGTGATCCTGAATATTGCTGTCGATCAGATTGATGACAATGGCTTTATTACGCTTTTTGTATCGCCGGAAGTAAGTTCGCCTGGGGAGAGGATTACAGACCCTTCTAGGAACGATTTGTTGATTCAGCAGCTCGTCAATCGCCGCCGTTTGGAAACAGGAAGTATTCGCCTCCGAGATGGTCAGACTCTGATCCTGACTGGAATTATTCAGGAGCAGGATAGAACTATTACAACGAAAACGCCTATTTTAGGAGATATCCCCATTATTGGTGCTTTGTTCAGAAGTAGAACAAGCGATCGCAGTCGCAATGAAATCGTTGTGTTAGTTACACCTAACATCATGGATGATTCAAATATTTCTAGTTCCGGCTCTAATTAGTTAGTCATGTGAGATAATTAGACATAACACATTTTTGAGAGTTGACAAACCTTTTTTAGAATGGATGAAGTGATTCAAGGAGCAGGATTTACCATCAGAGCCAGTAAATTTGACTTCTTTTTTGGTCGTGTCACCTCCACTCCAGCTAATATAAGGCGATCGTCAGACAACTTAAGAGACTTGAGAACACTGGGAATTGACGAAACATCGGGCGGCAAAGAACAACTCTTACAAATCTTTGCAGAAGGATTAAACGCCACGGAAATCCCCGATCGAAAAACTAACGAATATGGCGTACACATCTCCAGAAAAGTAGAATTGAGTGGGGGAGAAAAGCCAGGTGCCATCATCGTTCGTTATTTTTACCCCCAACGCGACTTGAATGCAACTCCTCAAGTCACCTCCATTGTTCCTTTAATTTATCAATAACAAGCGGTTATGAAAATTCACCTCATCAGCGAATCAGAATTCAACCAAATTCCAGCCGTTCGGCAAATCATCGTTCATGAATACGCTCGAAAATTCGCTTGTCTAGACTTGGCTGAAACCTGGGGGTGTTATGGAATTAGCTGGTGTAGTGAATTAGTCGATTTAAATATTGAACTTTCAACTGATAAAAAGCTGCTTTGGATTGGAATAGATCGACAATTAGCAGCGATTTGTCTGCAAAGCGGTCGCATTTGTGTTGCCATGCCTCTAACAGCTAATCTGATTGAGATCAAAATTATTCAAGAAGTAACCGCAGTTTTGACGGAACACGAAATATTGTTGTTTAACTCCAACGGTTCATTGCGATTTAATCATGGCTTCCCCGATTTGCCAGAACAAATTTTAATTGTGGATGATAATTTAGCGATAAAATTAATGGATGGTGACTGTTTTAGATTGAATCCTAAAACAGGAGATATCCGGCAATTAACAGGAGAATTAGTAACTTCAGCATAGCTATTCTGCCAGTAGTTGCACAAATTCTTCTACCGTCAGTCCAGCATCATTAAGTATACTCTTTAGTATTTTGGGATGCAGAATTTTGCCAGAATGAAAAGGAACCGTAACTCGCATTCCATCGGCATTTTTATAAATTCTGTGACTACCGCTTTGACGACTTAACTTAAAGTCAATTTTATTTAATACCCGAATAACTTCAGTTGGGGTAATACGCGGAAGTGGTAGAGTCAAACCTGCACCTCCAAAGTTGTCAGACTCACCATTTCGCTAGTTGGAATCGGTTCGTTATTTGCCAAACGATCTTCAATATGCAGGCGAATTGCATCCTGGATATTGTTGATAACTTCTTCGTAAGAATCCCCCTGGGTATAACAGCCTTGCAAAGGGGGACAGTAGGCAAAATAGCCATCGCTGTCCTTTTCAATCACTACTGGTAACAGAAATTTTTCCCCGCTCATTTGCACTCACGAGTTGTTTGGGTTTTTTTTATGATAGCACGCTATTAAACCGATTCCAAGTCCCGATCGCGCGAGCTTAGAACGGCGGAGCGGGTCTTTTAAATTAAAAAGTGCGATCGCTTCTCAGCAGATCTTCCCTTTCATACAAAAAGGCAACAAAATTTGAGAAGGAAAATTACCTCCACTTCGCACTGTTAAAGTAATAATTTTAGCCTCAATTAAACGAGTTTCACGTGGAAGCGAACCTGTTCCGGGATTGACTGGATAAGCAGGAAAACAAGCAGCACTTAAACTGAGGCGTAAGCGATCGCCTTTAGAAATTCGCACGCAAGTTGACTGAAGCGAAATTTTCAAAGGTGTTGTTTCTTGATGCGGTTCAACTCGCACGTATCCTTGAGTAAAATTGTAGACTTTATCATTATTTTGCACTTCAGAAAGCACCGCGCACAAATCAAAACTTGGCCGATCTGCTGTACAATAAATTTCTACCGCCACATCACCAGCTATATGCAAATCTTCTGTCAACGGTGCAGAAGTGTAGGTTAAAATATCTGTCCGAGAATCGATCGCACCACGCTCAAAAGACCCCGCCGGAAAGCTAGCATGACCTCCCAAAGCGGGAACGGGTCGCCAAGGATCGTGTACAAATATATCTTCCGATTTTGGATTTGGGATTTTGGATTTTAGATTTTCTCCCTCTTTCTCCCCCTCTCCTTCCAAAGGAGAGGGGGTTGGGGGGTGAGGTATTAATTTACCTGCATCATCTTGCGAACTAGCTAAACCAGAACTTGACAAAAAATAAGATATCTGATTATTATTAGGCCAACTTTCAAACGATCGCCACAAATTACTGCCCATTTCAAATAAACGCACAGGTAACTCTTTGAATAATCCTGTATCTTTTCCTTTGATAAAGTGATCGAACCAGCGAATTTGCAACTGGTCGATCGGACTTGCAGCAGCCGAACCGTAGTCTACTGCACCAACTTTTCTGCCCCAAGGTAGATGCGCCCAAGGGCCGATGAGCAAATACTGAAGAAATTCGCTGCGGGCTGCCATTTCTTTGTACAAATGCAGCGTACCGCGCAGGTAAGTATCGAACCATCCCCCAATATGCAGTATGGGCAGATCTACTTCTTGAAAATACTGTTTTGGGGAAAGTTTTTCCCAATATTCATCGGGTTTGGGATGATTTAGCCACTCGTGATAAAAAGATTCAGGTGCTAAGTTTTTGAGGATGTCTGGACTGGCGGGAATTGTGTCGGATAAAGGTAAGTTGCGATAAGCAGCATAAAGGGCTTGATAGGCTTTTTCATCGTTTCGCAAACGGGCGGTTTCTGCTGCTAATTGAATCGCCCAACTGAGGTTATCTTGCAAACAAAATGCACCTCCTTGATAAGCCCAATCTGTATATAAATCGTAGCCAATCATTGCGGGGCAGATTGTTTTTAATGCGGGTGGATGGGCGCTGGCGGCGTAGAGTTGGGTCATTCCTTGGTAGGAAAAGCCATACATTCCGACTTCGCCACTGCTACCGGGTAGTTGCGCCGCCCAATTAACTGCATCAAAACCATCTTCTATTTCGTGGGCAAACAGTTTAAATTCGCCTGCTGATGTGCCGCGTCCTCGGACATCTTGTATGACTGCAATGTAGCCGTGGGATGCGTACCAGGTGGGATGGGCGTAGACTACTGTAGATGCGATCGCTTTTCCATAAGGTTGGCGCATCAGCAACACCGGGAAAGTACCCTCAGCGTCGGGACGGTAGATGTCGGCATCCAGACGCACCCCGTCGCGGGTGAACATTGAAACTGTTTCTTTAATCATTAGTCATCAAAGAATTTTAGATTTTAGATTTGTTTATTTTAAATCTGAAATCTGATATCTGAAATTAGCCGATCGCATAATTTGAAAACAGCGAGAAAATCCTCATGTCCGATCGCATTATACCCAATCCGCAACGATTATCCCCTTTATGTCGCTCGGCTGTAGAGACGTTTCATGAAACGTCTCTACAATCTTTATGCCAAAAATTAAAGGGGGTAACAAACCCGGATTTGGTATTACTTTGTTTTCAAGCGACAGATAACGGTTGCTGCGGAATTGTCCTTGGTTGTGGCAGTGCTTTTTCTTCTGCTTCAAACCATTTAATCAAAGAAGCTATCGCCTCTTGTCCTTGCCTTGCTGCCTCCTCATAAGTCTGCCCATCCGTGCAAGGTTGCATCACCAACCCAGCAAACTCCGGCAGAAATACCACAAAACAACCATCTTCATCCGACCATTGAATCACCATACTGTAAAGCGAGTTCATTGCTCATAATCCTCCATTTCTTCTAGTTCTTTTCTTGCCGCATTCACTTGGTTTTTAACCAAAAGTGTACGAATATTTATTGCGATCGCTTCTGGATTTTTTCAGCATGGAACCAAGGCATCTCTACGACCGAGAACTCTTAAATCTTCTTCATCCAATTCTACGGGTGTGCCGCTGCGAATCAGTTCCACAAAATCTTCGTTGGGAACCATAAAACACAGGGCGTACAAGCGCCCGGAACCCGTATTTTTAAGTTCGTGAGTTCCTGTTGGCGGTACTAATATGCTGTCTCCGGCACAAATAGCAACGGTTTTTCCATCGCAAGTTGCCAGTCCTTCTCCCTTGAGGATAAAAAACATTTCCACAGCCATATTATGACGATTGGGAGGAGTTTGACCACCAGCATCAAAAATTTCGACGCACAGAGTTAACGATACATTAGCACTTGCGGGATCGAATACGATCGCTAACCGATTGCTGTCCTGGGGACTGATGCGGAAAGCTTGATAATCTCTGGGAGACTTAACAACCGGAATCATGCAACGATTTGTCATAGGTAATTGGGGATTGGGGATTGGGGATTGGGGATTGACAACTGACGACTGACGACTGACGACTGACAACTGACAACTGACAACTGACTAATTGCGTTTAAGATAGCTTGCGAATCCGTGACAAAACCAAAACATTGCTTAACATTATAAAGCGTGGCTTGCCAGCAATAATCCGGAGAAGTAGTGGCGGTGCAATCTTCAACTAAAATACAGTCATAACCCAGGAAGTTAGCATCTTGCAATGTAGCCATTACGCACTGATCGGCATTCACTCCTCCAAAGAATAGAGTAGTTTTTCCCAGGTTTCGCAGGATACTATCTAAAGGAGTATCCCAAAAACCGCTCATTCTGTATTTATCGACACGGATATCTTCAGGTTTTTGCTCTAATTCATCTACTACGGCAGCTGCCCAACTGCCTGCCATCAGGACTTTGGCACCATTGGCAGGCAAAGGATCGCCCAAACCAACGCGATCGCCTGTAGGATTGTAAACGTGGCGCAATCCGGCGCTGATATTCAGTAAATCGGGACGGTTTCCCCAGTTAAGCCAAATTACAGTCACATTGGCTTTTCGCAATTCTGGCAGTAATGTTTTGAGGGGATTGATGGGAGTCCGTGCGGGTTTCACATCTACGCCAATATGCGCTAGCCAGCCATCTGGATGACAGAAGTCATTTTGCATATCAATTACTAATATGGCTGCTTTTGCCAAATCCAGGCGTAGCTTTTTGGTTTGTGTTGGTAGTATTATGGATTGAGGTTCGAGGGGCGGGCGGGTGATATCGGCTATTTCTGCATCAACTGCCCAGGCATTTGGGGGTATGCCCAAGGTACGGAGGGGTTTCATCATAGTTTTGAGGAATGAGGAATGAGTTGCAGTTCTGTTATAGTTCAAAATTAAATTAGACTTATATATTGAATACTACTTTTAATGCCCAAGCCTCCAAAACTTTCTAAATTCTTAATCTCAAGGTAAAATTTGTGAGTTTTACTCTTCAACAAGCTCTAATTCCGGTCGATCGCGGTTACGCAACCGCTGATGTGCAAGTAGTAGGCGATCGCATTGTCGCTATTGACCCCAATCTCAATGCGATCGGCATTGCTGTCGATTGTAACAACAAACTCCTCCTCCCCGGTTTCGTCAACGCGCACACCCACTCGTCGGAGATGTGGCAGCGGGGAGTGATTCCTCCAGTTCCACTAGAATTGTGGCTGGCGGAACTCTACGACTTTGTACCTCTGGAACTGGAACAAATTTACCTGACTGCTTTAGGTACGGCGGTAGAAACTTTGCTGTCTGGCGGCACAAGTGTTGTCGATCACTTGGTTTTGATTCCGGGGAAAGAAATCGAAACTATTGCTACTGCTGTTCGCGCTTACAAAGAAGTCGGTATCCGCGCTTTTATCGCCCCTCTGATTCAGGATGAATCTCTCACAGCGGGCATTCCCAGCGGCGAGACAAAACAGGAACACGAAACTTATATTCGCTCCACAAGCGCAACTCTGCAATTAGTAGAAGATGCTGTAAATAAGTTTCACAAGCCAGAAGAAGGCGTGTATATTCTGGTTGCACCGACGGGAATTCAACTGTGTTCTGATGCTTTGTTTGAAGGTTGTGCAGAATTGAGCGATCGCTACAATCTCTGTCGCCATTCTCACCTGCTAGAAACCAAAGCCCAAGTGTTGCTAGCTCAAGAAAAATACGGATGTAGCGCGGTTGAACATCTCCAGCGCATCGGTTATCTCAGTCCCCGCACTTCTTTAGCCCACTGCGTGCATTTGACTGATGCAGATATCGCTATTTTGGTAGAAACTCAATCCACTGTTGTACACAATCCCCTCAGCAACCTGCGTTTGGGTAGCGGCATTGCTCCTATTTTGAAATATCTGCAAGCGGGAGTAAATGTATCTTTTGGTTGCGATGGTTCTGCCAGTAATGATTCGCAAGATTTGCTGGAAGCTATCAAGATTGGTTCTATTCTGCATAATGTCACGGACTTAGATTATCACCACTGGATATCGCCGCGTCAATCGGTGGAAATGGCATCTTTGGGCGGTGCTAAAGGATTGAATGTGGCGGATGAACTTGGTTCGGTGACTGTGGGGAAAAAGGCCGATATGGTGGTTTACGATCTTAAGAGTTTGTCGCTGTTGCCGCGCACCGACCCGATTGGTTTGCTAATATTGGGTCGTCCCACTCAGGCAGTTGATAGTGTTTGGGTAAATGGCAAAAGAGTTGTGGCAAATGGGCAAGTGACAACTATCGATGTAGATAACTTAAGAAAGGAATTGTTCGATCGCAGTCAGTGGAGTATAAATCGCCAGTCTAAAACACTGGGCGACGTGGAAGCTCATTATCGCAGTGTGATGGGATTGCCAGATCGATCGGCCCAAGGTTACTCTTAGTGAAAATGAGGCAAAGCCTCCAGTCTGAGGCAGCGCCTCTTACATAGCTAATGCCGTACCGTAACTGCACCAAGGATTTTTATCTATGATTTCCGAAAAAGACGACCCAACCAAATCCCAACCAAGCTTAGAGGAAAATGAACCAAAACCAATTCCCACAGCTACTGAAGAAGGATTTACTCCAGAAGAGGAGAAAAAATTGTTAGAGAAGTGTGAAAAATTGATTGAAAAGTTTGACGAGGAGATCGAGAAAGAGGATAATACAACGGATTTGCCAACACCGTCATATCGTCTGTATCCGGAATAGAACTCGTAAGGTGGGCAATGCCCGCCCTAATCGCTAATATTTATTTTCCCCAACTATGGATATCAACATTCCCGATGTGGTAGCTGAAGTGACAGCAGCATTTCAGCGTTACGAAAAGGCATTAATTAGCAATGACATCGCCGTACTAGACGAACTATTTTGGCAAAGTCCCCAGACGGTGCGCTTTGGCGTGGGAGAAAATCTGTACGGTTATGATGCTATAGCCACTTTTCGCAGCAAGCGATCGTCCGTTAATTTAGAAAGGGTACTGATAAACACAGTTATCACCACTTACGGACGGGATTTTGCCACAGTAAATACAGAATTTAAGCGTCCACCATCCTCAAATCAGATCGGACGTCAAAGTCAAACGTGGATGCGAACCGTAGAAGGTTGGCGCGTTGTTAGCGCCCATGTGTCGTTCAAAGCCACTAAAATTACTTAAATCACGAACATAGTGTAATTACTTAGATTTACATTGAATTTAAAGTTTGGATAAACTTTTCTTACTTTTGGGATCGAGATTGTGGAAAATCCTGTCTTCTTGTTGATGGACATATATTGTTATTTGAGCCGGTAATTACTCGGTCAAAGGTTCCCCTATGCCAGACAACAACCATCCCAGCAGCCAGCGAAATGCGATCGTCTTCATCGACTCCACAGTTCCTGACTACGAAAGTCTTGCTGGTGCGGTTGAAGAAGGAACTGATGTAATTATCCTCGATCGGACGCGGGATGCGATCGAGCAAATTACGGAAGTGCTGGCGAGTCGCAATGGCATTACAGCGGTTCACATCGTCTCCCACGGTAGTCCCGGCAGCTTGCAACTGGGTAGCAGCACCCTCAATTCCGCGAATCTCCACACCTACGGTTCTCAGTTGCAGCAGTGGCGGAATTCCCTAACAGATGATGCCGATATCCTCCTTTACGGTTGTAACGTGGCGGCAGACCTCACCCCCAACCCCCTCTCCGCCACGGAGAGGGGGCTAAATACGCCCCCCTCCCCGCAAAGGGATGGAGTTTCCT
>CASBRD010000367.1 GCA_949128025.1 Oscillatoriales cyanobacterium PMM_0008 | reverse complement strand
GAGTGGGAGAGTGGGGGAGTGGGAGAGTGGGGGAGTGGGCAATAATTCGTTCCTTTTCCCCTTTTTATTTTGACTTTTGTACGGGCGGGTTTAGCCCACACATCTCATTACCAACAGAATATTTTACAAAACCCGCCCCTACTTACTTTTGACTTTTGTACGGGCGGGTTGAGCTACACACATCTCATTACCAACAGAATATTTTACAAAACCCGCCCCTACTGACTTTTGACTTTTCTTGCCCTATTCCTCATTCAATCTAAAATCTAAAATCCAAAATCTAAAATTCATTATGCTAGTCCCATTAACGCGCAAAAAATTTGAACAACTCATTCCTTTCATCGCCACAGCAGCCCAGTACAAATATTGCTGGGGTAATGCAGCCGAGTTTTTAAAGCGGGTGTTAATTTCTTTGGTGAGCGTATTGCTACTTTATTTGATAACTAGCTTGTTAGGAGAGGCATTTGCACCAATAATTCTTTTAGTAGGAATTGTCAGCGGTATGTACTGGCTGTGGGGGCCAGTTTTATGGGCAAGTCTGCGTAATATTGAATGCCGAAGTTCGCGGTACAGCGCTTTTTGGCGCGGTCAGGTGTTAGATGTGTATGTGAGTGAAGAATTAGTTGGCACAGAGGAAACAGTCAATAAGCGCGGCGAGTTGATGATAGTACAAAACCGGGAGCGAAGACTTACTCTAGAAGTTGGGGATGAAAATGGTTTTCTGACTAAGTTGCAAGTACCTCTGCGACGTTCTCACCAAGCGATCGTTACAGGAGAATTGGCTGAAATGGTGGTAATGTCTAATCGACCAGATATGAGTCGGATTAGCAAGGTGACGGATATTTATCTTCCCGAACTGGATGTGTGGGTGAGTGACTATCCTTACTTACGGCGAGATGTATTTATTGATATGAGCAGTCGGTTAGAAAACGATCCGGAATCGGAACAAACGCAGAGAAAGAAGAAGCGATCGACGAAGCAAGAACCGAGATCTGGTTCTACTAAAACTCGTAGATCACAGAGAAGAAATGATGATTGGTAGAATACTTAATGTCAAATAGTACAAAGGAAACGAAATGAGCGTTATTGATTTAAAAACCCTTTATGAAACTGACAATTTAGAGTGGTTGGAGTCCACCATAAAATTACTGAAAAACCGTCAGTTTAATGCTTTAGATTTAGATAATTTAATTGAGGAGTTGGAAGATTTGGGTAGTGAGAAAAGAAATACTGTAGTTAGTTTGTTAAATCAAATTATCAGACATTTACTGTTACTTGAGTATTGGAAAAACGAAGCAGAGGGTAATATAAAGCACTGGCGAAGTGAAATTTATAGCTTCCGCGATCAATTAGATCAAAGGTTGACAACTAACTTACGAAACTATTTACAAGAACATTTACACTTTATCTACAAACGTGCGCTTGGTTTTGTCAAAGAAAAAACTGGAAATTCTGCTAACTTCCCTACAGAATGCCCTTACACACTTGACCAATTACTTGATTTAAATTGGTTCCCTGAGCAACTTCCTCACTCCTTCAGTTGGTTGTGGAAATTCAGAGGAAACGAACAAGTTACTCTTCCGAACTTACTCAAACAAAGAAGATAACTGAGGAAAAATTTTGGAAAGTTATTTTCTGAATTGGTTGTCATTTTTATCCCCCGATTAAAGCCCTTTTCAAGTGCGTGAGGTACAGAGAAACCCGGTTTCTGAAGTATACTTCATGCAACTGAAACCTGCGATCTAAACACCGATAATATTTTAGACAGTACCAAAATTTAAGGTAGTCTGCTCAAGACCGAAGCAATAAGCAACAGAGATTCACAAGTTTTATTTAAACTACGCAATTCTTAAAATTTAGATTGTAATCGATCGCACTTCCCAAAACCAAGTACGATCGCTACCATACAAAACAATATCAAATCCCCTGACCATAACCAATAATCTCCTCAACCGTAATCTCTAAATCTGCGAAAAACCGCGACTCAATCCTCTGTTTCCCTGTAAAACTCTGAAACTCATATTCTCTTTCCACTAAAATACTACGCGAATTCACCAACTGTCCGATCGAAATCGTAGGTTCTTCAATTTTCGGATTCTTGCGGTTAGGATAACGATCGACAGTAAACAACGGGTCAACAATCCACAACTCACTTACCCCAAAAGCAGCATACCACAGCGGTTTATTCCGATAGTCTTCTTCCCAATTCGTGCTAACAATTTCAATTACAACGCTAGGTGCTTCTTTCAATACCGCTTCTGATTGAGTTTGGCGATTCCAAGCATCACGATTAATTGCAATCAAGTCCGGTTTGCGAGTATCTTTTGGCCCTAATTGCAGTACGGGTTTTGGATGCACCAGCAGTCCCAGTTGGCGGCGTCTGCTTTCCATTCGCAATTCTACCATCAGTTCGGAACGCAGATTTTCGTGTTCCCCTGAAGGTTCAGCCATCACAGATATCCTTCCGTCGATAAGTTCGTATTCCTGTCCTTCCGGTAGGTCTAGGTTAAGAAACTCTTCTACGGTATAGGTCTGGAATTGTACCGCAACAACCATAGTCAATTCCCGGTAGTGAGGTATATTATTTTATCCTTAATAAAGGGGTTCTTTTGATTCAATTATGCTGTAGGGACACGGCATGATTAAAATTTGATTCTATACCAATATATTTATGATGCCGTGTCCCTACAAAAATGTTCGCAATGTCACATCAGCATAATAATTCCGAAAGACCCAATAAAGGTTTCAATTAATTTTAGCAGAAACTCGATCGCTTTTTGTTCAGAAAGTGAGGGAAGATGAGGATCGCTATTCAATAATTTCATCGTACCGATCTGGATCGTCTTCTCGACGCTGCCTCCATAAATTCCAGTCATAAATGCCGAAATTTTGGACGATTTGACCAATCTCTCGAAAAATCTCCTCTCTGGATAACTGGCTCACCCAGACCCCCGATTTTTACTAAGGCTTATTTTTAGATAATTTTTTCTCGATTCTACCCTTTTTCTAAACCCCTACCGCCCCCTCTTGTCCGTAAGCTTGCCACGCCAAATCCACCAGTCCGTTGACAATTGCAGCCGCCACCACCGCACTACCCTTACGACCTTCTGTGCGAATGTGGGGAATCAGCGACTCTTGCAGTCGCTCTTTGGCAACATCGGCATCGACGAAACCAGCTGGCGTTCCAATAACGAGAGCGGGTCTAATTTCTTCTGCCTCAATTAATTCTACCAGTACAGTGAGAGCCGTCTGGGCATGACCCACCACAAAGATCCCCTCTGGGTAGCGTCTGGCTAAAGTTTCAATTCCCCACGCAGCACGAGTTTTTTCTCTTTGAGGTCGTGTCAGGGCGTCCATGCTACAGTACACGGGGTTGGCAAAGGTGGTTTGGATACTCGGTGTGATGCCAACTTGCACCATTGGCACATCGACAACAATGGTGGTGCGAGCCGCTAAAGCTGCGGCCCCTGCTTGCAAGGCTCGTTCTGAAAAACGAATTAAAGATTTGTATTCAAAATCGGCTGTTGCGTAAATTACCCGCCGGACAATCTCGTATTCTGCTGGTGAAAATACGTGATCGCCGATTTCGCGATCGATTATTGCCAAACTTTGGGCATCTGTGACGTGCCATTCCATGACTTTTCTCCGGCAGCTATTGTTCGGGCATCGACATGGCCAGTCCTGACCACCCTATCCATTCCTACCCATACGATACCTTTCATCGAAGGGTTATCACCCCCTAGCAGAAAAAAATGGCATTTTTGCCATGAGCGATACTCGAACTAACAAGCTTCCATCGGCGATATTTGGTAGTTAGCGACTGGAACCTTCAGAAGTAGAGGCTAACATTGGCGAGAGGTAAGCAACTAGGGCACCAATCATGAAGCCTGCCACATTCCGAAATAAAGGCAACCACTCGGAAGTTCGGCTGACGACTGGGCCAATACCGAAGGCAATAAACAGTATTCCCCACAAGGGCGAGAAAATTAAAGCCCATTGCCAAGCCACAATTTGTCCTGGTTTGCGCGGTTGAGCGGCGAATCCAAAAACCAACCCACCGACGATCGAGGTAATTAAGGTAAGAATCCACTGTTCTCGCGGCAGTCCCGGCACTACGTTGCAACCGCCCCTTAACAAACAGGTTTTGATGGATTCTAAAGATTGAATAATTGATTGGTCTTCGCCTTCTTCGCGCACAAAGAACATATTGCCGAACCGCGTTTGCAACTCAATCCAGAAGGTACGAGGTAAAAACTCATACAGAGCGTCCCCGACAC
This sequence comes from Oscillatoriales cyanobacterium PMM_0008, assembly GCA_949128025.1. Classification (GTDB taxonomy): domain Bacteria; phylum Cyanobacteriota; class Cyanobacteriia; order Cyanobacteriales; family Aerosakkonemataceae; genus Argonema. Next base: position 404 of record CASBRD010000367.1, on the reverse strand, counting down.
TGAAATTTAGGATGTTGCCGCCCCGCGAATCGGCAATAAGTAGGACGCTTTTGTCATCTAGTCCCCAATAGTTTTTGACGGCTCGACCGGGCGTGCGATCGTATTGGGTCAAAACTCGCAGCTTCCAGCCTGTTTGCGCCTCGAATTTCTCTAAATCTTCAGCCAGCGCTTCTTCCTGAATATCGGTCAGGGATTTTGCTAGGTCGATGATTGGGGTCTGGATCTCAGGCAGTAAATCTGGGTTGTCGTATGCTTGTGCTGCGGGCGCTTGAGCCCAAAGAGTGGCCGCCAGCAAAAAGGCTGCAATCGATGCTAAAAGTCGTTTTACAAAAATATGTTGCTGCATTGGCTTTTTTACCAGAATCTCAAGTGTGGACAGTATAGCTAGGGGCTAGGGGCTAGGG
>CASBRD010000366.1 GCA_949128025.1 Oscillatoriales cyanobacterium PMM_0008 | reverse complement strand
GTGGCTGAATTGGGAAACGGGATGGCGATCGTCGCAACCAGTCCTTTAAACTCTTGTTTTATAATGGCTTTGGCATTTAGGGGTAACAATTCCCTTTTTAGGGAATTGAGGATTGAAACGGCTGGCAACGACAACTAGGAATTTTAGAAGGAGTAACAATTCCCTTTTTAGGGAATTGAGGATTGAAACGAAGACTCCCAACTATTATTGATATTGGCTTGAGTAACAATTCCCTTTTTAGGGAATTGAGGATTGAAACTCCGACTGTTTTTCGTCTAGAGCGATCGCAAGAAAGTAACAATTCCCTTTTTAGGGAATTGAGGATTGAAACAGGCAACTACAAATCGACAGAGCCTTTAATCTAGCGGCGGTAACAATTCCCTTTTTAGGGAATTGAGGATTGAAACTAGCTGGGATGGCGGATCTCAGATTTGCACTGGTATGTAACAATTCCCTTTTTAGGGAATTGAGGATTGAAACTATTTGAGGATAGCTACCAGTCAGGATAAATGCGTAACAATTCCCTTTTTAGGGAATTGAGGATTGAAACGCATAAAAAAGCTCGTACTCGCTTCCCTCTTTCGTAACAATTCCCTTTTTAGGGAATTGAGGATTGAAACGTAGAACCATTGCCAATGGTTTGGCTGTAGTAACAATTCCCTTTTTAGGGAATTGAGGATTGAAACACGAACGATGCAAGTGCAGCAGTCAGTCTTGGCCGGTAACAATTCCCTTTTTAGGGAATTGAGGATTGAAACGGATGGTAATCACTGGCGTAGGCTCGCAATTTCTGTAACAATTCCCTTTTTAGGGAATTGAGGATTGAAACGCTGAGTCAGTACTCAAGATTAACTTGTTTAATGGTAACAATTCCCTTTTTAGGGAATTGAGGATTGAAACACAGGATGGAATCCAAACGATAAGACTACTTACTCGTAACAATTCCCTTTTTAGGGAATTGAGGATTGAAACTTTTTGACTCCGGCTAGCTGACTGGAGACTTGGTAACAATTCCCTTTTTAGGGAATTGAGGATTGAAACTATCTTTTGATTCGTACCCAGACATTAAGGTTGAGTAACAATTCCCTTTTTAGGGAATTGAGGATTGAAACAAGCCCTAATCAATCGGAAGCTTAACCCCAATTTGTAACAATTCCCTTTTTAGGGAATTGAGGATTGAAACAAAATATCTGCGTAACCTTTAGGCGTAATGATAAGTAACAATTCCCTTTTTAGGGAATTGAGGATTGAAACTATAACAGAATTAATTTAACTTTTCGGTGCAGCCCCATTCAAATTATCTCGCAGCGTTTGTTCCTGTCGCCTCACAGCCGCCAAAAGTTCGGCATTCTGAAGAATAACGCCAACTTGATTATTAAATACCTGCATATATCTTTGATCGTTTTGATCGAAGCTGGTTTGAAAACAATCTGGTACGACACTGGTATCACCAGGATTGCAATCTGCAAAATCGCCCGACTTCTTTTTATTCACTAATTGAGTCACGCCAATCAACTCGCCATCGGGATTCCAAACTGGCATACAAAGTAAACTACAAGTCCGATAACCAGTCGTTCGATCTGTTCTCTTAGCAGTTTCAGAATCTGGGTATTCATATAGGTCAAAAGGAATATTTAAAGGCACACACATCTCGGCTACTTTGCCAGCATAACCTTCCCCTATTTGCAAACGCAGTTCCCTTTCCGAACCGTCTTTAAAGGAAATTCTTGTCCACAGTTGATTTGCTTCGCGGTCTACCAACCAAAGCGTACTGCGATCGGCATTCATAAGTTCTTTCGCTGCATCCATAACGCGCTTGAGAACTTCATTAAGTTCTAGACTGCTTTGGCTAACAGAGCGCGTTGCTGCCATCAATGCAGCCGCCACCCGTTGCCCTCTAGCTGTTTTATGATATGACCGGAAACTTTCCAGAATCATTTGAATCAAAGGTGCATTTTCTGCAAACTGTTCTTCATCTGTCTGGGTAAAACCTTGGGTGTCAATTTTTGACGATAAGGGCGATGTTGGGTCATAAAAGCGGTTTAATTTATTGATTAACTGAACAACACCGACTAAAGTTCCCTGCTCGTTCAACAGTGGCAAAGCCAACATTGTATAAGTGCGGTAATTGTTCTTTTTGTCATGTTCTTTGGCTGTAACCGAGCGCGGATCGTCATAAAAATCAAAGGGAATATTAATAATTTTATTGGTAGCAGCTACTTCACCTACAATTCCTTTAGTGGCAGGTACGCGAATTTCTAAAGATTGTTCTCCTTCAGATTCAGCAACAATAGACCAAAATTCATTTCTCTCTTCATCTAAGAGGAAAATAGTTGTGCGGTCTGCGCTCATAGATTTACCCATTTTCAGAGTAATAGAACGCAAAGTATTATCGAGAATATCGTCAAAACCTTGACCATCCATCACCTGAGTCAGCATCGCCAGGGTTTGACTGACAACATTTTGCGGCTGACTTTCCGCCCGCTTTTTAACTTCAGCAAACTCTCTGGCGTTTTGGAGTGCCACCCCAACTTGAGAATTAAATATTTGCATATATTTTTGACTATTGGCGTCAAAGCTATCCTCGAAACATTCTGGTGCTTCCGGCCAATTAGTGGGGTCGTATTCGGGAAACTTGCCTTGTTTTCTTTTGTTGATTAATTGAGTAACACCAAGCAGATCGCCATCAGGACTCAAAACTGGCATACACAGTAAACTACAAGTGCGATAGCCAGTTTTTTGATCGGTTTGCTTTGCTGTTTGAGATTCGGGGTGTTCGTACAGGTCAAAAGCAATATTTAGAGGCTTACCTGTTGCTGCCACTTTGCCAGCGAAACCTTGTCCTACTAGCACACGCAGTGGAATCACCGCACCGTCGTCGGTAGTAATTTTTGTCCAAAGCTCATCTTTTTTATCGGCCAACAGCCAAAGCGTACTGCGATCGGCATTCATCAATTTCTTTGCCGCCTCCATCACCCGCGCGATGATTTCTTCAGAATCTAGACTGCTTAGAGATACTAATCGTGTTGCTTCGGTAAGTGCCTCTGATGCTTGTAATCTTTGGGTTAATTTGTAACAATAATGACATCCTAGTAAAACTCGTTGCAGTTCGGTGGCATATTCAGCAAATTGGATTTTATTAGCTTCTGTGAAACCGTTTTTATCAATTTTTTCTGAAAAGGGATCTGTGGGATTGTTTGGTTGCTTTAGTTTGTTGACTAATTGAATAAAAGCGAATAAATCAGACTGGGTGTTAAAAAGGGGTAAAGTTAACTCATTATAGATGCGGTAAGAAGATCTTTTGTCTTGTTCTTTTGCTACAACCGCACACCAATCTTCAGATAAATGCGCGGGGATATTGACCCCTTTCTTATAGATAGTGACTCGACCAGCGGTTTGATTGTTGGCAATAATCTGAATTTTGGTAGGGCTACCATCTGCTGTCTTGGCAATAATCGACCAAAGTTCGTTCTTTTCTTTATCTATGAAAAAGATAGTAATGCGATCGACACTTAGTAACTCTCCCATCTTTAGGGTAATTGAACCCAATATTTCATAAAGAACATCATCAAAGTCTTTGCCTTCCTTCGCCTCAAGGATGGAGAGTAGTTTTTGTTCTTGTTCGGCAACAATATGTTTAAACTCTGGTTGCAAAGCTGTCAATGCTTTGTTAAGCCAAACCCAGTTAAACACTGAAGCATAAATGCGGTTATAAACGGTTAACTTCCCGCCTCGCTTGACAACTAAGCCTGAAAGTCGCAATTCTATCTGTTCTAGACTGTCATCAGCTGAAATTTCACCGCGCTGCAAAATTTCCTCATAGAGTTTCAGCAGCGGCTTTGTGCGCTGTCCAATTCTGAGGATGCGATCGCGTACCGTCTTCAGGTGTGCTGGTTCGTCTTGTGCTTCCCAATTTTCAATTATCTTCCTCTGCACTAAGTTTTCTACCCACTCTTCGGGATTTTGGATTAATTCTGCATTCTCAAGGATGAGTTGACAAAGTTTCTGAGTGAGAAAGGGTTGTCCTCCCGTCCAATCCAATACTGCTTTTAGCATGGCTTGGGGATTGTTCACTTTTTCTGCCAAAGCCTCCGCAAGCGGTTGCGCTTCCGCTAATTTAAAGCCGTGCAATTCAATGGCGCGACCAATATTAAAAGGCGTGCAGCTTTTGTCTTGAATTAAATCCGAAGGAGTTGCCACTCCCAGCAGCGCAAACGTGAGACGTTCGTATTCGTTGCAGGAACGAATAAAAGCAAAAAAATCTTCTGTTCGGAAAGGTAAACTGAGGATGCTATCGATTTCGTCGATAAAAATAACAATTTTTTGACTGACAGATTCCAGCAATACTTCCTCGATAAATTCGCTTAAGCACTGCACGGGAGGCAGAAACTCGCGATCGCGCAACCAAGACCTCAGATTGAACTGGAGTTGAAAACTCGTTACCAGCCTTCTCATCAACCCCGCATACCACTGTTCCGGCGCGATATCCTGACTGCCAATCTTGTTGAGGTCGATCGCAGCACAGGCGAATCCTTCCGCTTGCAGCTTGTGCATCGATCGCACCCGCAAGCTCGTTTTACCCATCTGGCGGGAGTTGAGGACATAACAAAACTCCCCCGCCTTCAAGCCTTCGTAGAGATCGCGATCGGCTTGGCGCACCACATAAGTGGGCGCATCTAGTGGTAGATGTCCCCCAACTCTGAAGGTGTTGGTTGAGTTTTGCGCTTCGATCATTAGGGGTTCCGATCTTGTAGAAAACACCGCTTTTTAATTTAAAAGTAAAACTTGTTACGCCGGAGTGGCAACTTTGAGCGATCGCTAAACTACATAGAGTTGGCGATCGCTTTTAATAACTCCATTTTCGCCGAGCATCTTTCCCGTCAGCTAACTTTCGCCACTGGTATATTCTCTATTACTAGCAACTCCTCACCTTTACCGTCGGTTCACCCTACCCGCCGGATAAGTACCCATATCCCGATATCTAAAATTCGATCGCGCGATCGGGCCTAAATTCATAATTACCGCAAACCCTTGTCCTTAACCTAAAATGTTCTCAAAACCACCACCAATCTTATGTTCCAGCTTACAGCCTCTATCCAGCAGATAGACCCGCCCCTGCCCCCCAGGGAAACCCTGCCTACAATGTACGACCTGCCCAGCGAAGATCCAGAGGAACCCGGTTTGCCAGACGAATTTCACAACTTACAACCAGAACTGTTGAGTCGCACTTTCCGCTGTCGCTGCTATCCGCCGCATCAGGTATTTAGCGGCACGGACATGAATCTTTACTATGATGTTCGCCATCCCAAGTGGCACAAACGCCCGGATTGGTTCCTAGTTGTGGGAGTCCCCCGCTTGTATGAAGGCACAGACCTCAGAGCTAGCTATGTGATCTGGCAAGAAGGAGTCAGTCCCTTCGTGGTTGTCGAACTGCTCTCCCCCGGAACTGCCAAAGAAGACTTAGGGAAGAACGCCCACTCAGAAGTTGAAGTTGCCGCACTCGACTTATCTGCCGAGAATAGACAATCTCAAACCCCCTTGGATGTACAAGATACAGAGTCCAAAGAGACGCCACCCTCGAAGTGGGAGGTGTACGAACAAAAATTACGAGTGCCATACTATGTGGTACTCAGTCGCTACACCAACAAAGTCCGGTTCTTTAAACTTGTGGGGGGGCATTATCAAGAGCAGACGCTCAATCCGGAGCAGCCCAAAGTCTGGATTTCCGAACTGGAGTTGGGGTTGGGCTTGTGGCAAGGTGAGTATGAGGGCGTCACTCGCCAATGGTTGCGTTGGTATGATGCTACAGCAGATTGGATTCCTACGGATACTGAGGAGGAACGCCAACAAAAGGAACAGGCGAGAGCTTTGGCAGAGCAGGAACGCCAACAAAAGGAACAGGCGAGAGCTTTGGCAGAGCAGGCAGAGTCGCGGTTGCAGCAAGTAGTGCTAAATCTGTTGCAGTCGGGAATGGACGCAGAACAGGTGGCAAGGTTGACGGGACTCTCTGCGGAGCAGGTGCAGAATTTTAATCCCTAATATCGCTCTTGATTTATTTCTGCTACAAATTAACACCCTGTAGTGTAGAGACGTTTCATGAAACGTCTCTACATCTTTCGCAAACATTTAGGTAATCCATATAATACGTGATATCAAATCCGTCTGCGTCGGAATTGTTCGTTTTTCCCCCTCTGCCCCTCTCTCCTTCTCCCCTCCCCGTGGGACGGGGAGGGGAGAAGGAGCG
>CASBRD010000365.1 GCA_949128025.1 Oscillatoriales cyanobacterium PMM_0008 | reverse complement strand
GTCTGCTATCCTTGCCTTTCAGCAAGCTCCTCAAGCGTAACTTCCCCTCAGTCCGAGGGCAGGTTTTAATGTCTTGTACTGACATTTCCAATTGTAGCACAAATTGGATTCAATGCACCTAATGGTGCTTCCGCTTACCCACCCCGTCCATGCGGTGGGCTTGCGCTCCTTTAATAATCTGTCAGATGTAGCAATACATTTTTCTTAAAAATTGCTCCGTCTCCAGTCCCTAGTCCTTAGTTCCTTCACAGATTGACAAATACTTTGCGTAGTAGGTAGGGGGCGATTTCGCCGATCGCTAGAATATACTGAGCTGCACCAAGAGCGATCGCTTCTTTGGGCATCCCAAACACCACGCTAGTTGCCTCATCCTGTGCAATAGTCATACCACCAGCTTGTGCTAGAGCTAGCATACCGTCCGCACCGTCGCGCCCCATCCCCGTCAGCAGAATACCCACAGCTGCCTTTCCATAGAACTTCGCCACCGAATTAAATGTTACCGTTACCGAAGGGCGATGACCGGACAGCGGTGGAGATGACGAATAAGCAAACCTACCTTGAGAATTCAACTCTAAATGTCGCCCCTCCGGCGGGAAATAAACTGTACCCGCTTGGGGAAAATCGCCCATCTTGGCAATTTTGACTGACAACTTGCAGTCCGATCCCAACCAATTTACCAATCCCTGCAAAAATCCCTCGCTGATATGCTGCACACAAATAACAGGCACAGTAAAATTACTCGGCAGTTGGGCAATAATGGTGTGCAGCGCTTGGGGCCCACCAGTGGAAGCACCGATCGCGACTATTTTGTATTTTGTATTTGGTGATGGTGGATGAATTATCGGTAATTGGTAATTGGTAATTGGTAATTCTTCCCTGCTTTTCTGCTCCAGAGTTCTACCAGGAACCTGCAACCCTGTAACTTTGTTGCGCCGACGCAGGGTAAAAACGGCCACACCAGACAAAACTTTTATTTTACCGATGAGATCCTGCTTGAGCAACTCATAATCTTGAGGAGACTGGATGCGTGGCTTAGGAAAAACATCGATCGCTCCTGCTTCAAGCAACTGAAATACATTGTAGGTATCTTCTGGCCGAACTGAGGCACTGATTACCAAAATCGGTCGCGGATATTTGCTCATTACCTCTCTAGTAAATTCTAGGCCATTCATTCGCGCCATGTAGAGGTCAGTACAAATCACATCTGGCTGAACTTTAGGAATCAGTTCCAATCCCTCTAAACCGTTTTGAGCCGTTCCCACCACTTCCATTTCCGGTGAGGAAGCAAAAATACGTTTCAATATTAGCGTTACTACTGGTGAGTCCTCAACTATTAAAACTTTGATAATTTTTTTGTTCATAACTGTAGGTAGTAGATAGTGGCTTCTTTCGTACAAAGTATGTTAAAATCTTAAATAATTTAGTCCCTGATTTCAGATCCAGTAGCATCAGTTCTTTAAAAATTCGCGTTTTCTTATCTGCGTTAATCTGCGTTCATCCCTCTTCATCTGCGGTAAAAATTTAACCAAAGATGACAACAGACAATTTCAGGATATCGCTCATGTACTGACGATGCTCAATGACCAATGACCAATGACTGACAACTAAACAAGCCTTCTCAAAGTATCTAGCAGAATCTCTTGATTAAAGGTGCCCTTAGTAATGTAAGCATTTGCACCAGCTTCGGCTCCTCTTCTTTTATCTTCGTCGCTAGCCAGAGATGTCACCAAAATAATAGGCAATTCGCTATATTCTTTATGCTGGCGAATTTTCGCAGCTAGCCCAAGTCCATCCAAATTGGGCATTTGAATATCAGACACCACAGCGTCAAACGAGCGCGTCTTCAATTTGTTGAAGCCGTCCAATCCGTCTACAGCTGTAACCACTTCATACCCAGCCCCCTCCAAGATGCGCTTTTCTTGGGTGCGAATGGAGATGGAATCTTCCACCAGCAGAATTAGCTGCTTATGAATTGGCGCTTGAGGGATTTGTTTAGGTTTTGTGGATACGACTTGCTTACGCACAGATTTAATCAAATCTTGTGGATTTAAAACTATGCAGACTTCACCAGTACCCAAAATCGTTGCACCAGAAACATTCCGCACCCGCTTGAGCAGCTGACTTTGGGGTTTGAGCATGACATCTTGTTCATCCACCAAGGCATCCACGAGCAATCCCAATCGCTCATCTGCGACTTTGAGGATGAGGCAGGGGATTTGTTCTTTGTCATTTGTGTTGCCAATGACTAATGACTGCTGACTGCTGACTACTGACAATTCCAGTAAATCGGCTAGGCGTTCTACCGAGACAGGTTGATTGTCTAAGATAATTGTGTCTCGACCTTCGATGGTAAAAATGTCATCTTCTGAGATGAAGCGAGCTGTTTGCACAAATTCTACGGGGATGGCATAGCTAATTCCCATGACTGACACAATTAGTACTTGGGCTGTTGCTAGGGTTGTGGGTAATTGGACTCTGATGGTGCATCCTATCCCTGGTTTAGATTCCACCTGAATTGTGCCTTTGAGTAGCTCGACGTTGGTGCGGACTACATCCAAACCGACGCCTCTGCCAGATATTTCGGTGACAAATGTGCGGGTTGAGAATCCTGGCTCAAAGATGAGAGACTGAATTTGAGATGGGGTCATGGTGGCAAGTTCTTCTGGGCGACAGACCCCGCGTTTTAGTGCTGTGTGCTTGATTTTCTCGTTATCCAATCCTCTTCCGTCGTCTGCAATTTCTATGACAACGTTGGTGGCTGTTTGTTTGGCTTTTAGTTGAATTTTGCCTTGGGGAGGTTTGCCAAGATGCTGGCGTTCTTCTGGGGTTTCGATGCCGTGATCTAGAGCATTCCGAATCATGTGCATCAAGGGGTCTTTCATTTCTTCTAAGATGCGTTTGTCTGCCTTGGTTTCTGCACCTTCTAGAGCTAAATCGACTTCTTTGCCTTCCTGCTTGGCGAGGTCGCGAACCATTCGCGGAAACAAGTTAAAAATGGTGGAAAGCGGCAGCAGGCGCATGGTGCGAATTCCATCGGACAATTCATCCGCAACAACTTCCAGTCTGGCGTTGTCTTCGTACATCGCATTTCTCAAGCGGGTTACGATCGAGCCGAGCAGCTCTAAACGTTCTCGGACGCGATGATGGAAATGCTGCAACTGCTGGCTTGCAATCCCCTCAGTACTTCCACTCGTCTGGGTTACTCCCTTTCTCAGATAAAATAAGGAAGAATTTTTATCGTTACCCGCACCTATACCGACGGAAACACCGAGTCGCGCATCGACTTCTTTGAGAACAAAGCGATTGACACTCGCTTCCCGGCTCCACTCTTCGTATAAGTTTACAAGTTCCTCGATCTCGGCTAGCCGATGAGTAATCCGAATTTTGGTGACTGTTAATTCGCCAGCTTGGGTCATCAAGGAGTCTAGATGGCGCGTTTCGACACGCACGCTTTCGATCGCGAAGCGGGACGCTCTTGACTGGGGACTGGGGAC
>CASBRD010000364.1 GCA_949128025.1 Oscillatoriales cyanobacterium PMM_0008 | reverse complement strand
GAAGGAGAAAGAGCAAAATTTTCCCCTTCGACTTTTTCTGCGACTTCCCCTTCGACTTTTTCTGCGACTTTTTCTGCGACTTTTTCTGCGACTTCTTCTTCGACTTTTTCTGCGACTTTTTCTTCGACTTCTCCTATTTCCCTACTCTTCCGAATGCGAACTTTGCCGATAGTGTAGCGCCAAATCAGAAGAATCGCGGTTCCTACTATTCCCAGATAAACAGCAAACAGGGGAAATCCTGAAGATTCCCATCCCCAGTGCAGGTAGCACAATCCTAAATAGTTAATGAGTGCTGAGTATTCGAGATTGCGGGGCCGATCTTTGAGCAGAAGGATGGTTATACCCGTGAGGGTAACAGATGCGATCGCCACAGTCAGCCATTCCACCGGGCTTCCCCACAAGCGAAAGCCATCCATTGCCCAAAAATTGACTGGCACTAAAAATAGCGTCACCAGTTGCAAAGTCTGGGCTGTCAATTGTAAATTTCTTTGCTTCCTTGCCCAAAAGCTTACTCCCCAGAAGATTGAGGTATAACCCAACAACACCCCATACTGCCCAAATGCAGGGAACCTCTCCCATTGAGTAGCGGCTAGCACCCCGGAGGACACCACCACCATAAACACACCCAAAAATAGCAGCCAGCGGACACTGAGTTCCGCCATCAGCGACTGCAATATCTGCCTTAGCCTACTGGGTGACTCTGCTTCTATTGCTACTGCTACCCCTTGTTTGCTGGAATTAGCTGATATCGGCACAAATGTGCTTGGGGTGACAAGCGGCTGGGGTAGAGGACAGGTGAGGTATTTTTTGCACAACTCCTTCACTTGAAGATCGGAAAGCAAACCTAAGCGCAGCCAGATGTCTAGCCCTTCCAATAACGCAGGCTGCGAGGAAGAGAGTATCACTTCTAGTCTGAGGGAGCGATCGGCTTGGAATGACATGAGCAATTTAGTCTCAGACAGCAAGATTACCCAATTATGATATTTTCCGACGATATTGGTTATCTTTGGTTATGCCACTTTCGCGATCGATCTGTGAGGGGCAGGCCCAGAGGGGTGGGCTTGGAATCTAACCTTTGATAGATAGCTAAGTAGGTGGGCCTAATTAAACTGAACACACACAAACCCGGTTTCTCCAAGAAACCGGGTTTCTAAGGGTGCGGCTGTTTCACGTTTAATTATGCCCACCTACTTATTTGTTCTCATTTTAAATTTGATTAAATTGTATAAATAATTTTCAGAGGTAATACGGAAAAGTAAAAAATCTATATGAATCACCCTAGTTATAATTACTGACTTTTTTTTTGCTCCAGGCAGCAATACACTATAGCCATCCTTCTGACAACAGGATAAATACTGTGTTATATCTTCGTCGAAACTTTACAAAAGCTGGGAAATCAGCAGATTTATATGAAGTTTTAGTGAAGTTGGGCAGCTGGGAGGTTGTTAATGTTTTTGAGATGTAGTAAACGTTTATATAATCTTGTTTGCAAGCCTCTATTTTTCAGTAAGATGACTTGACGTAGTTCAAGTTTGTTCAAGGCTTGCATTAGGGTGCCAGAGTAGATAGCAAAGTGCTGAGTGCAACGGAAGCCGTACAAACACAGTGGCTTCCTTGCGGGGAATAGCTCTATATTGTCCTAACATATCTAGCTGTGGCTACATCTGTTAAAGCTTGATATTTTTGCACATAATTTTCTTGAGAAAGCGATATGTCAAACCTAAGTCACACCACCAACTCCACCGATCGGGCCTTAAAATTTTTAGAGCAAAATACCTCTTTTTTACGCTCTTTGTTTGCCAACTGTAACCACGACGTTGAGCAGGTTACAACGATTATCGAACCAATTTTGAATGCCCCTAAGCGGTGCGAGGTTGCCCCATTCTACATCCAAGCTGTTAACACGGGTAGCACCACTTTTCTGGTAACTAATCTTACCGAATCTCAGGGGGTACAAATTATAGACAATGCTTCCAGTTGGTTGATTGGAAGGCGATCGAACTGCGCGATCGCTATCCAAGACCGTTGTATCTCTCGCCACCACGGTGTAATTGGGCATGAACTTGGCAAGCACTTTCACATTACAGATCTTGGTAGCAGGAATGGCACTAAGGTAAATCATCGTCAGTTAACTACTTTAGAGCGCCGTACCCTTCGGGATGGAGATTTAATAGATATAGGTTTCGTTCAGGTAGAATTTTTTGTAGCTACCTGTCAAGAACAATCCCCAATATCCACGGAAGTAAATAGTACTGACTCAATGTAATGTCAGTAGTTTGCTTTCTTGTTCCTCCTCTTCTTTAATTTTTAATTATTTAATTTTTAATTATTTAAGTAGCAGCTGTTTGCGCCGGTCGATCGACCACTTCCTGGAACTTGATCGCATCTTGGCGCGGATCGACGTGGCTAACCCGAACTTCTAAGCGATCGCCCAAAAATACAGAACGCCGGAAGCCCATCGGCAATTCCAGCCCCAAATCCTCCAACAGAATTAACCCCAACCTGTCGTCTTCTCTCAACCAGCGCAACAGCACTGCTTGCCATACCCGATCCGAGTGGCGGCGCAGATATTCCAAAGCCCAATAGCGATGGGTTTGGCGTTCCACCAAACTTGCTTCCTGACTCACCGCAGTGACGCTCATCATCACTTCCCTCAACTCATCTGCCGAGAAAGGCAAGCGATCGCCACGCAAATGAGCTTTAATTTGGAAATGGGTTAGCAAATCCGTGTAGCGACGAATCGGAGAAGTCGCCTGAGTGTAGGTATCCAAGCCCAGACTCGCATGACGAGCAGGAGTTATACTCATTTCGCTGCGGGGCATACACCGACGTACTGCTGCCGATCGAACCCACCCAGCTGGAAGTTGCAGTAATTCCTCTTCTGAAGGTAGTTCTGGTTGGGGCTGACCGCGAAAGGGTAAAGCTATTTGGTGGGTTTGACCGTAACGAGCTGCTACTTCGCCAGCCAAAATCATCATTTCTGCTACCATCTGGCGCGATGAGGAGTCTTCTAAAACTTGGATGTAGATCTCGTCATCCTCAACTTTAATCAACCCTTCTGGCAGGTGGATGCCGATCGCACCTTGAGAACGCCGCCACGATTGTCGCAGTTGCGCCTTAAGGTGAAGCGCCGCCAATTCTGGTTCTGCCGGAACGCCCAGTTCCAGCATTTCATCCACATCTTCGTAAGTCAGGCGATAAGTCGGCTTGATAATGCTGGCATGGATGCTGTAATCTTGCACCGCTCCAACTTCATCCAATACAATCCCGAAGCTGAGGGCGTTACAGATTTTTCCCTGGATCAGACTCATTGGCCCCGTGGCTAGTTCTGTGGGGAACATCGGGATCGGGCCTGTCGGCAAATACAGCGTTGTACTGCGACGACGGGCCTCCATATCTAATTCATCCCCTGGTGTCAGCCAACGGCTGGGATCGGCAATGTGAACCCAAAGCCGTCCGCGCCCATCTTCAAGTTTCTCCCAACTCAACCCATCATCGATTTCGCGAGTACTTTCGTCGTCAACGGTGTAAACCTTCAGATGAGTCAGATCCAGGCGATTTAAGTCTGGATCTGCGGGTAGAAACTCTATACGCTGCTGAGCCACTTCTAGCACCTTAGTAGAAAAGTGAACTGGGATCTGGCTGCGCCGCAGAAACAGGTTCTCGTGTGTACTCCACAAGCCCAGCTGCACCAACAGATCGAAAGCTGCTTGAGGAGTACCGGATCGGTCCAAAGCTGCCAGGGTTTCTTGGGCTATAGCACGTCCCGTAGCTTCTTCTCCCAGCGCTGCAAACCGTTCTAATGCGTCCAAACGAGTGCGATCGCTACTTTGCCATTCCACCGACTCCCCAGCAAGTCCTTGCTGCACGCGAGCCCAAAATTCTTCAGACTCTCGTTTGCGCTGACTCGCCACTTCCCACTGATGTTTCAGTTCCTCAACCAAAGTGCGAGAGCGGGGCTCGTAGCGATCGCCCTTTTGCTTGAAATAAAGCTTGTCTTCCGACAGCAAGTAGTACGCCGCGTAGCACTGAGCCGGACTTTTCTCCGAAAACAGCAACATAGCCATCTCCGCTACGTTGGTGCTATTAGTACCGTCCTCGACCAATATTTCCCAAGCTACTTCTAGACTGTCAGGGTCGAGATACGGCTCCACCTCCTGACGGAACTTTGATATTTCTTTTTGCAGATAACTTTGACCAGTTACTTCATAACTGATTTGCTGGGGATTGACGGTATAAGATTGACCGCGCTCATCTAGCACGACCCACTTTGTTTTCCCCTCTGGACGTTCTGTAACGGCCAACCGCCGCTCTCCATGTAGCCGAACTTCGACCAGCTTTCCTTTTTCCACAATCTGTTGATATCCCAGTCTTGAGATTTTAGATTTTAGATTTTAGATTTTAGATTTTGGATTTGGGAATAGCTGCATTAGTAGCAAATACTTTGGAATTTAGCTATAGCCTAATAATCTAAAATCCAAAATCCAAAATCTGCTTACCCTTCTTGGTTAATAAAGGGCAACAACGCCACTATGCGGGCACGCTTAATGGCTATGGTCAGGTCTCTTTGTTGCTTAGCCGTCAAACCCGTGATGCGGCGCGGCAAAATCTTACCCCGCTCGGTAATAAATTTGCGTAACAGATCGACATCCTTGTAGTCGATCGGATCGCTTGGCTTAATTGGGGAAAGGCGGCGACGATAGTAAGTCATTCTTAGTTATCCTTTGTCATTTGTCATTTGTCAAAAGTCATTGAGCCATTAGCCATTGTGTCATTTACCGAAAATTTCAGATGTAGGAAAAGGAGAAGATTTTTAGTTAATGGTGAGCCGGTCTAGTGGGCGTTCGCCCTACCGTGCCAGTTCACTCTTCAAATCTGAAATCTGAAATCTGAAAGCTTTACCAATCAGTTTACTACTGACCGATGACCAATGACCGATGACTATTTGATTTCCTTGTGAACGGTATGTTTGTTACAGTGAGTGCAGAACTTTTTCAGTTCTAGTCTCGCCGTCGTATTGCGACGGTTCTTTTGCGAGGTGTAACGATTCACGCCATTGGAGCGTTTAGCTGGGTTAGTGCGACACTCGGTACATTCCAATGTCACAACAATGCGAACGCCTTTAGCCATAATTTTGCAAGCCCTACAGTCTCGGCAGAATTAAACACAAATATCTATCATTTCACATAATGGGTAGCTTCAGCAACTAATTGCTTAACTTTTTTTAGGGACTGGGCAGAGGGGCCAAAAAAGTCAAAAGTCAAAAGTCAAAAGTCAAAAGTCAAAAGTCAAAATGGGCTAGGGCAGAGGGGCAGGGGGGCAGAGGGGCAGAGAGGAAAGTAATAATGG
>CASBRD010000363.1 GCA_949128025.1 Oscillatoriales cyanobacterium PMM_0008 | reverse complement strand
GGTGCGATCGCGCGTTTCGGCCCTCGCTTCCAAATTATTGTTTAAGGAATTGGTGAGAGCCACCATCTAGATTGCAGCGCAGCGCCCCAAATTCTTCACGAGTTTGGGGCGCTTTCTCACGCCTAAATTTTGATAGAATTGCTAGGGTGAAAAGCATTACATTTAAAATCAAGAGTCCGACCTAGAGCCATGCTAGAGCAGAGCTTTTAATCTCAAGTCACAACTAAGTACTCACAAGTTATGAGAACTCCAACACTCAGCCATGTCTTATTAGATGCTCAACAGACAAAAACAGTGATAAAATCAAACCCTCCAGTGCAGACTACTCCCGATTATCAGGAAATAATTTGCCTGTTTTTCCTCGATATTGTTAAACAACAATCACCAGACTTAGTTTTATCTGAATTTGAACGTTTATTTATTAATCCAGTGTGGTGGCTTCATTCGGAACCACAAAAAGCTCTTAAAAAAATTCTTTCGTCTAATAACCAATTAGATTTTAGAAACACCTTAAAACGTTGTATTTATATTCTTCTGAATAACTGGATTTTTAGCAGAAAATACAAGCCTGCACAAGATTTACTTGAACTTATTTCTAATTCGGCAAACAGGCAGTCCACGCTATCTGTGAGCGTAAAAAATCTAAGAGGTTGGCTCAATAATTTTATTAATAGCGAAGACTACGAAGAACTCAAGTTATTTGTTTCCAGATACGATAATCGGGAAAAAGACCACTGGAAAAGCCGCTACACCTC
Organism: Oscillatoriales cyanobacterium PMM_0008; assembly: GCA_949128025.1. Classification (GTDB taxonomy): domain Bacteria; phylum Cyanobacteriota; class Cyanobacteriia; order Cyanobacteriales; family Aerosakkonemataceae; genus Argonema. The sequence continues at coordinate 2,480 of CASBRD010000363.1, read as the reverse complement.
TTATTTACTAGCTCCTCAGTATACCAATTCCAAAAACTTAATGGAACAGCGCGAAGCTGCAAGAGGACTGGCCAAGCAGCTGCAAGAGCAGTTCAAATTCGATCTGGCAATGTACACATCTCATTCTCACTCTGCTTCATGCAAAAATAGAAAAACAGAGAACCCGACGGCTCTTGGTGATGAAGCTTTGCGTTTAATCAAGAAAGTTGTAGGAAAACGCAGCGCGTTCAACTATGCAAGCTTAGCCAATATTTTTATTAAACAAACTCAACGACTTACTTACAGTACCTTTAAGCAAAGCCTGTTAAAATATTTAATATTTTCTGTGGATAATCAAGGATTGGTAGAGGCTCTAAAGACGCGGCTAACTAAAAAGCTAGAATTTCTTTATCAAACATCTAATGAAGAAGAGTTGAGTAATGCTCTGCTGCTCAAAACTTGTAATCGGGTGATTGAATACTTAACCACAGAAAAAGATGGAGAACCTTCGCCGCTTTTTGTTTCGTTAGCTTCTCAAGGAAATCCTCTAACTCTTTCAATTCTTCTCCTCAATATTATTCTAATTTGTCCGCCCAGTCGGACTCATTTAGAAGTTTGTATGGCTAAGTTGATTCAGAACTACGAATCTTATTCGCAAGAAGAATGTCATTGGGTGATTAATTTTTTGGAGATTTCTAAAATTATATTAACCATTTATACAGAGAATGTTCGATACAACTTGGTCAATATGGAAAATGTTAATCTAACTACTCAGTCTATTAATGATGGGGATTCTTATCGAGTTTTTTCTCAAACTAAATGGGGAATGTAAGTAGGTGGGCGTAAATAAACTGAACACCCAGAAACCGGGTTTATTGAAGAATACCCTCGCCATTTCTTTGTAGGTTGGGTTTCGCTTCTCTCAACCCAACCTACAAAGCGCGTCCATTTTTTGGTTTGGGGAAGGTATTGCTTATACGATCGTTATTCAATGGAGTGATGAAGATGGATGTTATTTAGTACATTTACCAGAGTTTACCATTCAACAATTTAACACTCATAGTGACACATATTAAGAAGCATTAAATAACGCTCAAGAAGTATTAGAATTACTCCTTGAAGAATATCAACAAGACGGTAAACCTTTACCTCAACCTAAACCGCTAGTTACTTTTTCTCAAGTTACTTAGGGTGTGGGGTGTTGGAGTGCTGGAAGAGCCTCTAAATTTTCCCCCTCCCTGTTGCGGGGAGGGGGTGAGGGGGTGGGGTTCCCTTGGACTTTTGCAAGAGGTCTAATTTGCAATTCTCCAATTCCCATTACTTTAGATGAACAACAGTAACACCAGCACCACCTTCCGATCGGCCCGATAACTCGAAACGCTCAACCAGCGGATGCAGCTTTAAGAATTCGTGAACCCCTTCCCGCAGCTTGCCAGTGCCTTTGCCGTGAATTATCCACAACACGCCAGAGGACAATGCTTTTGCGATCGCACGTTCAATCTCGCTTTCCGCATCTGCTACCCGACTACCCCGAATATCGAGAGTATTCTGGGAAGTACGAATCGCCGGTTTGGGTTCTTGCTGTACTAACCCCCCCTGTTTCCCCCGTGGGGTAGGCGTCTCGCCTGCCACAGGTTTTTGTTTAGCTGGAAGTTCTGGTTTCTGACCATCTAGGGATTCAATATCTTCTAAAGCTACTGTCATTTTCATCATCCCAAACCGGATGCTCAGCTGACCGTTTTCGTTAGGAGAACTCAACACTTCAGCAGTTTGTCCCAATCGGGGAATCCGAATGCGCGAGCCTTCAGAAGGCATAAACCCAGGTTTGGGTTTTGCTGGCGGTTTTGGCAAATGACGTTGAGCAATTTGATTGATTGCTTCCGTTGCAGCTACTGCATCTTGAGCCGTCATTGGCCCTTGTTGCAAGCGACGAATTACCTGTGCGATTTCACCTCTAGCTTCAGCAAGCGCTTTCTGCACTTCCTGTTCCTGTTGTTGTCGCAACAGTCGTTCTCTTTCCTGTAAAGCAGCAGCCTTCTGGGAAACCTCCTGATAAAAACGCTCTGCCTGTTTCAACACTTGCGCTGCTTCTTCTGCCTTGCTTTCCTGACGCTTGCGTTGCGCTTCCAACCCAGCAATTACCTCGTTTACTTCTTGGGAAGTTTCTCCTACATAGGTTTGGGCGTTTTCAACTACTTCTTGATTAAGTCCCAGGCGTCGCGCAATTGCGAGTGCGTTGGAACGACCGGGAATTCCCCAAAGTAGGCGATAAGTAGGCGAAAGACTAACATCATCAAATTCTACAGAAGCGTTTTCAAAGCGATCGTCTTGATATTTCAGCGCCTTCAGTTCGCCAAAGTGGGTGGTAGCAATGGTGAGTTGTGCGGAATCTGCCAGATATTTTAACAGTGCGATCGCCAAAGCACTCCCTTCCGCTGGGTCAGTACCCGCTCCCACTTCATCAAGTAAAACTAGAGTGGGGGAGGGGGAGAGTGGGGGAG
>CASBRD010000362.1 GCA_949128025.1 Oscillatoriales cyanobacterium PMM_0008 | reverse complement strand
TCCCTAGCCCCTAGCTTCTAGCCCCTAGCTTTTTAAGAATGTTTCGATACAATGAAAAATAGGTAGGTAAAACCCCCACCGAGAAACCATACACCTGTAGCGGTGTAAAGATGGCTTTTTATCAAGCTATCAACTGTGAAAATCTTGGATGGAAATGCTCACCTAGTGGGATCGAAGCAAACTTAGGCATCATACAAGAAAATGCACAATAACGATCGCAAAGTAGGTGGCAAAGCCTAGTTATGAGCCCATTAGACCTGAGAAGAAGTTTATAACCATTAAAATGCAATGAGCGAAAGGATGGAAGCTGTGCCAATACTTCAGTCTGTCCACCTAAAAGCGAGGGGGGCTTCAGAGTGATTGCTATTTCAAAGCGTCCAGTTGGGCGCAGCTGGGCTACGATTAGCTTTGCCTCGACCCTCTACCTTTGTCCGATTCTGGATCTGCTTGTGGCCGAAATACCTGACCAATGGCAAGCAGAAGTACGACTGGGATTACAGGAAGCTTTGGTGAATGCTGCTAAGCATGGAAATAAGCTCGATCCCAGTAAAACAGTTGTAGTGCGATTTGCAATGCTTGCAGATCGCTATTGCTGGGTGATCTCAGACCAAGGCTCTGGATTTAGCTCTTGTTGTCTTCCCCAACTCGATCCCGATGAGCATTTGCCTCCGGAAGAGTCAGAATGCGGCAGAGGTTTGTATATTCTATACAAAGTCTTTGAGCAAGTGGTTTGGAACGCTGAGGGAACAGAGTTGAGTCTATGCAAGCAGATTAAGAGCCGCTACAGACTCCCCCTGTTTCGCTAGGGGCTAGGGGAAGATGCTTCCCTGCTCAAGAGATCTCCTTTTGACCGTGAGTAGGGCAGGGAGGTGCTGAAATTGAGCGATCGAGCCAGCCGGATGCTTGGGTTAATTTTAGCAGGGCTTCTTCTGGCTTATCCTTAAGCAGAAAGACGATCGCACCAGCAGCTTGCTCGCTAGCACGTGCTTTGCGGTTAGATTTGAGGCGGTGCCAGTCGTTGGGGGTGATGGTGAGCCGCTCCATGAGCGCTTGAGCTAGTTCTAGGGTGCTAAGCTCTTTTAGGCTATCGGTTTTCAGAAGCTGGGTCGGTTCGGGCATACTGAAGTCACACTCGCATTTACTCTTACTCTACTTTATGAAGCCCGATCGAGAATCTGACCAGCGATCCCCAGACCAATCGGAAGAATTTGAACGAGAATTTGTGCAAGGGTTGGAGGAAGTGGACCGATCGCTCCAAGCCCTCAAGGAACGCTATGCTCAAGTACAACAGGATAAACAGCGACAAGCTGAATTAAAACATCGCTATGAGGAAGTGCGACAACAACGGCGTACCAACCGATCCCCGGAACTAAGCCGAGAGTTGCGAGAAATTAAACAGCAGTTGGAAGTGTTGGAAGTTAACTTAGAAAGCAGTCTGTTCTCCTGGAGTAGCCTGAAGGAGCCTTTTTGGATGGCTGTGCGCTTTGGGGGGATGGGGATCGCGATCGGTTGGTTGCTAAAATCTTGTAGTGGTTAGCTTAATCGGTAGGATTTCACCCTTCTTCAGGTTTCAGACGATTGGCGATCGCAGTAAACTAAGTAGGTTAATGCACATTCATTGCCATCTGTCTGCCTCGTTTTTGACTTTTTAGCACCCGTCTGAAATTATGGTGACTCGACGTATTGCCGATCTACTCCGAAATGGCCAACCTGATGAATCTGTGAAAGTTCAAGGTTGGGTTCGCACGAAACGGGAATTGAAGGAGTTTGCCTTTGTGGAGGTAAATGATGGTTCTTCTCTGGCGAACTTGCAAGTAGTGCTGAATCCAGATTTGTCAGATTATGCGAAAGTCCTCAAGCAGCTAAACACGGGCGCATCTGTGGAAGTTGAGGGAGTGCTGGTGTCGTCTCCGGCTAAGGGACAGCGGATCGAGTTGAAGGCGTCAGCAGTAACAGTATACGGTGAAGCCGATCCCGAAACTTATCCGTTGCAGAAGAAACGGCACTCGTTTGAGTTTTTGCGGGAAATTGGACATTTGCGATCGCGCACCAATTCCTTCGGTGCGGTTTTCCGCGTCCGCAATGCCTGTGCAACCGCAATTCATCAGTTTTTTCAAGAACGCGGTTTTATCTGGGTTCATGCCCCTATTATCACCGCCAGCGATTGCGAAGGCGCGGGGGAAATGTTCGCAGTTACTAGCTTCGATTTGAAGGATGTTCCCCGCACGGAAAAGCAAGAAATTGATTACAGTAAAGACTTTTTTGGACGCCCCGCCTATCTAACTGTGAGCGGACAGTTGGAAGCCGAAGTAATGGCGATGGCATTTAGTAATGTTTATACCTTTGGGCCGACTTTCCGGGCTGAAAATTCCAATACTTCCCGTCACTTAGCCGAGTTTTGGATGGTAGAGCCTGAGATGGCTTTCTGTGACTTGGAAGGAGATATGGATTTGGCTGAGGAGTTTCTGAAATATATCTTTAAATATGTTTTGGATAACTGCCCAGAAGATATGGAATTTTTCAATCAGCGGATTGATAATTCTGTTTTAGCTACGGCTGAAAATATTATCAATAATCAGTTTGAGCGGTTGACATATACGGATGCGATCGCACTTTTAGAAAAAGCAGACAAACAGTTTGAATATCCAGTCAGTTGGGGATTAGATTTGCAATCAGAACACGAACGTTACCTAGCTGAAGAATTATTCAAAAAGCCTGTAATTGTCACCGATTATCCAGCGAAAATCAAAGCTTTTTATATGCGTCTCAACGACGACGAAAAAACAGTGCGTGCGATGGATATTCTGGCTCCCAAAATAGGTGAAATTATTGGGGGATCGCAGCGGGAAGAACGTCTGGAAATGCTACAGCAACGTATTGAAAGTATGGGAATAAATGCCAAAGATTTATGGTGGTATTTGGATTTACGCCGCTTTGGTACAGTTCCTCACGCCGGATTTGGTTTGGGATTTGAAAGATTGGTACAATTTATGACAGGGATGGGGAATATTCGGGATGTAATTCCTTTCCCCCGTGCGCCGTTGAGTGTGGAATTTTAAGGTGTAACGCACCTAAAACCTTCGGGTACGGAGAAACCCGGTTTCTTAAAGAAACCGGGTTTCTGGAGTGTAATAAACCTAACAATCTGCTATAATAATTAAAATTCATCGCGATTGGTTAAGGAGTGCGATCGCACCTACTCAACTCTATCACTTACCTCAGTAAACATCATCGTGAGAACCAAGAGTATGTAATAAAATCGCTTTTTCTGGCGACTCTGGATGCTGAACAAACTCAAATATTATCCGGTTGCTATAATCAACAGAACATGACAATGTACCAGACAAATCACCTTTGAGTTTATGACTACCTAAGCTAGAATGAAATGGATCTTCAGCTAGTTGTTATAATGTTTTCTCAACTAGAACTCGTAGTTGTGGATTTCGACGCGATATACGCTTGAAATCTCGAATGAATCGTGAACTCCACAGCAATCGCATCAACTATCTAACTCCTCTAAAAGATCTGCAATCGAACCGCTACGCACTTTTCCTTCAGCATACTCTTGACGCGATTCTGCAACCGCCTGCAATATTTCATCCCGACGCTGTTGTTTGAGGCGCTTTTCGATGAGATGGATTAGGATAGCTTGTTCGTCGGGAGATAGTGCTTCTACTACCTCAATAGCTTTTTGTAAGGTGGATGTTTTTTCTGCCATGTTTATAGGTGGGAAGTATTAGGATAATTTTATTGTACGCGATCGCCACCAGAGTAGAAACCCGGTTTCTGTGTCCTTCCTCATCAAATCTCCCTGCAATCATATACTGCCACAGATTCCTGTTTCATTCAAACGACGGATTATAGCTTCTTCTTTGGGAGGGTTTTCAAGAAGTTTCTGTATAACAACCAATTCATCTTCTTCAATGAAATATTCTCCACTGTTGGGATTTATAACAATGTACCAGTTGTAGTGAGTTTCCATCAGTTCATCACGAACTCGCTCAAATATAGGACGACATTATGGCATCCATGACAGATTAGGTAATGATGGTATCACTCAATGGCATCCGGCATTTTTGTCTCTGGGTAAGACACTGGATGAATGTGCGGCAAAATATCGCGGTTTCTGTAAAAAATATCGCCCTCTACCAAAATCAGACAAGAAAAATCATTGGGGTAGTCGCCTCCTGGCGGGAATGAAAATTAAGGCGAAGTCGAAAAAATCCTCCCCTGGGCAGATGTGCTTTCCTTGGGGAGAGTGGGAAGCAACCGACCCGGAAATTGCAGCTGTGGCGGAAACGTTTATTCGGGCTAATTCCTATTTTCCTACCTCGGTGCCAGGTATCGGAAAGCCAGAACCCTCATAGCTTCGTGGAAATTCCCTCTGTTGTAATTCTTAATAATTTTCTCAAAGCTTTATAGGTTACACTTTACAAGTCTCGACGCGAGAGAAGAGAGAGAAAACCCCTCGCCTTAGAGTTACATAAATGCGCCATGCGCCCAGGGAGATGCCCCCCAGGGGCATTTAGGGAGAAGGTGAATTCGTCTGGGTATTCTGTCCATTCGTCTTTTTTCATCTCATACCAGCCTACGCGATCGCAGAACTTCTTGAAAATTTTTACGTCCCACTCTCCCGGTTTTCCTCCGACACTTTCCCAGATGCGCTTCTGCACCGAAAAGCCAAAGCGCCCCTTGCTGTATTTTACCCAAAGTTGGTCAATAGTACGCAAATCCGTGCAAGGAAAATTGTCAATACTTTCGGTATCCAGGTATTTTTCTTCTCTTCCCGCCGCCTTCAGCATTACCCTTAGCGTTTCCTCATCCGCCTCTTTCCAGCTTCCCGCCTTCAATAAATCTCGCAATTTCCGATAATCTACCCCTTTTTCCGAACTTAAATCATCTGCGGGTGGTGGTGGGGGAAATACTTGAGGTTGTCGGAGAGGAGAAATATTAACCGCAGCAGGAATAGGAGAAATTTTTGCAGGTTGAGGTTGAGGAATTGCGGCAGATGTGCTAAAGAACTTCAACCAACTTTGCACCGTTTGAGGGCGTTTTTCCGGTAACAACTCCATTCCCCAAACAATAGCATCATGCAGATTATCGCTCAAACTCGGTACAATCTGTTTTACTGGTTTTAAAGGCGTATTCATTAACCTAGAAGATGCAGTAGTTGGCATTGTCCCCGTTACCAAATAATACAGCGTTGCCGCCAAAGCATAAACATCAGTATATTCACCCCGCCTTGCATCTGGGTCATACTGTTCTATGGGTGCAAATCCCGGCGTGACAAATTCAGTATGCCTCAGCGTGCGGTCTCCTGTAAACTCCCGCGCAATGCCAAAATCAATTAACACCGCTTCGGAATTACTAGCCCGTAAAACTATATTACTCGGTTTCACATCTCGATGCAGCAAACCTTCCAGATGTATCGCCGTCAAAGCATTACCAATTTGCTGAATATAGCGCAAAGCTTCTGCTTCGGGTATTGCACCTCGCCTTTCCACCAATTCCTCTAAATTAGTTCCTTCGATATATTCCATCAAAATGCAGCATAAGGGAATACTAGCAGGTTGGGAACCAAAGAAAAATATTCGATTCCCGAAATTATTTCTGGTCAGATTTTCTTGGAGTAACTTATAAATTTTAACGATATGAGGATGATTTTTAAATTGCGCTAACCGCAGCGCCTCATTCATAAAATCCTCATGCAGTTTAGCAAAATTCGGTTCCGCAATTGCCTTATCGTTGAGAGTTTTCAGGGCGAATTGTCGCCCATTTTCATCTCTGACGCGATAGGTGATGCCAAAACCCCCTTGTCCCACGACTTCCCGGACGGTGTACTTACCATCTTTTAGTGTATCCCCTCTGTTCCAAGCCATTGCGCGTAAGGTCGAGACTGATAGATTTAATTATGGCATAAAAAATACGTTTAGAAACCCGGTTTTTGGGAAAACCCGGGTTTCTGTCACTCTTATACAATCACAAAGCTTCAAATTCTTCAGGACTTAACCCTGCTTGCCGTAAAATACTCCTAACTGTGCCAACAGTTACTTCTCTATGACATGGCACAATTGTTGTTATAGTTCCATCAGGCAAGTATTTAGCAAATTTGACATGGCTTCCCTTTTGACTGACTTCGGTAAAACCAGCCGCTTCTAATTTTCTTTCACTTCACGGTAAGGCAAAGGTTTAAGCGGCATCAATTTCTACCTCTATCTTCCTTACTTGTGGTAATACAGTAGCACAAGGCGGATCAAAATGTAATTCCAAAGCTTCACTTAAATTAACCAGCGCCTCTGCTTCTGTTTCTCCCTGACTCGCAATGTCAACTTCTAAACATTGCGCTACAAGCCAGTTATCCTCCTGCCAAATACTTGCAGTAAAGTTTCGTTTCATAACCGATTTCTCTGGAATAGGATCTCAATCTTATTATCTCACAAACTTTTCTTTTTAGACTTTAAGAGGTTCCACCTCTCTGTCGCTTTTTAATTGTTCAATTGTCATCCCTCGACAAACAGCTTCAATTCTGTTATCGCCACCAATATCAAAAAATAGATGAATCCACTCTTGAGGGGTAAGAAAGAGATTTTCTAACCAAGGTGAAGGAGCGACTTTTCCCCACCCTATAATTGTACCAAGATTAGCTGGTAATCGATCTAGAAAACCGGCATTTGGATTGAGTTTTACATCAAGACGAATGCAAGATTTTAGGATAAGTTTTAAGGGTTGGTCGTTACTAGCAACTTGTGAATAAGTATTAGTTTGGTTAAGTTCCCAATAGTAGTTAAAGTTGAGGATATAATCATTAGGGAATTGCCACCCCATTGAGAGTAATTCAGCTTCGGTAAAGTCGTATTGTTGCCAAATTTCTTCAAAGTTCATAATGTCGGTTGGCGTTGGGTTAAGGGAGCAAAATAAAGTGCGTTTCTTGACGAGTTCCAGGTTTTCCTAATGCGTTGAGAGATTGTTCTCCAGGTGCGCCACCTCCGGGGCCATTATAAACACGACTATATGATATATTGTTAGGTTGAGTCATAATTCTGACACTCCAAAGAAGGTCTCTGCTAGTCCAAATTGTACCTTGACCGCTTTGGGAACCGCCTCTAGCTGGAATAGATGTCCAACCAGAGGCGGTGAGTTCAGTTTCCAGGGTGGTTTTATCGATTCCGCTAACGAGTAGATTGAGGACATCTGTAGCAGTTAGGATGTTACCTGATGGCATGGTTTTTCATTACCACTTTTTCTGATTATTTTTATTCAGCATATTTGCTCCTCTTTTTGGTTTGTTTATCCTTTGTCATATTTGAAGATGCAGAACGTGACTTAGAACTACCCTTCGATTTTATCTCCCCAAAAGTAGGCGACCACCAATTTTTTTGAGAAGTCCACCAAAACGCTACTTCCTTACAACCTTCTTTCCGATTTTCAGCATTAGAACACCTCAACATTGTTTTAGTTTCTCCACTTTTCTTATCTGTATAATTATGCTTTTCCAAAGGTAAACTACAAACGGGACAAGGAAATTCAGCTAAATCTTTTTTCTCAGGTGTTGTAGCTGCACGTTCTCCATAAGGTAACTCATATTTCTTACTTCTATCATTCAAAAACATTACCGCACCGCATCCATTTTGGCGCTTATCGCAACTGAGGAAATGTCCAGCTTTTACCTTCTCCGATTTTGTTGGCACTTTGACCATCAATTTGCTGCATTTCGGACATAAAATTTCTGTTATATCAGCAAATGATTTCTTGATTGTATTTCCATAATCAGCATTTGTTTTACGTCGTCTTCCCGTCGCCTTTGCTGGTGCAATATCTGAAGTTGCGCGAGTCTTTTTTTGCTTCACTATTTCATTGTCATTCCCCAATATTTCAGCTAAAGCATCAGCAGTTGTTTTGCGTTGCTTTTCCGTCGCCTTTGTTGGTGCAATATCTGAAGTTGAGCGAGTTTTCTTTTGCTTCACTACCTCATTCTCATTACCCAATATTTCAGCTAAAGCATCGGATGTCGTTTTGCGTCCCTTACCAGTCGTCTTCGCTGGCGTAAAATTATTGGAATTAGAAGTAGTAGTATATCCCTTCACCGCTTGAATTGCTTGCTTTAAAGCGGGATCGAAATATTCTCGATTCCAACTGGTAAGCCATTTTTCCCAATTCTGTTTTCCATCTGCAATTGAATCTAATTGGGATTCCATCTGCGCGGTAAATTCGGCTGCAATTAAATCGGGTAAAACTTTGGCTAAAAAATCATCCAATTCCATCCCCAACGGAGTTGGCTGCAATTTACTCTTAGTTAATTGCACATATTCTCGCTCTTTTAAAGTTTTAATCGTAGGTGAATAAGTACTCGGTCTACCTATTCCCTTGCGTTCCATTAATTGCACTAATTTTGGTTCAGTATAACGTGGTGGTGGTTGAGTTTGTTTCTGCTCAGAATTAGCTGATTTTAAATTAACTTTTTGTCCTTCTACCACATTTGGTAATTGCACATCATCGCTGATATTATTCCAATAGCGGGTATAACCTGGAAAAATCAGCACTTGTCCTCTCGCTTCCCAAAAAATATCGGCAGATTGGGTAATAATCCGAGTTTTTGCTATTTGTGCGGGACGACATTGGGATGCAACTGCTCGATTCCAAATTAACTCATAAAGGTTAGCTTCATCAGCACTTAGTTGAGTTTGTAATTGTGTGGGAAGTCGATTTACCTCGGTGGGACGAATTGCTTCATGTGCTTCTTGCGCTCCCTGTTTTGAACGATGTCTTGTTGTTTTATCCGGTACATTTTCCGGGTCATTTACTTCTAAATACTTTTGCACCGCATCACAAAATTGTTCGGATAATACTACCGAGTCGGTTCGCATATAGGTAATATGACCAGCTTCGTAAAGTGATTGAGCAATTTTCATGGTTTGCTCTGGACTTTTTCGCAGTTTTGCACCAGCAGCTTGTTGCAGAGTAGAGGTAATAAATGGTGCGGGAGGCGATTGATTGACGGTTTTCTTTTCTATCTTAATTATAGCATGAGGATTGGCTTTGGCAATGGCTACTAATCGATCTGCTTCAGCTTGGGTTTTTACTTTGTCTGATTCTGGTTTAACCTCATTCTTACCAGCATCATCTGGTTCAGAATTCTCATCTTTAGCTGCTTTCAAACTAGCGCGATAAAATGCTTTGAATCCTTCTTTATATTCTACCCAAACTGACCAGTAATCTTCTGGAACAAAGGCAATAATTTCTTTCTCTCTTTGACAGATTAGATGGAGAGTGGCGCTTTGCACTCTTCCCATCGATTTTGCACCATTTTTGAGTTGCCAAACTAAATGTTTGCTACCTTTATAACCGACTAATTTATCTAGACAATCTCTTGCTCTCCCGGCGGCGATTAAGTTTTGGTCGAGGGTGCGCGGTTTTGCGATCGCACTCATCACCGCCGTTTTAGTAATCTCCGTATAAGTAACTCTTTTCGGCTGTTTTAATCGCAGTTCTTGTGCTAAATGCCAACCTATTGTTTCCCCTTCCCGATCGGGGTCGGTGGCGATATAAATATCTGTTGATTGCTTCACAGCTTGACGCAATTCGCTGAGGACTTTATGACTGCGATCGCCTCTTATTTCGTAACGACAATTTATGCGATCGCCTTCTAAATCAAACCCTAGCGAATCTTCTCCATCTTGTGCTAGTTCTCGGATATGACCACAACTAGCTTTGACAATCCAATCCGATCCCAGAATTTGACTTAATTTTTTCGATTTTCCCGGTGATTCTATGAGTAACAGCTTAGTCATCTCACCACCTATTTCCTCCGCGCCACAATATGAAAAATATGCCAATGCTTCATTTCTTCCAATGTCGTTTTTCTATCTTCCTCTTCTTCAGTAAAAATTTCTATTTCAAATGGCTCTAGCAGCTTTTTCGCCTGTTCTTTGGTATGATGGGTGTTAGTAGGAATTTTTGCCCAAGCATCTCGATCGCCAAACAATTGACCGCTAAAACGACCACCTGGACGAATACTTTGGATAAGTTTAGCCCAAAATTCACTAAAATATTCTGGCGGACAAAACGGTAGGCAAAAACTTGCATTCACTAAATCATTTTCCGGGAAAATAATATCATGAAATTTTGCTAATTTAGTTTCTAATAATTCCACATTTTCTAAATCTTGACGCGCCAACATTCGCTCAAAAGCGTCTGGATGTCCGTCGATAGCTAACACCCGCCACCCTCGCCGCAACAGTTCCACAGTATCACGACCTTCACCGCATCCCAAGTCTACCGCAAAGCGTCCCTTTTGATTTGGGTTCTCCCTATCAAAGTGTTCCAAAGCTGTCAGCAAGGTATCACGGGGAACTTTACCCGCCATTGCTTTGTAATAATCTGGCCATATTTCCTCGAAATTCTTATATTGGGGTGATTCTGACATATCAGGCGATTGTGAATAAGTTGCAAAGTTCTTGACAAACTAAGTTTACCAAAGTGCGATCGCCTTCTCCAACTCTTTACTTAAAGGTATGTTGTTGCGCTTTAGCGCTCTTACTATAACTGGGATAAGAGCGCTAAAGCGCAACAACGTACCTAAGAACCGCCGAGACAGGCGGCGCTGTTTGGGGTATTATTTTTATAATCGAAATTTGTCTCAAATAATTATTGGACAATAGTTCTTCCTCGTCAAAATGACTATAGCACAAAAAAAATACCTAAGTCAATAGGCTTCTACATCTAATTTCCAACCTAATTTAAAATGGCTGAAACCCAAGCTGGTGAAGGGACTCGAACCCATGACCGTTGGTTTACAAAACCAATGCTCTACCAACTGAGCTACACCAGCAATAATACAGAGTATAGCAAAGCCTCAGTCATTTCCGCAAGTATAATTTGCAATTTTCTCTTTCCCGACATTCTAGCATTATAGCTGCTTGGGACTTGGTAGAATGGACATCCTGTAGGGGCGGGTTTAGAGATTAGCCCTATCTTGTCACCAACAAATTATCTTCCTTCCTATTCATCTGTGTTCATCTGTGTTCATCTGTGTTCATCTGTGTTTCATCTGTGGTAAAAATTTCCCCGATGATTCCCACCAAAAAAGCCTGATCTTACTCTTACACTACCAATGCGCTTGGGACATGATATGATCCTATATAAAGATTGTAATGATGCTCATTCTTACAGGAGTTATCGCAATACTTGTCTACTGTTCTTTTTGTTTCTTTGCCACAGTTTAAGCATCCGCATCTGGGTTTCTTCGGCATTGGCATAGATAGCACCGCAAATAAAAGATAATATAATAATTATCCAATAATTTCTCATAAAAACTCCGCGTACCTCTGCGTTAACCTCTGCGTACCTTGGCGTTAAAAAAATATAATTCCGATGCAACCAGAATAACCTAATCCGATCGCATATTACAATAATTCAGACATCTAGTTAAAATTCAACGCTAAAGTAGAAACGCTAGTTAGGATAGTTTATAGCCAGCTGATTAAAAGAAAAGCGCTAGCAGCATCAAAAGCAGGAGAACAAATCATGGGGATGACCCTCACAGAGAAAATTTTGGCCCGCGCCGCCAAGCGGTCTGTTGTTGTACCGGGGGAAAATATTTGGGTTGACGTGGATGTACTGATGACCCACGATGTATGTGGCCCAGGAACGATCGGCGTTTTCAAGCGCGAATTTGGTGCGGATGCCAAAGTTTGGGATAAGGAAAAAATCGTCCTAATTCCCGACCACTACATCTTCACTGCTGACGAACGCGCTAACCGGAATGTGGATATCCTGCGTGATTTTGCGAAGGAACAGAGTATTAAATATTTCTACGATATCACCGATCGCAGTAACTTCAAAGCTAACCCAGATTACAAAGGTGTCTGTCATATAGCCCTCGCGCAAGAAGGTCACACCCGTCCAGGTGAAGTGCTTTTTGGCACAGACTCTCACACTTGCAACGCTGGTGCATTCGGTCAGTTTGCGACTGGGATTGGCAATACCGACGCCGCCTTCATCATGGGAACTGGTAAACTGCTGATTAAAGTGCCAGCTACCATGCAGTTTGTCCTTGATGGGGAAATGCCAGATTACTTGTTGGCGAAAGATTTAATCCTGCAAATCATTGGGGATATCTCGGTAGCTGGCGCTAACTATCGGACAATGGAATTTACTGGTAGAACTGTCGAAGCGATGTCGATGGAAGAGAGGATGACGCTGTGCAATATGGCGATCGAAGCTGGCGGCAAAAATGGTACAGTTGCCGCAGATGACACTACCTTTGATTATCTGCGCGATCGCACCAACAAACCCTTCGACACATTCTACACCGACCCCGACGCCCAATTCTACAGCCAACACCACTACGATGTCAGCAAATTAGAACCCGTCGTTGCCAAACCCCACTCCCCAGACAACCGCGCCTTAGCACGAGAATGTCGTGATGTCAAGACCGATCGCGTTTATATTGGTTCCTGCACTGGTGGTAAAACCTCTGATTTCCTCAGCGCTGCCCGTATAATCAAAGGTCATAAGGTGCAAGTTCCCACCTACATAGTGCCTGCAACTCAGAAAGTTTATGAAGATTTGTTTACCCTCAAACACGAAGGACAAACTATCTCTGAAATTTTCTTAGAAGCTGGTTGCATTGAACCTGCTGCACCTTCCTGCGCCGCTTGTTTGGGTGGGCCAAAAGATACCTTCGGACGCATGAACGAAGCCGAAGTTTGCGTTTCTACTACTAATCGTAACTTCCCCGGTCGGATGGGGAATAAACAAGCGCAAATTTATCTCGCTTCGCCATATACAGCAGCAGCTTCTGCGTTGACTGGATATGTCACCGATCCCAGGGAATTTTTGAGTTAACCACTCCAGGTAGCAGAGGTTTAGGTACAGTAACGCAGAGTTAATATTTTCTTCTGCGTTACTCTGCCTAAAAAAATAAATTCTAGCTTCAGATGATTGTTTTGGATGTAAAAAAATAATGGGTTTGGTTTTTCCGGTAATTACAGTTCCACGAGATGCGCCTGAAGATTATGAACCACTAAGCACCAAAGAAGAAGGAGAAGAAGGAGCGTTCTGGTTTCACGATCCCAATTTAGATCTTTGCCTTTATAAAGAAGCTACACCTAATACAGGAGAAGATTGGGCAGAGAAGATTGCATCAGAGTTGTGCGCTTTGCTTAGGCTACCCCATGCTGAGTATCATCTGGCAACATATAACGGTAAACGCGGCACTATTTCAAGATCTTTTGTACCCGAAGGGGGAATTCCTATCCTTGGTAATGAAGTTCTTGCTCCCATAGTGCCAGACTATCCAAAAGACCCCAGAGATTTGTCTGGACACACAATAGATATAGTATTCAGATCCCTTAAAGAATCCTCTGTCGAGTTACCAATAGACTGGACACCACCAGAGGGCATTAAAACTGCGGTGGATGTTTTTGTAGGATACTTACTTTTGGATGCTTGGGTTGGGAACAGCGATCGACACCATCAAAACTGGGAATTGATACAATACAAAGGACTATCAGCAAAGGTGCAAACCACTTATCTCGCGCCAACATACGACCACGGTTCCTGTCTGGGTCGGGAATTGCCTGATGAAAAACGCCTTTTGAAGCTTAACAACGGCTCTGTCGAAGGATATGTGACAAAATGCCGCTCCTACTTT
The DNA here is from genome assembly GCA_949128025.1 of Oscillatoriales cyanobacterium PMM_0008. Classification (GTDB taxonomy): domain Bacteria; phylum Cyanobacteriota; class Cyanobacteriia; order Cyanobacteriales; family Aerosakkonemataceae; genus Argonema. Next base: position 11,282 of record CASBRD010000362.1, on the reverse strand, counting down.
TATGCTAGAGTTGAGGATAAGAAACCACTCAAGACTTTCGAGGTGTTTCGTGAAGTGGCGGGTCGCTATCCTGATGCCGCCTCAGTATCGCTGGACTATTTAGCAAAAGTCTCACTTCGTGATACATTAGACTTGTTTCGCCGTATTCCAAGCGATCGCATCTCAGAAACAGCAATTAAATTTGCCCAAAAAATCCTTGAGTTAAATCAACGCAGGTTACTCGATCTGCATATTATACAGTGATGATGAAAACGCTTTTTTTGGCTTGGCAAGACGCAAACAGTGGAGATTGGTTTCCCATCGGCAAATTAACATTTGATCGAAAAATGTACGAGTTTGCTTATACAAAAGGTATCCTTGAAGCCATAGAAAAGTGTGGATTTGAACCACTATACTCATTGCCAGATCTGAATAAAGTATACAGATCTGTTGAACTTTTTCCTTTATTTTCCAATCGAGTGCTGTCGCGATCGAGACCAAACTACAAAAATTTTGTGGAATTGTTGAATCTACCTCAGCACGAAGACGATCCCATTACGTTGCTAGCTCGTAGTGGTGGGCAAAAGGCAACAGATAAGTTTGAGGTATTTCCCTGTCCAGAACGGGATGAAAATGGATTGTACCACATCCACTTTTTTGTACGTGGATTGCGACATTTACCACCAGCATCTCTCGATAGAATTAACAAACTTCAGAAGAATGAATTGTTGCGACTGGTTCACGATTTTCAAAATCCTTACGATCGCAACGCATTGATGTTACGGACAAACGAATCTTTTCCAGGCGATCTATATTTTGTAGGTTATTGCCCTCGCTATTTGGTAGATGATGCTTTCAATTTTATCGGCCAAAATCCAGAAATTGTACATATCCAGGTAGAGCGCGTTAACCTAGTACCAACACCCCTACAGTTCCGTTTGTTGTGCAATATGACTGCGCCTTGGCCTGATGATTTTCACCCGTTCTCTAGTCCAATGTATCAGCTAATCCGTGCTGATATTGCAACTGCAAGTAGAGCGAATTAAATCTAACTAAAGAGTGGACTAAAGCCCGTATTTCAAAATATCGACTGAACATGATATAAAGGAACAATAAACTATGCAAAGCTTAACATTACGTCAGCGTGTTGGAGAAGATGGTATCTTACATTTAGATGTGCCTGTAGGGTTAAATGATGCTGAGTTAGAAGTGACAATAACATTCAAGAAAGTTACACCAGTCACGACCTTATCGGAGGAATTAGAGTGGAAAGAGTTTATAGAAAGAACTTATGGAAGTTGTGCTGATGACCCAATTGTGATAGATGATGAGGGAATATCAACACTATTAGACGAAAACATGGAAGGAGTTTTTGAATAGTCAGAATTAATGGAATGATTTATTTACTAGACACCAATGTTTGTGTCAGATACTTAAACGGTCGTTCTGTACCAATTCGAGAAAGAATACTGGCCACTAATTCTCAAGATATCGCCGTGTGTTCTGTGGTAAAATTCGAGTTATTTTATGGCTCATTAAGAAGTAATAATCCAGAGCGTAGCTTAGAAAGACAACAACAGTTTTTAAATCGCTTTGTCTCTTTGCCTTTTGATGATACAGCAGCCACTATTGCATCTAGAATTCGTGCCAATCTAGCTGCTGGTGGAACTCCTATTGGTGTTTATGATATTCCGATCGCAGCTATTGCGATCGCTAATAATCTAATCCTAGTTACTCACAATACAGAAGAATTTAATCGAGTAGAAGGATTACAGATTGAGGATTGGGAGAGTGCTTAAAAAAACAGACTTAACTAACTTTGTACAAACGAAAAAAATGTGTGCGTGCAAATAAAGAGGAATGAGGTACGTTATTGCGCTTTAGCGCTAAAGCGCAACAACGTACCTATTAACAATTCTCAGGTTAACTTACAGCCGCAACTTCCGCTTTTAAAGTAGCATAAGCCCAATCTAACCAGGGAAGTAAAGCTTCAATATCTGCGGTTTCTACCGTTGCGCCTCCCCAAATCCGCAATCCAGGTGGTGCAGCGCGATAGGGGGCAATATCATAAGCAACTTGTTGCTTTTCTAGCAGTTTCGCCAACTTGTTCGCGAATTTTGCTTGGTCTTCTGCATTCAGGCTGGTAAACCAAGCATCGATAATTTTCAAGCAAATTGAAGTACAAGAGCGAATTTCCGGTTTTTCAGCCAGAAAATCAGCCCAGTTGCTTTTTTCAACCCATTTAGCGATCGCACTTAAATTAGCTTCGCTACGACTAATTAAACCAGGAAGACCGCCCACACTTTCTGCCCAATTTAAACCATCAATGGCATCTTCTACGCACAACATCGAGGGCGTATTGATGGTATCGCCCTTAAAAATCCCCTCGATCAACTTACCTTTTTGGGCTAGATGAAAGATTTTCGGTATGGGCCAAGTGGGTTGATAGCTTTGGAGTCGTTCCACTGCGCGAGGTGAGAGAACAATTATACCATGCTGTGCTTCCCCACCCAACACTTTTTGCCAAGAATAGGTCACGACATCCAATTTGTGCCAAGGGATATCCATCGCAAAAGCAGCCGATGTTGCATCGCAAATAGTCAATCCTTGGCGATCGTCCGCGATCCAATCTCCATTAGGAACTCTGACACCGGAAGTGGTGCCATTCCACAAAAACACAACATCGTGGCTAAAATCAACCTGGCTCAAATCCGGTAAACTGCCGTAGGGCGCTTTCATCAGGCGTAGATCGGCTATTTTCAACTCTTCTACGACATCTTTCACCCATTCCTGGCCAAAACTTTCCCATGCCAGGATATCAACGGGTCTTTGTCCCAGTAGCGACCATAATGCCATTTCTACTGCGCCCGTATCGGAAGCAGGAACGATACCTAGACGATAATCGCTGGGAATGCCTAAAATTTTCTTGGAGCGATCGATCACTTCTGCCAGTTTGGCTTTACCATCTTCAGAACGATGGGAACGACCGACACAGGCATTTTGAAGCCCAGAAACAGACCAGCCTGGGCGTTTGGCACAAGGCCCAGAGGAGAAATGGGGAACGTGAGGCTTGGTTGTTGGAGGTGTAAGAGATTCTGACATTTCTTAATTGAGTTCAATAGTTACGGGCGTTACAGACAAATATCTCACTTGTCTGGTACAAGCTTCGTTTAAAAAGTTACTGTACTACTACGCCCTGTATTTCCTTAGCAAAAGCGAAAAGGAAATGCAATTGTTCTCATGTTAGCACTACCATTACCACTTTTTGTAAGGTAAAAATTTTCCATTCATAATCACTTTCACCCGATCGCCTTTGGGATCTTCTTCTTTCTCCACATCCAAAGTAAAGTCGATCGCACTCATAATTCCATCGCCAAACTTCTCGTGAATGACTTCTTTTAAAGCCATTCCATAAACTTGCATAATTTCATAAAAACGATAAATCAAAGGATCGGTAGGAACGATCGGCCCCAATCCTTTCACAGGATATTCTGTCAGTTCTTTAGCATAAATCGAGCCAAGTCCTAAAGCTTCAACTAATTTATTTGCTTCTTCTGGTGAAGCACTTGCCTGACGGTAAATTACGGCGGCAATCCATACTTCATCTCGTCCCAAAAGCTTTTCCAAATCGGCAAAGCTGACTTTCCTTTCTTTCTTGGCATTTAAAAGTTGTTTGGTTATTTCTGGAATCATCATCAAAAACTCCACAAATAGGGTGAGCATTGCCCACCCTATATCTTTGTGTGTTAATGTTTTTGTGCTTAAAAAGACAAATTTTGATGCGATCGCAAAAAATATTCCACTTGGGCTGCCGTGGGTTGAGCTGCGATCGCACCCGGTTTCATTGCCGTCATAGCACCCACAGCACTGGCATAGGTGACAATGCGTTTGGCAGTATCGCGATCGCTAAGGGCTTTAATGCCATACTGGCAAACTTGGTGAACGAACCCAGCCACAAAACTATCGCCAGCACCAGTAGTATCTATAACATCCACTGGGAAAGCAGGCAACTTACCTTCGCTTTCTGACAAATAGTAAGCACAGCCATGTTCGCCAGCGGTTACTAAGACCCCTTCGCAGTCATTAAGTTTGTGAGCGATCGCACAGGGGTCGGTTGTATCAAACAGCCATTCGGCTTCTTCGGAAGAAAGCTTAATGAAATCAACCCGCTTCATCAAGTCGTGGATGACGTGACTGGCGAGTTCTGGGTAAGGCCAAAATACGGAACGCCAATTGACATCTACCAAAATTTTGAGATAATACTCATCTGCCAGATGGAGCGCTCGTGCGATCGCTTCCCGACTTTGGGGATAAGCCAGTTCCAGAGTTCCCAAAACCAAAAAATCGGCCTCTTCCAATAACCTTACAGGCAGATTTGAGGCTTGCAGGCGGGTATCGGCAAATTCTGTGGTGTCGTGATTTCCAAAACCGACAAAACTGCGATCGCCCGAAAGCGATCGCACAACATAAACTTGCCTAGTTGGCGCACTTGCATGACGCTGAACCCCGGTTACATCCACACCAACCGTGTCTAGCAGCTGCACCAAGGTATTCCCCGGTTCATCCTCACCGACACATCCAATAAATCCAGCTGATGTACCCAACTTCACCAAAGCGCAGGCAACATTCGCCGGGGCCCCCCCAGGATAGGGAGTCCAAGATTCAACCTGTTCGAGAGGGCGTCCCGGTCGATCCGCCAAACAGTCGAACAAAACTTCACCAAAGCAGAGAACACGGGTATGACTCACAGTTGCATTCCTTGAAATGCTCTATAGCAATAACTAAGAAAGAGCTTACTGCGATCGACACAAAAGTTAACATCTTCTCCCGTGATACCGCGCCAGGGGTCAAGAGTTAGCACGGGGGAAGATTCCTTGTCCCATCGATCACCGACAGATTGCGATCGCACCCGATCCAGATGCCAAACCTTTGGAATTATAGCCCTTCAGACTTAGCATTAGGTAAAATTACAATAGGTAGATTTACAGGGTATAGGAATCCATTATGGCTGGTCGCATATCTGGGGCTCCGGCGTCCCTCTCAGATAGAGAAGTGCAAATTATCGAGTTGGTAGCTGCTGGCTTAACCAACGAGAAGATTGCCGATAAGCTGGAGATTAGCAAGCGAACCGTTGACAACCACATTAGCAACATATTGACCAAAACAGCGACCGACAACCGGGTAGCACTGGTGCGTTGGGCTTTGCAGTGGGGCAAAGTTTGTATTGATGAGGTCAACTGCTGCACGCTGCCAACATACAGGGATGAAATAATTGCATAAAAAAGGTTACCGAAAAACGAGAATCAGCCCCTGACTTCACGCTTATCGATGTAAGGGATTCGCGGCCCACGCGCCTTGCGTCATTAATTACGATACAAGGCTCTAGCCTGGAGTTCCCGTTATAGCGGTACTCCGCTTGACGGTGGGGACTTCACTTTAGCGATCGCAGACATATCCTCCACTCGCGATGTTTGGGGGCGTCAGGCCCATTTCGTCCGGATGCTAAGGATAGAATAGCAACAAAACTTAAAGACTAAAGCTAACAGTGCGTCACTATCCGGTAGTACTCTGAAAAACAACTACTCAATCGGTAGAAAATCATCTCGAAAGGGAAAGCAATCATGGTTCAACGTGGTTCTAAGGTCAGAATTCTCCGCAAAGAGTCCTACTGGTTCCAAGATCTAGGAACAGTTGCCTCTATCGATCAAAGCGGCATCAAATATTCAGTTATCGTTCGCTTTGATAAAGTCAACTACGCTGGCGTCAACACCAATAACTTCAGTCCGGATGAACTGGTAGAAGTTGAAGGCGCGAAAGCAGGAGCGAAAAAAGGCACGACACCTTCCGGTGGCTACCAAACACCAGTCGAAGCAGGTATCCGCAAGACAGGCGCTGCCAGCAAAACTACCACCAAGGCTACTGCCGAGCCAGAGTCTGGAAGTAGCGATCCCCTTGTCGAAGGCGGCCCCAATCAGGGAACTGAAAAGCGTTAACTTGTGCCAGAACTGCCAGAGGTTGAAACAGTTAGACGGGGCCTCGATCGCGTGACCCTCGATCGGCAAATAGAGGGTGGGGATGTGTTGCTAACGCGCACTGTTGCCCACCCTGTTTCTGTTGCCGATTTTCTAACTCGGCTGCAAGGTGTCAAAATTGCCCAGTGGCATCGGCGCGGCAAATACCTGCTGGCAGAACTCGTAAAAGCAGAGTGGGAGAGTGGGGAAGTGGGAGAGTGGGGGAAAGAACTTCCCAATCTCCAGTCCCCAGTCCCCAGTCCCCAATCCAAGGCTGGCTGGCTGGGAGTTCACCTGCGGATGACAGGTCAGCTACTGTGGCTGCATAGAGATGAGCCATTACAGAAACACACGCGGGTGCGACTGTTTTTTGAAGAAAACCGCGAGTTACGCTTTGTTGACCAGCGTACTTTCGGTCAGATGTGGTGGGTAGCGCCGACAGATAAACCTGAAAACGTGATTTCGGGGCTAAAAAAATTGGGGCCTGACCCTTTTTCCGCTGAGTTTTCCGTCGAGTACTTGGCTGGACAATTGCAAAACAGCCGCCGCCCCATCAAAACGGCACTCCTGGATCAGGAGTTGGTAGCTGGACTGGGCAATATTTATGCAGATGAAGTTCTGTTTGTGAGCAAAGTACGACCGACGACGATGTGTTCGGCTTTGAGCCGGGAGCAAATCGAGGGCTTGCACAGTGCCATTATTCAGGTGTTGCAAGCGGCAATTGAGGCCGGAGGAACGACTTTTAGCAATTTTCTGAATGTTCAGGGCGTTAACGGTAACTATGGCGGTGTCGCTTGGGTTTATCAACGCGCCGGATCACCTTGTCGCGTCTGCGGGACGGCTGTTGGACGATTTAAGTTGGCGGGCCGATCGTCTCATTTTTGTCCCCAGTGTCAGAGGTAGGGAAGTCAAAAGTCAAAAGTCACTCATTCAAAAGAAAAAAAGAGGCTAGGGGAGGGGTCATACCAAATCCGCAACGATTACCCCCTTTATGTCTCTAGGCTGTAGAGACGTTTCATGAAACGTCTCTACAATGTTTAGGCCAAAAATTCTCATGGGGTAACCAACCCGGATTTGGTATCAGGTGCGATCGCAATGTTGTAACAACTTCTACGAGTAGCTGATAATTGTGAATAAACAAGTGAAAAAATTCTCAAAGGGCAGGCTATGGCCATAAAAAAGGGCGATCTAGTTCACGCTGTTCGGGAAAAGTTGGACAATAGTCTAGAAGCTAAAGCCAGCGATCCGCGCTGGCCACCCTATCTGTTTGATAGTAAAGGCGAAGTTGTAGACTTGCGGGGTGAGTATGCCCTGGTGAAGTTTGGTAAAGTTCCAACTCCGAATATGTGGCTGCGCGTCGATCAGTTAGAAGCAGCAAAATAACCTTCTTACGGACACCAAATCTGCTGCCCTTCATATCTGCGCTGAATCGGTACCCCAGAACATCGAAGTGGCGAATCAAATGTTAGCAGCCACATCGAACAACTTTACTCCTTTCGGGGGTTATATTTCTTTTGAGCGATGTTAACATCGCTCTTTTTTTAACTTAGTTAATGAACCAGACGGGAATTATAGCAAAGTGCTGAGTGCAAACACAGTTGCTTCTTTGCGGGGAATAGCTCTATACTGTCCTAACATATCTGATTATGGCTATACAACTTTTGCAGTCAAAATCCTTCTGGAGAAGGATTGCAAACGAGTCCATGTTTTTGGTTGAGTTAAAAAAGGCGATCGCATCAGGTGAGTGAGATACAGAGAAACCGGGTTTCGCAGACGTTACCCGGTTTCTTGTCCTTCATCCAACTGAAAACCGCTATAAAGAATCAGGGAGCGTTATGAATGTTTTACCAGATGATCTGCAAACTGAACTACCTGTTGAGTTAAATACACAAGCTCGCCGTATTGTTTATGACTCCCAGAAAACTATTTACACTTTGCTGTTAGATATTGTCAGGATAAAAGACCCAGCCTTTGTTCTGTCTTTATTTAAAGACCTATTTATTAATTTGGTTGAAAATGTAAACTCTGCCCCTTCACAGGCGATTCAGGAAATTGTTTTTGCCAATAATGAGGAGGAATTTAAAAATACGCTCAAGCGTTGTTGTTATATTTTAGTTAACAATTGGGAAGCAGCCAGAGATCATCAAGCTATTCGGGAATTAATTGCAATACTCTCAGAGCCCTTAATTAGTCAAAATACCACTTCTAAAAAGTTGCGCCTGATTAGAAAATGGCTGAATAATTTTATAAAGAGTAAAGACTACCAAGATCTAAAAATGTTCGCTTTGAAACATGAAGACCGGGAAAAAGGTCACTGGAGTTACCGTTATACTTCTTATTTGTTAGTTCCTCAATACATCGATCGCACCAATCCAATTGAACAACGAAAAGCCGCTAGAACGCTATCCAAACAACTGAAAGATAAGTTCAAATTAGATCTGGCTATGTACACATCTCGTGCCGCGTCTGCTGGAACAAGAGACAAGACGCTAAAGAATCCAACTGGTTTGGGAGATGAAGTAATTAATCTAATTAAAATGATTGTAGCAAGACGAGGACAGTTCAATTATGTAAGCTTAGCTAATATTTTTATTCAACAAACTCAAGATCTTACCTACAAAGATTTCAAGCGTAGCCTCCAGAAATACCTAATTTTTTGCTTGGCTAATAAACAGTTGGCAACAACTCTCAATATCAAGCTAAGTGAAAAGTTAAACGTTCTTTATGAGAGTTATGACGCGGAACCAATAAACAAGCTACTTTTACTAAAAACTTGCGAAGGAGTCATTGAGTTTTTAACAACAGAAAATTATCAGTCACCTTCGGAACTGTTTCTTTTGTTAATTTTTCAAAAAACTCCGCTGACTTTAGTCATTTTACTTCTAAATATCGTTTTGATATGCAAGCCGTCTCGCCTACGTCTAGAAGGGGGTATCGCCGATTTGATTCGATACTATGAAAAATTTTCTGAGTCAGACTGTCAGTTGATAATTAAATTTGTGGAATTTTTTAATGTTACATTTACTATTTATGCTGAAGACGTGGAATATAATTTAATTAAGATAAATAATGATGATTCAGATGAGGGTTCGATTGCTGAGTGGGAGGATTATCGGGTTTTCTCCCAACTAAAGGGGAATGCCAAACCAGATGCTGACCCTTTAGATGAAAAAAAGTCATTATAACTCATGATATCACTTCCCTTCGCTGCTTAAAAACTGTATAATTGATATCACCATTGGAGAAAGGCCAGAACTTATTATGGGAATCAAGAAAATAATTTCTTACGTCCTTTTAATCTTCATACCCATTTCCATTGCCGCTGAATATTTACACTGGGGTTCGCTGACAGTCTTCATCACATCGGCTTTAGCCATTGTACCCCTAGCAGTGTGGTTAAGCACTGCCACTGAAGAAATTGCGATCGTTGTTGGCCCCTCAATTGGCGGTTTGTTAAATGCAGTCTTTGGCAATGCTACCGAACTGATTATTGCCTTAGTTGCGCTTAAAGCGGGATTGGTTGACATTGTTAAAGCAAGTATTACTGGAACCATTATCAGCAACTTACTCCTAGTCATGGGACTTTCCATGTTTTTGGGAGGATTGCGCTATAAGGAACAGGAATTTCAGCCGGTTGTGGCGCGGGTGAATGGTTCAAGCATGACTCTGGCAGTGATTGCAATTGTTTTGCCGACAATGGTAATTTATACCTCAAATGGAGTTGCCGAAACTGCCATTCGCAATCTTTCGCTGACAGCATCTGTAGTATTAATCGTAGTTTATGCTTTAACGTTGGTTTTTTCATTGAAAACTCACAGTTATCTTTACGATGTGGGAATAGTAGATTTAGAATCTGAAACTCCCAAAGATGCTGAAGGTGAGTCAACTCACAAACCTAATTTGTGGTTGTGGATAGGTGTGTTGTTGGCATCTACTATAGCAGTTGCCTTTGAGTCAGAAATTTTCGTTGGAGTTGTGGAAGAAACAACGAAAAGTTTGGGTTTGACTCCACTTTTTACTGGTGTTGTGCTTTTACCTATAGTTGGCGGTGCAGCAGAATATGTAACAGCGGTTGGCGTAGCAATTAAGAACAATATGGACTTATCGGTTTCGGTTGCTATGGGGTCTAGCTTGTTAGTTGCGCTGCTAGTAGCTCCCATGTTAGTTTTGGTAGGGGTGGCGATCGGTCAACCGATGGATTTAAATTTCAATCCTTTTGAGGTAGTGGCGGTAATAATTGCGGTTTTAGTCGCTAATCTCATCAGTTTGGACGGACGTTCTAACTGGTTGGAGGGAGCATTGTTGTTGGCAACTTACATAATTTTAGGTGCGGCTTTTTATTTTCACCCGCCAGTGTAATCGTCCAACTCTGTGAGCGATCGCCAAAAAACCGCGCCCCGACACGCAGAAGAAGCCAGATTACTCTTCCCTCCCCCCGTTGCGGGGGGATTGAGGGGGGTTCCATCGCCTCTACGATTCCACTTCAGCCGCCCTACATCTGCCTATTGGTAGATGTACTTTGTCATAGAAATTTGACTTTAAGCCCAATTTATGTAAAACGGTAACATACACTACAGAAGTTTACAAAAGTTTGCTGTTTTTGTGTCGGGGATCACACCAAAGTGAGCCTTTAGAGCGCTACTCTAATAGACAGTGATGCCTTCGGGATCGCTTGACTTAACTTTTAACCCCGATTTAGATAACTCCATAGGAGGCCAAATTTATGCAATTCAGTTATCGCGGTGCTACCTACGAAAACGACATACCTACCGGCGAATTTACTGAAGGCGAGATTGGCGGTAAATACCGGGGTCAAGATTGGAGATATAGCTATCCCAGACATATTCCTGTGCCGCAACCAACGCCTAACTTAAGATATCGCGGTGTTAACTACTGCCCCAATCCTCGTGCAACCGCAGAAGCTTGTTTTACAGCACCAGCAGCAGAAGAGAGTCCTGTTAGAGTTATGTCAACCTCTGGCAGCTGTCGCAAAATTTTGGATAAGGTGGAAGAAACTCACTTAGCTAATATCCGTCGCCGTCTGGAGTACCGCCTGCAAGTTGCTAGAGATAAGGGCGATCGCGATTTGCTGCGGATGTTGGAAACAGAATCAAAGCAGCTAGTTAGACAATACTGCTAGTTTTCTAGGCAGATGAAATAGCATTGCCCATAAAAGTTATAGGGTCTGGGGGATAAAAGCGATCGCATTTGGCGATCGCTTCTTTTTTTTCTTAGATCGATAACTTCTCCCTCTTAGCCCCCTCCCCGTAGACGGGGAGGGGGTTTGGGGGT
>CASBRD010000361.1 GCA_949128025.1 Oscillatoriales cyanobacterium PMM_0008 | reverse complement strand
CCGAAAATTGGGCAGATACCCAAAATAATCTGGCAAATGCCTATAGTAACAGAATCAGGGGAGAGAAAGCAGAGAATATTGAACGTGCGATCGCATCTTACACTGCTGCCTTAGAAGTTCGCACCCGCGATGCCTTTCCCGAATATTGGGCAATGACGCAAAATAATCTGGCAAATGCCTACAGTGACAGAATCAGGGGAGAGAAAGCAGAGAATATTGAACGTGCGATTGAACTTTATCACAATGCTTTAACTATCAGAACTCGTGAGGCTTTCCTGCAAAATTATACAGAAACCTTGTTTAATTTAGGTAATCTTTACCACAGTAACCAACAATGGCAACTCGCTTATGATACTTTTTCCCCAGCGATTGAAACAGTAGAATTAATACGGGGTGAGATTCAATCTGGAGATGAAATCAAGAAGAAATTAGCCGAAGAATGGAATAGACTTTATCTGCGGATGGTAGAAGTTTGCATCAAACTAAAACTCTACACCGAGGCTGTCGAATTTGCCGAACGTTCCAAGGGGCAAAACTTAATCGAGTTGCTATCGGTGAAAGATTTGTATCCTAAAGGAGAAATTCCCTCCGAAGTACGCCAAGAGTTGCAACAGTTAAGAGTAAGAATTGCCGAGGAAGATAGGCGGTTAAAACAAGCTGAAGAAAAAAATTATGATTTCATCAACCAACTACGCCAAGATTTAGCTGCAAAATATCCCTATACACCGCTAAAATTTGGTGAAATTAAGCAATTAGCCGATGAAAACACAGCCATTGTCGAATGGTACATTTTAGGCAATAGTTTTTGTGCTTTCATCATCACCAATGATAACCCTCAACCACAAATTTTATCATTCCCTGAGTCATATTTTGATAAATTAATTGATTGGACTAGGAAATATTTAGGAGATTATTATCCAAAGGTTGATGAAAATTTACCTCAAGAAGAACAATTTGAACAATTCAAGCAACTACGCCATGAAAAATGGGAGAAACCTTTAAGCGAACGTCTCAAAAACTTAGCCGAAATTCTCCACATTGATGAAATACTCAAATCCATTCCCAAAACCTGCGATAAACTAATCCTCGTTCCCCACCGTTACCTTCACCTCTTCCCTCTCCACGCCCTCCCAGTTACCCACAACAACCACAAATATTTAATCGATGCCTTTCCCGGTGGAGTTTCCTACGCCCCCAGTTGCCAAATTCTCCATCAAGTCCAAAAATACAAACGAGGTAAATTCGATAAATTCTTCGCCATTCAAAACCCCGAAGATAACTTAATGGCTGCCGATATGGAAGTAGAAACCATTAAAAACATCTTCCCCAAACCAGAAATTTTAAGCAAAGAAAATGCTAAAAAAGGCAAATCAGGCGAAGAATCAGAGGAAAAATTAGAAATAGCTGAACAAGTCAAAGATAGCCATCATCTATTCTTTTCCTGTCATGGTTCCTTCGATCTCATCGAACCCCTAAAATCAGGTTTAAAACTAGCCGATGGCACTCTCACCCTAGAAGAAATCTTCCGCCATTTCAACCTCAGTGAATGCAGCCTAGTCACTCTTTCCGCCTGCGAAACCGGACAAGTACAACTCGACAACACCGACGAATACATCAGCCTCACCAGTGGTTTCCTCTTGGCGGGTAGTCCCAGTTTATACGTCACCCTGTGGTCAGTAAATGCCTTTTCTACAGCCATTTTACTGATTAAAACCTACGAAAACCTCTACCACCAACCCGGTAAACTCGCCTGGGCCTTAAACCAGGCACAAATCTGGGTACGAGACACCGACATCCAAGGCTTCCTCGACTGGACAAACAAATGTCGCCTTTTAGACAAAAAATGGCGAGAAAAATTACAACGCAATCTAAACAAACAATCGCAAACTCAGGGAGTCCATGCTAAAGTATATCAAAATCCGTATCACTGGGCTGGCTTCTGTGCGGCAGGCAAAGGAGAACAAAACATGACTAATAGCATCACCAAACTAGAAATTTTCCAGCAACTCATTCAAAAATCAGATTTATTTGTCAACCTGAGAGATGCCTTAGTTTCTCTTAAAGATCAATTAACAGATGACGATAATGCTAATGTCACAATTATCGAAAATTGGATGGAACAACTACCAGAAAATGACAAAAATAATATACTAGGAGAATACGAAAATCGTCAATTAAACACAGAGAAATTAGGCAGAGAAGGGATCTCACCCATCAAAAAGGGACAAGCAGATAAATCATTGAAAGAAATCATTGAAAATCTTACCGCTGCTCCGGAAAATAATCCTGAAACCAAGAAAGATTAGTCATCCTCCTCTATGAAAAACTTTAGTATCAGTGTTTGTTTTTTCCATCTAAATCAGACTATAGCTGAATCTCTCGATCAAGTTTCACCTAAAGCCGATTTAATTTGGAAAAATTTGATTAACCTAAGCGAAAAACTACCTTTCATTGAACTAAAAGATTTAAAATCTAAATTAGTTTGTTATGAGTTGGATGAAGAATCAAATGTTTTCAAGCATAAAACAGAAGCCTTAAATTTAATTAATCGCTGGCTAAATGAAGAACAACAACCTATCGAACTCGCGGCAATCAACCAAAATGGATTAGCAATTAGTGGAAGGCTACAACCCTTTTTATTGCATGATACCTACGCTTTCGATCTAAGTTTATATCCTGACGATCCTAACCAAGATATCACAGTCGAAGAACTCAATTTATTTCAACCTAGTAGCTTATTTTTAGACTGTTCTGAAAATACTTTAGGTGAAACTATCTGGTTTAATTGCCAATCAGAAATAGCCGAAGATAAATGTCAATATTTAGCCGATAGATTTGTTAAAAAATTCCTGAAAGATACTAAATTTACAGCTAGATTAGTCGATGAAGGTAACTTACTTAAGGTTCCCCTATTTCAATATGAAATTAGCCACAAAAATCAGCCGAATAAACTTTATAAAATTTTAGTTTGGATAGATAATAAAAATATCAATCCAGAAATTACCCCAGTTTACGATCATTTATTTGGTTCACTCTGGACTCGCCACAAAATTGAATATGCCTACGAACAAGGGCGAGAAAGTTATAGTAAGGCCAGAAAAGTTTATAGTCAAATAGAGGCAAAAGTTAAAGAATTTAAGCAAAATCAGCCATTAGAAGAACTACAAAAAATTCTCGAATCAATGCCAGAACTATCAATGCAGTATCAACGGCAACTGAGAAATCTGCAAGCACATTATACCACAATCAAAACCAATCAGATCAACTATCAAACTTACTTACAAAAATTCTGGCAACCTGGCGATATTCTCACTTGGCAAGAGTTTGGCGAAACTACCTGTAAACGCTACCTCGATCAGATAGAAACCTACCTCAGTTATATCCAACCAGGTAAAGACCTCATCAGCGAGTTTATCAATACATTACGGGGTTTGGTGGAGATTGAGCAAGCAAAGAGCGATCGCTCCCTAGAAAGGACAATTCAAATATTAGGTGCTGGACTAGGTGCCGGAGGCATTGTCGCCTCTGCTGTTTCCGGTCACATAGATAAACCCCTAGTTATCAGAATACCCCAATCAGGCGATCAAATTCATCCCGGTGTAAGTAGTCTTTTGTGCAGTCTCTTTGCAGTGGTATTTGTTGGTGGATTGGTGGGCGTAATTAATGGCAGATGGAAAATTAATTTGCCGTTTAAACTCTTCAAGGGTAAATCTGGCGATAGTCCAAATTAGCCAGTTCTCAAAGTCCAGAAGTAGTAATTTCTCAACAATCGGAAGAAGCGCGATCACCCTCCTAATTTCCCTTTTTAACCAATGGAAGAAATCTTAGAACTGAAACAGCTTTTACTCCAAGGCGATATTAAAGGCGCTCTAGTCATTGCCGAAGAAATTGCAGAAATGAGCAAAAAAGATATCATCAATAACATTTATAGTTTTGCAGTAGTTCTGCTATTGCATCTACTCAAACAAAAAGTAGAAAACCGGACAACTCGCTCTTGGGATACTTCAATTAGAAATTCAGTTAGAAACATAAAACGACTCAATAAACGTCTCAAATCTAACGGATTCTATCTGGATTTAGAAGAATTAGAAGAAACTCTCATTGAAGCATATTCTTCTGCTCTTGATGATGCTGCTTTAGAAGTTTTTGAAGGCATTTATGAAGCGCGGCAACTAAAAACAATGGTTAAAGAAGATGATATTATAGCTAGTGCCTTAGCTTTGATTACTTCTACCGAATCTACTGAAAACCATCAATAAATTAGCTATGAAAAATGCTACAATTGCGTAGCCGGGGTAGTAGCAACTAGCGCCCCATACTGGATTGAGCAGAAACCGGGAGTAATAAACATTAATCAACCATTCAGTTTTAGCGCCTTGGCTACCTTCATATTAATTATCGTTATCAGCTCAGGTTCTGGCTTACTTACCTGGAAAGCTGTTAATAATTTAATAAACCAGAAACGCAATAATAAAGTGAAGTTGCAAGGCGAATCAACCCAAAATCAAGCTAGCTTAGCCCCAGGACAAGGTGCTGATATGTCATCTCTTTCCCAGCAAGCAGAAAAAGCGCGATCGCACATTTCTAAAAAAGGTACGTAGTTGCGCTTTAGCGCTCAATCTAGCGCTAAAGCGCAACTATAGCAACCGCCAAGGCGGTTAAGCCATAAATCTGGGGAGGGGGCGAAGCATTCGGGCATATAATTTATTGGTTAAAACCGAAGATTTACTACCCGAATGCTTCGCCCCTACTGTCAAGAGTCGCCTTGGCGGTTGCTATAGTATGCTTCTGAAAAAGCAAGCGAATTGAATTCGCTGCTACACAACCTAATTTAGGCGAGTGAAATTTGTCAACCGCAGATTCACGGACTTAATATATTGTATTTAAAGTTAATTAGCTGGGGAAGGCAGAAAAGAATTAGCAAAAATAGCCACCTGAGTGCGATCGCGTAAATTCAACCGATGTAAAATACTCGTAACGTGGTTTTTCACCGTCTTCTCAGAAATGTAAAGCGTTTGTGCAATCTCCCGGTTGCTTGCACCAGTCGCAATCAACTTTAAAATTTCCTGCTCACGAGGCGTCAGTTCACTCCAACCAGGCGGAGGGCTGGGAGATTTCGCAGGCAGTTGTGCCATAATCTTCTTAGCCAAACCCGGCCCCAAATGAGTATAGCCCTTATACACCACTCGAATAGCCTGGGCGATCTCTTCCGGTGGCGTATCCTTAAGCAAATACCCAGCCGCTCCGTAGCGCAGCGCTTTGGCTACATACTCATCATCGTCATCAATAGTCAACACCAGTACCTTCGTCTGCGGAAAACGCTGGCAAATTTCCCTAGTCGCCGCTACCCCATCCATAACAGGCATCCGAATATCCATCAGTACGACATCCGGCTGCAATAGTTCCACTTGAGAAATAGCAACTTTGCCGTTATCCGCCTCTCCCACTACCTCAATGGAATCCTCATACCTTAGCAATTCGCTTAACCCCCGACGGATCAGGCTCTGATCGTCAACTAACAAAATACGAATCATAATCGGAACCGGGAATTAAAAACTTATACACCATTGGCAATGAGAATGTCAAGGTTTCGCTCAAAACATTGACGAGAAGAATCAGCACAAGATATGTACGAGCTGCCGTCAGAGAGCCGATCACAAGGTTTTAGACAACCAAAAATCGAGGTTGTTGCGATCGGGCGATGCCAAATCACGAATCCCAAGCCGCTCTAGGACTAAAGTCCCAGATGAATTCAGGACTTGCGCCTCATGTAGCCTCTCTATACTAATTCTAAGATGGAGCTATGAGAAACAAACTGATTCTATAACAGAAAACAAATTTATATGGGTACTATTCTAGTTGTAGAAGACAGCGCCACACAACGGCAGATGATGACAGAGTTCCTTGAAGGCAAAGACTTTCAAGTAACAATCGCCCGAAATGGCGTAGAAGCCTTAGAGCGGATACTTGATTCTTCGCCCGATGTGGTACTACTGGATGTTCTCTTACCTCAAATGAATGGTTACGAGGTCTGCCGTCGCATTAAGAAAACACCAAAGACGCAGGACATCCCAGTCATTATGTGTTCGGCAAAAACTACAGAAGTCGATCGCTATTGGGGGCTGAAGGTCGGTGCAGATGCTTACCTTGGTAAACCGTTTAAGCAAACAGAACTGATGGAGGCAATTAAACGGCTGATCGCTGACAATTAGGATGCTTTAGATATAGCACGCATCCGCTGCTGTTTAATTCCTTTGAAGATTTTCGCAACCGCTGGAAGAATGACAATTATTTGTGGTTGCGCGATTTTAGGTAGCTCAAGGTGTGGTAGGTGGTAGATAAATGGGTTGAAATTTTCCCCAGCTACCCCCTACCATTTTTCTTTGTGTTGTCATTAGTCATTAGTCATTAGTCATTGGTAATGGAAAAAAGTACATCAATTCCTAATGACTAATATCGTGTCCGGTGGCATACTTGTAATAAATTTTATTGCCGTAGGTTGGGTAGAACAAAGTGAAACCCAACTTTAGCTTTAAGTTCGGGTCGGGTTTCGTTACTCAACCCAACCTACAGATTTTTCAGATTGGCTCTTAATTGAGAGCAGCCGCTTCAAACAGTTCCAAATCCTTGAACAACGGCGTACTCAGATAGCGTTCGCCATAACTCGGTTGCACCATCACAATCAAACGACTCGCATTCTCTGCACGTTTACCAACCCGAATCGCCGCAGCTAAAGCCGCCCCAGACGAAATTCCCGACAGCAACCCCTCTTCCCTAGCCAGTCGGCGACCGTAGTAAATCGCCTCCTCATCCGCAACGGTGATAACTTCGTCAATCAGCTCTACTCGCAGAACTTCCGGGATAAACCCAGCTCCAATCCCTTGAATCTTATGAGATCCAGCGTGACCTCCAGAAATAACCGGACTGCTGAGAGGTTCCACCGCAACTACCTGAAAACTGGGTTTTCGCTTCTTGATTACCTCCGCTACCCCGGTAAGCGTACCACCAGTACCAACTCCAGATACCAAAATATCCACTTGTCCATCGGTATCAGTCCATATTTCTTCGGCTGTTGTCTCCCGGTGGATTTGCGGATTGGCTGGGTTGCGAAACTGTTGCAGCATAAAGGCATTGGCAGTCACAGCCACAATTTCTTCGGCACGCCTAATCGCCCCCTTCATGCCTTCCGCGCCGGGAGTCAGTTCCAGTTTGGCACCATAGGCTTTTAGCATATTCTGCCGTTCCAGACTCATAGTCTCTGGCATCGTCAAAATCAAGTTGTAGCCTTTGGCAGCTGCCACCATCGCCAAAGCAATACCTGTGTTGCCAGAAGTGGGTTCGACTAAAACGGTTTTACCGGGCTCAATCAGTCCAGCTTCCTCAGCTGCGTGAATCATGCTCACACCGATGCGGTCTTTCACCGAAGCTGCTGGGTTCATCCCCTCCAGCTTCACAACAATCCTCGCCAAACATCCTTCCGACTGGGGAACCCGGTTGAGCTGAACCAGAGGCGTATGTCCAATCAATTCCGTGATGTCCTGAGCAATTCGCATTTTTCGACTCCTTAAAAGCTAAATGTACAGTTTGATGCAGATGCGATCGTCTAAAGGCCAACATCACCCTTACCATACTACGGTTTACCGATAGGGTTTATGTATTTAATATCGCTTTTTAGATCTGGCTGTGGGATATTCCTATATAGGACTCTATTTTGACCAATATACAGATTTTCAAGCCATCTATACCTTAACCCATTATAAAAGTCAATATAAGGGAGGTAATGGCTGTAGTAAAGCCTTGCCACTAACTCCTATAACCATGATAATGTAAGTAAGAGTAGCTAGAAACAGATGTGACTTTTTCATGAATTTTTGCTCTTGATTGGTAATTTTGGAAAAACTTCTCAAGGCGGAAGTTCTGCAATCAATTTGGATAATCGTTTCCAGTTGATTCAGAACTATATAATTGTCATTGCAAGCCTAAGCAAAGCAATCACGAGGGAAGGCGAGGTAGAGCCTGATAAAGAGGGAATTTTTTTAAATTATCACATAATCGTAATAAGGCTGTCAATTATCAAGGTTTAGTTCAGCGATCGTAGGGTGCGTTGCAACGCACCCTACACCGCTTAGAAGCTTTAGCCGTTCAACCTGACTTGATAAGTTTGTCCGAACGCCGTCACGCGATCGCCCGACACCAATTTCCGTCCGCGCCGGGTTTCAGTCATACCGTTAACTTTCACGCGACCATCTTCAATCAGCAATTTAGCTTGTCCACCAGTCGGCGCTATACCTACGAACTTTAAAAACTGGTCGAGCTTAATCGTTTCATTTGTCATCATAAATCCTGGATTTACTCCTTTCCCAATATCGAAGACTATCGACTTATTATCACTTTTTTTGCCTCTGCTCCTCTACGCTTTACAAATATTCAGCACTTACGCACTAATAAACTTCAAGAAACCCGGTTTCTTCAAGCCTAATTTGTAGGTTGGGTTTCGCTGCACTCAACCCAACCTACAAAAAAATGGCGAAGGTATTGTTCAAGAAACCCGGTTTCTTGAAGAAACCCGGTTTCTGCATATTTTTACCATTTCACATTAATTATGACAAACTTTAATTATTCCCGCACAACGATAAGCCTAACCGTGAGAATAAGCTATCTGAACAAAAAACTCAAAGCCAGCTTAGCTGCTGTGCTTATGGTCATAATTTCGTTTATCTTAATAAACGTATCCGTATCCAATCCGCTATTTATGTCCTCTTCACCCCAGCTGCTAACCGATCCATTTTTGCAACTTCCCACCGAAACAGGAGTGCGGGTTGTTTGGTTTACCGAATTTGCTGGTTCCCGCCATATCGTTAACTACGGTGAAGACCTAAAACTTACTGCTGTCGCGACTACCATTAAGCTAAGTCGGACTCGCGAAGACCGAAACTCAAAAGTAGGTAAACAAACCGAAGATGGCGAAATTTATCAAAAAACCACAATCCGCGATATCTGGCGACACGAGGCAGAAGTCAGCGGATTAATTCCAGGTAAACGAGTTCCTTATCGCGTTACCAGTGTGCGGTCAGACGATCGAACAGTCAGCAGCGATGTTTTCACCCTTGCTAGTTCGCCACCAGCAGGAACGCCACTGAAAATTTTACTGACATCCGATCACCAACTAATGCCGATGACGCCTGCAAATTTGCAAAAGGTAGCCGAGACGGTGCAGCGGGTGGATGCCGTTTTCGCCGTTGGTGACTTGGTAAATGTTCCCGATCGCGCTTCTGAATGGTTTGACGATCGTCGTGGAGTTGCCTTTTTCCCTTGTCTACAGGGTCGTGCAAGCCACGAAATTAACAAAAACGACATCAAAACCGTTTACACAGGCGGGCAGCTTATTCAACACGCCCCACTTTTTCCGGCGCTTGGCAACCATGAAGTGATGGGTCGCTTCTCTATGGAAACCGATCTCAAGTCTCAGTTTAGCGATCCATTTCCCCTAGCAGCAGCCGCACAAATTTACGCCCAAAATGCTCAGGAATTGAACCCAAATAACGATCCAAAAGTGCGACAAACTTGGCTGAAAAATAATTCTTTTAATACCGATACATACGAAGAAATTTTTACCCTACCCTCCAGTTCGACCGGGGGTAAAAAATATTATGCAGTTACCTTTGGGGATGTGCGGTTGGTGGTAGCATACGTCACCAGTATTTGGCGATCGCCTAGTCTGGCGGCGAATGTTAAGGGAAAATATCGCGAATCTGAAGGAGATTTCCACAACCCAACTGAGTGGGGATACGGACAGCACATCTTTGAGCCCATTAAAAAAGGCAGCACTCAGTACAACTGGCTAGAACAAGAACTCAATAGCCCGGAATTTAAAAAAGCTAAGTACAAAGTCGTAATGTTCCATCACCCACCTCATACACTGGGTGAAAACATTGTTCCTGCTTATACCGACCCAGTGCAAGTGATCGATCGCAATATCAAATCCATCCGCTACGAGTACCCGAAACAAGAAGATTACATCATCCGCGATGTCATACCCCTGTTAGAAGCTGCTAACGTCCAACTGGTTTTTTACGGACATTCCCATTTGTGGAATCGATTTATTAGCGACAGCGGAATGCACTTTTTGGAAAGCTCGAATGTGGGCAATTCTTACGGTGCTTTTATCGGCGATAAGCAGCGCAATAATATTCCCATCGGCTATCAGGAAGATTATGTTGCAACTGGCGATCCGAATGGACTGGAACCAGTAGTACCGACAATCGATCCATTGATAGATGAAAATGGTCAGCCAATGCCTTATATTGCCAGCAACGATCTCACTGTTTTCAGCATTTTCGATACGGGAACTGGGACGGTGAGCAGTTATCGCTTTGATATTGCCAAAGGGGGAGAAATTATCAAGTTTGATGAATTTAAATTGAAAGAGTCAACTTAATCCTTCTTCAGAATATGAACCAGAACAGCGGCAACGTGAATAGGTGGAAAGAAATTTCCCGCGTCATCCTCTCGATATTTATGGTGACCATAGGCGTGCTACACTTTGTGAAGCCTGAACCGTTTGTAAAAATCGTGCCGCCGCAACTTCCCTATCCTCTGGAGTTAGTTTACATTAGCGGCTTCTTTGAGATTCTGGGTGGAGTTGGGTTACTCATCCCGTTCGTAAGTCCTGCTGCTGCTTGGGGATTGATTGCACTTTTTATTGCCGTTTTTCCTGCCAATATCAACCAAGCGGTCAATAATATTCCCATTGAAGGTATTCCGCACAATCAATTACTTTACTGGGCGCGACTTCCCTTTCAAGCAGTTTTAATTGCCTGGGCTTGGTGGTTTACCAGACCGCCAGAACAGCAGCCAGAAACATCTAGTTTCGTTGCTAAAAGTGAAAAATTTGATACTTGAGCGGAACAACAGTGGTATTGTCAAATTAGCTAGCCAACTATCTCAGCAATTTCGATGAAATCACTCCATCGCCCTGACCTATATACTTGGTCATCTTTTGATACCGAACGCAACGTAGATTTCAATAGCGTTGCGTGGATTCGTCCTGAAGGTAATATCCTGATAGATCCCTTACCTTTATCAAATCACGATCGCGATCGCCTCAATTCTTTGGGCGGTGCTGCCTGGATTGTTATTACCAACTCCGATCATATCCGGGCTACGAAAGATATCGCTCAACTCACTGGTGCTAAAATAGCAGCACCAATTGCTGAAAAAGAAACTTTCCCCATTCCCTGTCAGCGTTGGCTATCTGACGGTGAGGAACTGGTGCCGGGATTGAAAGTTATTGAACTGCATGGCTCGAAAACTCCGGGTGAGTTAGCTTTGATTTTAGAAGAAACTACTTTAATTACTGGCGATTTGGTAAGGGCGCATCGGGCCGGAAGTCTGATGATTTTGCCGGATGCCAAACTCAAAAATCGGGCAGAGGCTGTAGCTTCCCTACATAGGTTGGCTTCTCTAAGCGGCATTGAAACTGTGCTGGTAGGAGATGGGTGGTCAGTTTTTCGCGATGGAACTCAGCAGTTGAAAGAACTTGCAGCTGCACTTTAATTGTTAGGTTAAGTAGGTGGGCATTTCCCAGGTATGTTGTTGCGCTTTAGCGCTCTTTACTCCCTTCGCGCCATAAGAATATCTATGTTGAGAAGGGCGATGTATTCCGGGCGAAAACTGATGTGTGAGGTGACAGATTACCGCCGGAATGAACGCGCTAAAGCGCTGCGAGAGCGAACGCCCCTACATAATCTTGTAGCGCGAAGGGAGTAAGATGGCGCTAAAGCGCAACAACATACCAATTAAGATGGCGCTAAAGCGCAACAACATACCAATTAAGATGGCGCTAAAGCGCAACAACATACCAAATATTTAACTATGGCTAATCGATCGGACCCACATAGTTCAGTCTATCGGAACTTCCAAAATAATGATTTTGGCTTTTTCTTTCGATTTAATGTTTATTTCTTGAACATCTTTGATTCCGATCGCATCTCGTTTAGATAGATTCTCTCCGGCAACTTCTATATTTCCATCTATCAAAAAAATGTAAGTTCCGTTTGCTGCTAGTTTAACTTGATAATTAGCAGAAGTTCCCGCCTCTAACAATCCATAAGATATATAAGCATCTTGGTTAATCTTCAAAGATCCATTAGAACCATCAGGCGATACCATTGTGGTAATATGGTTAGTAGTAATATCTGGCTTAGAAAATACTTTATTTTGATAGGTAGGCGTAAGATTATTTTGTTTCGGTAAAATGTTAATTTGCAATATTTCGCAGGTTTGTTCTGCTAAATCATTAAATTCAGCGTGCATTATCCCAGAACCAGCACTCATGACTTGCAAGCCTCCAGCAGGAATTTTTCCAAAGTTGCCTTTGCTGTCCTGATGTGAGAGTACGCCGCTGAGTACTACACTGATTACTTCCATATCTTCATGAGGGTGCATTCCCGATCCTTCTTTGCCGGAAGGGATGATACAGTCGTAAATGCTGATTAGTTTTCCGAAAGGATCTTTTAGGGGAGCTTCACTTTCGGAGTCGAAGGAAGAATAATATTGAATCCATCCAATATCAAAGTGCGGTCTTTCATTTGCTTTGTAAAGAATATTTTTCATTTCGATTGCTCCCGATCGAATGTGACATAGCTTATTTACAATCCAAAAGCAGGACGGTGCTGAATCCAGGGTTTTGCAGCTTCAATCTGAGCTGCTAGAGAAATGATAGTGGCTTCAGCAGCAGGTCGCCCTACAAGCTGAATGCCTAGCGGTAAGCCATTGGCATCAAAACCTGTAGGGATGGCTATGCTAGGCTGTCCGCTGGCATTAAACGGCGGACAGGGAGCTACCCAATGCACAAGCTTTGGCAACGTTTCTTCGGGACTCAAATCAGCCCACTCGCCAACGCGGATTGTGGGGTGCATATAGACTGGCAGGACTAAGACATCCACGTTATCAAAGAAAGCAACGATTTGGCGTGCGATCGCTTGCATCTGACCGACGGCCCGCAAGTATTCTCCCGCATCGCAGATCCGATCGGCTAGCCAAGCATTCATCGGGCCTAGAGCTTCTTTAGGAATGCCTGCTGCTGCGACACCTGCCTGCCAAACAATCTTAAAAGGTTCAACCAAACCGTTAAAGTCGGGACAACCTGGTTCAACCGCGTGACCCATTTCTTCTAGAAGTTTCACGGTTTCTAGCACAGGTTGCTGGCACAGGGGCGATGCTTCACCCACAGGCGAAATTTCTGTAGAAAAAGCAATTCGCAAACGATCGGGCCTTAGACTTGCAGCAGCAAGGAACGAGGGGTTTGGATCGGGCAACCAGTAAGGGTCGCCAGTGATATAACCAGACATAACATCAAGCAGCGCTGCGGCATCCGCGACGGTACGAGCGATCGGACCATTACTAGCAATACCATTTTGCCGATCGCCGATCGGTGCATAAGATACCCGACCTCTGGAAGGCTTAATCCCCACCAAACCGCAGCAGAAAGCAGGGCCACGAATTGAACCACCGCCATCAGAACCTTGCGCGATCGCACACAGTCCAGCCGCTAGGGACGCCGCTGCACCGCCACTCGATCCCCCTGGAGTATAATCCAAATTCCAAGGATTTCGAGCCGGTGGAAACCCTGGTGGTTCAGTGTAGGGGAAAGAACCCAACTCGGAAGTGGCAGTTTTGCCCAAAATAATAAACCCACCCCGGCGTATTCGCGTCACCACCCCATCATCATAAATAGCCACCTGGTTCCTCAAAACTGGTGAACCATAACTACAGGGGACATCGACAACTGGGTTGAGGTCTTTAATTGAAATTGGCACACCAAAAAAAGGCGGCAAATCGGAAGTATCGCTTCTACTTAGTTGTTCGGTTTTGGCTTTAGCATCCGCCAAAGCTAAATCTGCCATTACGGTAAAATAACTGCCTAGTTGGGTATCCAAATTCTGAATACGTTCCAGGTAAAGTTCCACCAACTCCAGTGGCGACACTTCTTTGTTGCGGATCAGTCGCGCTTGCTCCAGCGCTGGGGTAAATGCTAAATCAACTTTGTTCATATTATTTATTAGTCATTAGTCATTGGTCATTAGTCATTGGTCATTAGTCATTGGTCATTAGTAAATCAGAAGATAACTATAACAGTCCTAATTCAAACCCCTCTCTTCTTATTCTTCCTCTGCGTCCTCTGCGTCTTGGCGGTTCGTTAAAAAAATTAAATTTCACAAATCATATCATGTCCGGTAGCATCAGTAACCTAAAAAATCTCTTTTCATATCTGCGTTCATCTGCGTTCATCTGTCTTCATCTGCGGTAAAAATTTAACCAATGATGACCACAGACTAGGCCGATTTACCGGACATTATCTCATATAACAACTAACAAAAGAAAAGGTAAGATTTTAGATTTCAAATTTATGTTGAATTGACAATATGAAATTTGAAATCTGAAATCGGGTCTAATAGAACTAGACCAAAGAGCGATCGGTCAAAATCTCATAACCGTCTTCAGTCACCAGTACGGTATGCTCAAACTGAGCAGACAGGGCATTATCCACAGTCACAGCAGTCCACTTGTCCGCCAGAATGCGCGTGAACTTAGAACCTGCATTCAAAATTGGTTCGATCGCCAAAGTCATCCCTGCACGCAGCTTGACATTTGGCATTTGATTGGTGCGGAAATTGAAAACCGATGGTTCTTCGTGCAAGTTGCGACCCACACCGTGTCCGGTGAAATCCTCAACGATGCTGAAACCGTTTGCTACAACACAATCCTGAATAGCACCAGCAAGATCCATCAGATAGTTTCCCGCTTTAACTTGCTCAATGCCTTTGTAAAGCGCTTCTTCTGCAACGCGAATTAACTTAGCGGCTTCTGGAGTTACCTCACCTACTGCGATCGTAATGCAAGAGTCGCCGTGAAAGCCTTCGTAATAAGCACCAGTATCTATTTTTACTACATCTCCAGCCCGAATCAATTTCTTAGCATTGGGAATCCCGTGTACCACTTCGTTATTGATGCTCGAACAGATAGAAGCAGGAAATCCGTGGTAGCCTTTGAAACTTGGTTTTGCGCCCATTTCCCGGATGCGCTTTTCCGCGTAGGCGTCCAAATCCGCCGTTGTCATCCCAGGTGCGATTGTCTGGGAAATTTCTTTAAGTACCGTTGCGACAATTTTCGCCGCCTGTCGCATGATTTCGATTTCGCGGGGCGACTTAAGTTCAATGCCTTTACGTCTTTTATTGCTGGCGGAAGGTTGAGCGGAGTGGGAAAGCAAATTGCCTAGAATATTCATGGAATCAACAGATGGCTAAAGGTGGTATGGCAACAGTAATGATTAATTGCAAATTCAACTAAATCAAGCAATTATATCAAGACTCGAAAAGATCGATCGAAAAATTGTCCAATTAGAACTTGAGGGCGATATCTCGTTGCCCAAATACAGTTTATACATTATTTAACTTAACTGATATTTTCTCTACTCAGCAGAAATGGCAATCTGGCCGGTCATCCCCGCTTCGGTATGTCCCGCGATTGGACAGCGGAGACTGTAAGTGCCCGATTTGAGCGGTACAAATACCCATTCTGCCTGGGCTCCGGGTTGGATTTCTATCTCGTGGATCGCTCCTTTGACTTCGATTTTGCCATCTTGGACTTTTTGCGTCCAAATCGCGTCTGCAAAGTCTTTGGCAGTGAAATAGTGCTTCTGGGGACTGGGATTGTTGACGATCAGTTTATAAGGCTTATCGGCAACAAACTTGAGGTTGTTTGGAAAAAACTTTAATTCGTTACCGGCATTGCCCAAATCGATTTTAACTTCTGTAACTGGGTTGTTGATGAGAGACGCTTCGGCTGGGGATGCAAAGATAAAGCCAAAGCAAACTATGAGCGCCAAAAGCATCCACCAATGCCGCCATAGTTTATAGATAGAGCCAAATAACCGAACCATAATGTATCAGTGATGGTGAATTTACAATTTGAGATTTCCGATTTGAAATTGAAGGTAATTGAAGTAATTTCAAATTTTAGATTGCAGATTTGAAATAGAAGGCAATTAAACTATTTTAAACTTGCTATCTTAAATTTGAAATTACCTAATTCCTACTTATCGCGACGATGTAGAAGACACCGATGGCCCTGCCGTTACGACAACTAAGTTATCGGGTTGCAGCAAATCTTTGGCTATCTGGTTGACTTGTTCCAGACTGACTGCCTGGATTTTACCAGTAAAATCGCGAATTTCTGCGATCGGGAGCCCATAAACTTCGTTCATCAGAATTACCGATGTTAACGAGTCGGGGTCTGCTAGTTGAACAGTGTAACTGCTAATGAGGGAACGCTTGGCGGTGTCTACTTCGGCACTGCTGACGCCTTGAGCGTGAACTTGTTGCAATAGGCCAAGGGTACTGGCGATCGCTTTATTGGTATCTTCCGGGGCTGTCTGCATATTAATCAGAAACAAACCGGGCTCCTTTCCGGCTTGGAAAGCGCTGTAGATCCCGTAGGTAAGACCAAGGCGATCGCGAATTTCCGTTCCCAGCCGACTCGATAGAGTATCGCCACCCAAAATCTCATTTAGCACCAATGTGGCATAGTAACGCGGATCTTGGCGATCGATCCCGCGATATCCCATATAGGTAATCGCTTGTGTTTTGCCCGGTATTACCGGATTCAAGCGGACAACTTTTTCAGGCATAGGTACGCTGGGAAAATCGAGACGCGGTGCTTTGCCACTGGCTTTCCAACTGCCTAATTGGGTTTCGATGAGCGATCGCACTTTTTGCGCTTCAAAGTCGCCCACCAGAGTCAGCACGGTAGTATCGGGGCGATAATGCTCCTGATAAAAACGCATCACATCGGCATCGCTAATGCGCTTGAGGCTTTCGTTAGTCGGATAGACGTGGAAGGGATGTTTGCTTGGGTAAATAGTTTGTTGCAATGTTCGTAATGCCAAGTACTCTGGATTATCGAACCGCTCTTTAAGTTGTGTTAAAGACCGCTGACGGCTAAGTTCCAGCTGATCTTCTGGAAAGTTGGCGTTTTGCAAAACATCAGCCAAGGTCTGAACTAATGTGGGCAAGTCTTTCGATAAACTATACCCATCAATGCTTACACCCTCTCTTGTCGCCCCAAAGTCCAGGCTAGCTCCTCGCTCTTCCAAAGTTTTGGCTAGAGTTAGAGCATCTTTAGTCTTGGTGCCATTCAGAAGATTTTCTGCTGTCAGAGAAGCTATGCCTGCCGATGCTACCGAGTCAAATTCCGTCCCTGCTTGGATGTAACCGCTCAGAGTTATGGTTGGGGTACTGCGATCGGGTAAAAGCAACACTTGCAAACCATTACTCAGTTTGAATGAATCTGGCAATGATTGAGTTGTGGATATACCTGATGAAGTAAAGTTCGGTAGATACTTCGCCACTTCATCTGGGTCTACTGGTGGCCCCAGGTTGAAGTGTTCCGTAGTTTGACTGTTATTGGTTGTGGTCGCACTGCCTTGATCTGTCAGCTGGGTTGGCTCAAAATAGCCTACAGTGCGATCGGATTCTTTGAGGTATTCTTTTGCCACTCGCTGTACATCGGCGGCGCTAACTTCCTCAACCGCTTTCAACAGCTTATCTGTATAGCTGTAGTCACCCGTACTTATATAGTCGTCGCCCAGCTGCATAGCTTGGGCTGTTATTTCTCGATTACCCAAGATAACCGCAGCTCGGAATTGGGCTTTAGCTCGGTTCAGTTCTGCTTCTGTGACGCTTTTATTTTGTAAATTTGCGATCGTTTCCCCAAGAACGCGATCGATTTCCGTCACTTTCCGGTCTCGAACTGCTGTAGCCGACAGTTGATACCAACCCCCGCCAATTAAATTAGCTGCGTACCCTCCTGCATCGCTAGCTAGACCCGACTCCACCAAAGCTTGATAAATCCGAGAACTGCGCCCCCCAGTCAAAATGTAATCCATTACCTTCAACGCCGCCACATCGGGGTGATTGTTCGGCGGTAACGGATACACCACCTGCAACAAAGGTGCGCTACCTGCCTCCCGCAATACGATGGGAGTGGGGGAGTGGGGGAGT
>CASBRD010000360.1 GCA_949128025.1 Oscillatoriales cyanobacterium PMM_0008 | reverse complement strand
TCCCCTCCCCGTGGACGGGGAGGGTTAGGGTGGGGTTCTCAATATTTTCGAGGTCTAAGATATTTATGCGATCGCTATACTTCTCCTTATGCCGTTCCCAAATATTACTCAGGCGATCGGTGATTGTTCTGTCCTCCCTGTCCTCCCTGTCCCCCTTGTCCATTTTTTCTTGTGACTTTTGTACGGGCGGGTTTAACCCACACATCTCATTACCAACAGAATATTTGACAAAACCCGCCCCTACTGACTTTTGACTTTTGTCCTCCCTGTCCATTTTTTCTTGTGACTTTTGACTTTTGAATGAGTGACTTTTGACTTTCTGTTGCTTGCAGACGATACCCCAGTCCGTAGATTGTCTCTATCAGATCGGATGCGCCAGCTTTTTTGAGTTTGGAGCGCAAACTCTTGATGTGCGCTCTGACAGCATTTTCTGTAGGAGGTTCATCAAACGACCACAGATGGTCGAGCAAGGCACTTTGGCTGAATATCCGGTGTTTGTTACGTAAAAAAGCTCTAAGAGGGCATACTCTTTAGCAGTCAGATGCAAGAGTTGCCCTGAGTAGGTTACCTCGCAGTTATTGGGGTCAAGACGCAAATTTTCCCATTCCAGCACTGGCGTACCGCTGGAACTGCCTCGACGCAGCAAAGCGCGTATCCGAGCTAATAACTCGTCCAAGTTAAAGGGTTTTACGATATAGTCATCGGCTCCAGCATCCAACGCCATGACTTTGCTGGCGATCGCATCTTGTGCAGTCAGGAGGAGAATCGGAGTGCGATCGCCCTCTTGGCGTCGCCGTTTGCAAAAACTGATCCCGTCCATCCCAGGCAACATCAAATCCAGTAAAATCAAATCGTACTCTATAGCTTCTGCCAGTTCCCAAGCAGTCTGACCGTCATTAGCAATATCGACCAAATAATGCTGAGTTGTAAGAGCTTCGCCAAGCTCTTGGGCCACGCACCGATCGTCTTCCACTAGCAAAATTCTCACGACGGCTAGTTATCCAAAATATTTTTTGGCGTAATTAAGCTGCTGTGCATCTAATTTTACAGTCAACTTTGATAAGATTCTTGTGGGATGGGCATCCTGCCCGTCCCGAAGTACAATTTAGATGCGCGACAGCTTACTACAATTGCACTATTTTGAGATTAGTGAATTTTTTCGGTAAAGAGCGATCGCAAATCCCAATTTTGTGAGCAACATGGTAGTTAACCATCAATGCCTATAGCCCGCATTAGCGGCATACAGCGACGATCGTCATGAGCAACTTCCCAGATTTTTCCAACCACGGCTATCAAGTTGAACGAGAACTGGGCCACAATCGCGCCTGTGGTCGAGTCACCTACTTAGCAATTAATACAAATACGCATCTACCCGTAGTAATAAAACAGTTTCAGTTTGCCCAATTCGGTGCCAGTTGGTCAGACTACGACACTGTGGATACAGAAATTCAACTGCTGCGGCAGCTAGATCATCCCAGCATCCCTCACTATCTCAATTCATTCCAAACCCCAACCGGCTTTTGCTTAGTACAGGAATACAAACAAGCCCCCTCTCTAGCGCAGCCACGCTTCTTAAAGCCAGAAGAAATCAAGCAGATTGCCATAGCTGTCTTAGAGGTTTTAGTCTACCTGCAACAGCAAATTCCTCCTGTAATTCATCGGGATATTAAACCCGAAAATATCCTGATTGACCAGGACTACGACAAGAATCGCCCCTACGTATACCTGGTAGATTTTGGGTTTGCCCGCAGCGGCGGCGGAGAACTTGCTGTCAGCAGCGTAGTCAAAGGCACCTTGGGATTTATGCCTCCAGAACAATTGTTCAATCGCCAAGTCACAGAAGCCTCTGACCTCTACAGTTTGGGTGCGACGCTGATTTGCCTGCTGACTAAGACAAAATCAACAGAAATCGGCAACTTAATCGATGAAGCTTACACCATCAAATTCAAGCATCTACTGCCAAACTTGAGTCAGCAGTTTATGGACTGGCTGGAAAAAATGGTGGCACCCAACCTCAAAAATCGCTTCGATAATGCTGCTGCTGCTTTGGAAGCACTTCTAGCTATTGATGTTATTGCCAATCCCACAACATTAGAAACGCGAGCAAGTGCCACAAAACTCAGGATGGGAAACATAGCAGTAGGATTGGCTACCTTCGGCGGCTTTCTCGCTTGGTTCGGCACAAGTTTGGTAATTTCCAGTCTCTCTCATTCTCAAAAACTGGAAATTCCCCAAGATGGCTTCCGGCAATTGCTGGTGACTAATGAATGTTTTAGGTGCGAACTCACAGGTGCTGACTTAAAACAGATCAACCTATCCGGTGCCAAGCTGGGGAATGCCAAGCTGGAAAATGCCAACTTATCCGGTGCCAATCTCCGGTATGCCTACTTAGAAAATGCCAATTTAGGGGGTGCTAGGTTAGCTTACGCCAATCTAGGAGGTGCCAAGCTATCCTATGCCAACTTGGGAGATGCCAATTTGATGGGTGCCAAGCTATCCTACGCCAATCTGGAAGGTGCCAACTTAATCGGTGCCAACCTAAAATCTAGCAAGCTGGGTTATGCCAACTTAGTAAGTGCCAACCTGTCGAATGCGAACCTCTCTGGTGCCAACCTATGGCGTGCCAAGTTAGGTTATGCCTACCTCAATAATGCCAAGCTTAAGAGTGCGGACTTAAATGGTGCCCAGCTAAACGATACCAAACTTGAAGCTGCCGATTTAGGATCTGCCGACTTAAGAGATGCTAATTTAGAGCGTGCTGACTTAAGGGGTGCTGACTTAAAAGCTGCCAATCTAGAGGGTGCCGTTCTCGGCGATTCTAAGCTGTGGGGTGCGTATCTGGAGAGTGCCAATTTAACCAATGCAGACCTCAAAGGTGCTGATTTGAGGTCTGCTAATTTAAGCGGTGCCAATTTAAGCGGTGCTTACCTGCGGGGTGTTAATCTCCGGGGTGCTAATTTAAAAGGTGCTAACCTCCAAGGTGCCTACTTGACGGATGCTAACCTCAAGGGTGCCACAATGCCGGATGGGTCTATCCACAAATAGATGACTTTTGTTCGCTTAACCCGAAACGGGCAGGCACGGTAGCCTGCCCTTACAGTTATAAAAAATTCCTGCTTGCAACCGCCTTGGCGGTTAGGACATTATGAATTGCTGAAGTCGTTGATTCTAAACCCTTCTGACCCTAGTCCCTAGCTATACACTTCGCGATCGGACCCACTCCCGAAACTCTCGCAATCGCGCATTTTCACCTTTTTCGGGGTCTAACTGCATAAATATCGGCAATTCTTTGACTGGAAATGACTCAAATGCCAGACTCGTTTCTGATTCTATATAACCTGTATCAGTGAGAATATTTATGCTTATTTTTCCATTTCTAAAACGCCAAACTTCGGGCACTTTAAGTTCTGCATAAACTGCCATTTTATCGATTGATGAATGGGTTGTATCAATCTCAATTGTTAAGTCAGGTGGTGGGTCAACGGTGAGGTCAATCTTTAATTTGCCACGAACAGCAGGTTCATTTTGAATGTAAAAAGATTCATCAGCTTCTTTAGCAACAGCATTGATCTCTGAACGCCAAGTGGTTGATTTTACACCTCTAATTTCCAAACCTAGTTCTTCAGAAAGTACAACGATTAGCCTAGCGAGATTCCAGCTATAAGTTTCGTGGTCTGATAATGGCGTCATTAGTTCTAGAGTTCCCTTGTAGTAAGTCATGCGTGGTGTTGAATGTTCTGCAAAAATTTCCAACAACTGTTCGTACATTTCCCAACTGATGTCATGCAGCACAATGTAGGAACTTGTTGGTGGTGGGGTAGCGGCGATTATGGTCTGAGTCATAATATTAGTTGAGCTTTACTCTTACTATAAATTTAGCAAATTTGCGAAGATTGCGATATGCTTACAGCAGGCTACGCCAACGCATTTGGGGAGAAGATGGGAGTGCGATCGGTTACGATCGACAAATAAATCTGACATTTTTTTGAAATCTGCGATCGCACCTGACCAAAGTCTAATTCTTATGTTACTTATCACTGAATTAACCACTCTAGGTATTGATAGCTTTATCTGCTTCCACAACCAAGACTTCATCCATCCAGGCGTTAATGCTTTTGCCAGCTTTTTTAGCAGCCAGAAATATTTTGCGGTGACGATCGGGAGTTGTGCGGAAGGGAAGTTTTCCAGAGAAAGGTTTATCAGGTTCCTCTCCCAATTCTTCGCAAAAAGCTAGATAATCATCTACAGAATTGTGGAATTCTGCGCGAACTTCTTCCACAGTTTTTCCCTTGAATGTCACCACATCCTTAATATCAATCACTCGCCCAAATAAAATTCCAGCTTCTATATCTACTTCAATTTCAGCCGTGTAACCTTTGTAAGTCATCATAATTCTAATACCTCCTACTTTACTACGGTTGAATTCCTGCTTCTATCAAAAATTATCTCACAGATTTAACTGCGCCTTTATCCGTTTCATTTTGAGGATGTGGCTCGTGAAAAACTGCTCTCACATCATTTAATTTAACTCTCACCCGCGAACCTTTCCCTTGACTAACACTAGCACCTAACGCGATAAAAAGGCTTTCTATATCTTTCCAGAGAATATTTGAAGGAATAGGGTTTGTAAAGATTATCTCCAAAACCTTACGCTGTTTGTTATTGAGATCCATATTCGTTATAAATCGATAAATTAGGGTTTCACTGTCTGACGCACCCCACTTAGCCAGTTGGGTAAGTCATACAAATTTTATAGAGAAAACAGTGATAACTGTTCGGCAATCTCTTTTCCTTTTGGCTTATTTCCTTGCATCAAATCAAAAAGATAATTACCAATTTCTTTGGCCAACAATACTGGAACTGCATTACCAATTTGTTTGTATTTAGAAGTGACTGAACCATAAAAAATCCAATTATTGGGGAAAGTTTGGATTTTCGCACATTCGCGCACGCTTAAAGGACGCAATTCTACAGGGTGACACATATCTGTTGCTTTTTGATGAGGACTGGTAGTTACTGTAGGTGAAGGCTTATCCCAAGATAATCTTCTATAAAAACCGACTTTTCCGCCTTCTGAATTATAAGCGCCTCCCATTGCTTCTTTGATTAATTCTGCTGGTAAATCTCTCCAGTTTTGTCCGGCTTTTAGTAATTTTAAATACTTTAATCTACTTTCCGAGTAAGCGATAAATTCTAGTTCGGGATCGACTAAACTTGTTAAAGCGTCCCTTAAAGTACGCCACTTAGGTAAAACTTTTCCATTTTGGGAATATTTAGGTAAGGGAAATGTAGCAGCTTCGCTATCTCTAGAACCAATAAATATTACCCGTTCTCTGTTTTGGGGAACGCCGTAATCTGCTGCTTCTAAAAGATTATAAACTACACTGTAGCCTAGTTCTTTCATTTCTGCTAATACTACATTCAACGCAGCACCCGGCATTTCATCAGGTTCTAATGGTGGGTAATTTTTTCCCCTTTGATTAATTGGTCTGTGGCGAATAGGTGCAGACAGCAAACCTCTCACATTTTCCATTAAGAAAAAACGAGGTTGCACTTCTTTAACGATGCGAATAAAATCCATAAATAAACTGCCGCGAGGGTCCATCACTGAACCTCTTTTTCCGGCGGTACTAAATGGCTGACAAGGTGGGCCGCCAGTCACTAAATCTACTTCACCTGGACGTAAAGCGCGGTCTAATTTTAAAACTCTTCCTCCTTCTGCAAGTAAATCTTGGGTATTGACTTTTTCTATTTCTCTGGGAACAGCACTTTCTTGAAGATGAGGTCGATTGAGAGCGATTGTTTTTGTTGCATCGCGGTCTTTTTCAACTACACTTATTGTGTTAAAACCTGCTTGTTCTATACCCAAGTCTAGACCAAAAGCACCTGCGAAGAGAGAGATAGAAATAGGTTTACCATTTATCATTTTTGTGACTAATTGGTTTACTGAGATAATATTAGGATGGATTTACCAAATTGGTTCAAGATTGAGGATGAATCCCGGTAAAACATCTTCTCCTGACAAACTAACAGGAGATTTCAGCACTTCAACTTCTCTCCCTTGCCGATAAATTTCTACTTGTCGAGTTTCTAAATCGATTAACCAACCGAATTTAGCACCGTTATCGCGGTACTCCTGCATTTTTGTTTGTAATCTTTGCCAGCAGTCATCATTTGTACGTAACTCTACCACAAAATCAGGGCAAATTGGCGCAAACTTTTCCCGTTTTTCCTCAGTTAAAACATCCCATCTGTCCCATTTTATCCAAGCTGCACTTGGGGAACGCACTGCACCATTGGGTAATGTGAATCCAGTACAAGAACCAAAAGCAACTCCTAATTTTTCATCTCGATTCCAATTTGCCAGTTGAGCGGTTAAATGGCAATTACAGATACTTTTTAATCCACCTGACAAAGGCATTAATACTAATGTTCTGTCTGGATTGCGTTCAAGAAGAACTAACTCATTTTCTTGACATAGCTGGAAAAATTGCTCGTCTGTCAGTTTAATTATGGAATTGAAGTTGACGGTTAAAGCATTCATATCAAAATTAACAAGGTGAAAGTTTGCTTTTTTTGAATTTTACTCTTTAATCTTTCTGATGTTCAACATAAGTTCGCAGAACAGCATTCATCAAAGATTGATAACCCTTTCCTTGGCTTTTAAACCAATCTAACACATCGCTATCAACCCTGATAGAAATGGATTTTTTGGTGATGGGTTTTACCAGTTTTGCTTTTGACCAGAAATTCGCATCTAACTCAGGAATATCAGATGTATCAATGGCGTCTTCTGGGAGGTTTTTTAATTCTTCAAGTCGTTTCGGCGAGATAGTCATAGTAGGTTTTTCTTTCTTGTGGAGTGGCTTTTCTGGCAGAGATGATGCGGATAACTCCATTTCTTTCAGTATGCACTACGGTGACGATAACGACACCTTGTATTGCACCGATACTGATTTCTCGGATTTCTCCGTAGTCAAAACGCTCATCAATGGCGGTAAAAACAATTCCGTCAAAGATTTCTTGAGCTTCTTCAAAGCTAATGCCATGTTTCCTCAGATTTTGGGCGTTTTTATCTTCATCCCATTCAAATGGCATGAGTAAGTATATACAAAACGTATCTACTTATAAGATATCATAAACCCGATACGCGCTACGCGCAGGCTACGCCAACGCACTTAGCCGAAAATGAGAGTGCGATACGCGCTATCGCGAACGAAAAGCGATCGCAAAAAGCAGACTACGCCAACCCACTTTTCATCTAAGCAAACATCAAGCGCCCTTTCGCTTCAGGTATCGGAATTCATAGATTTGGTGTCCCTAATTTAATTATTTAGTTTACAATTAGTATATAAATTACTTGATTTTTTTTAGGATATTTTATAGCGTTTATCATGTCAATTTGTAAAGATATATCTTGCTGCTTTCTTATTCTAAGAGTTTGCTTTGATTGGCCATTCTTGTTTTTTAATTCTCTAATTATAGCTGCTTTGCAATAAGATGAATTTGGGTTGACAATAAAAATCTTGTCTTCTATTGATAAGCTGACATTGTTAACGGTTGCAATTACAACTTTTTTGTTTGACAGAAAATTTTGAATTGTTCCAATTTTTTTTGCTTTGTTTATATCAGCTTTTTTCATCAAAAAATGATATATTAATAAATCTGCCAATGCCTCACATATAGCCTCAACAAAAAAACATAAGTTTAATAAGGATTCATAGCCTAAAAATTCATTATCTTGAACTAAACTATGAGCAGTGATATTGCGATATTTAATAAATTTGTCTAGTTCTTTTTCAAGTGTATTTGAGCCACCCAGTATATTATCAATATACTCCTTGATATTTTGGTGATTTTTAAGCCACATCCAGCCAGACTCAAAATCCTTAAGACCAACAGAGCTAAATAACTTTTGTAGTTCACCTTGTCGTAAATTATTTTGAGAACTTATTAAAAAAGACTCTGGTATTAATTCATATTTACTGTTTTTTTTAATGCCATCAAATAAGCTTTGAATAATTTGCTCTAATTTCAAATCTACATATCTATTATCTCCAAATTTTGAAATTAAATTACCTACACCAATCCTATGATTGTTACGGATTACTTCGTCTAGCTGATCGTATTTAGTAATTAATTGTGGTAAAGCATCTAGCCATTTACTAATTAATTTCTCAACAAAGTTCTCATAAGTTGCATAAAGTTGAGTAACAACTGCACTATGTTCATAAATCTTCCATTCTGTTATATAAATGGAATTTTCTGAGAGATTTAGGTTTAATTCTACCGCTTTTTGTCTAACATTTTCATCATCTGTAAAGAGAATATTCCTGAGTGACTCGTTTTGCTTCAAAACAAAACGAATAGCTTGAGTTTTTTTTCTAACCTGTTCTAGTAAAATTTCAATTTTTTCAATGAACATAAGATACTTAATTTGACAGAATCACCTGGGACAACATTTGCTCAAATGAATTTAATCGTTTTTGTATATCAGTTTTTGTGTTTTTACCTTTGCCTCTAAATGACTCGGATTGATCTGCTTTCAGTAATTGTTGAGTAGCGTCAATTACTTGATTTTTCTTTTGCTTCAAAATTTGAGCATTAGATAAATTTTTACTGAAGGCAACCATCACAGCATCATAGTATGCTTTATAGGGTTCATCAGCCCAATTCCAATTTTTAGATTTGTCAAGTATATAAGGTCTAAACAAATGTTCTCCATAAATATCATAAGCAATGTTTATAGTCTCCTTAAAAATATCACTTAAAAACGCAGTGTCTTCTTTAGAAAAATCTAAACTTTGAATCATATATAAATCCATGAAACTTTCTAAAGTACCTTTGAAATTTTCATAATGACGCAGCGCAAAAAAACGTAAGACTAACTCAACATCCTCCATTTTCTTGTAAAGATTATTTTGTTCACGCTCACGCAGATCAGAGTCAGGAATACCCCAAGCACTTTTAAAAATGGGATGATCGGCTAACTCAATCAGACTATCATTAAATTGACCATGATATAAACAGTTGCGAATTTCTTGGTTACTCAACTCAATTCCACCTGTATTCAGGCGTTCAAAGGTAAGTCTCTTTAAATACATTGCGTCTTCAACTGTTTTAGCTGATTCTGTAATAACCACTATAGAGGACAAAGTACGACGATCTATTCCAGCTTTGATTTCCTTTGGTAAATTACTATATTTTCGACCATTTAATTCTGGCCAAAGTTGTAATCCAGTTAAAATAAGTTTATCGTCATAAAAATCCCTGAGAGCAGTAATTCTTTGTTGACCATCTATAACTTCATACGAGTTATATTTTTTTTCATACAAAATCACTGATGGTACTGGCAAATTAATAATGAAAGATTCAATCAAAAGAGATTGTTGTTCAGGTTTCCATCGAGGACGACGCTGAAAAAAAGGACGTAAATCCATATAGTCTGGTTTTTTCAGTGCATCCACAAAAGATGGCAGCTTTTCTCGATTTAATTCCATTAAAATTCTGCTTTGTCCTGATTCATATTTAGTATTTATTTCCTCATCAGACATTTTTTTATGATCAGATTTATCCTTCTTCGACTTCTCCCACATATTTAGTTCAGACGGGGAAAAATATTGATTTTTTTCTTTTTCTTGAGTATGCTTGTAAGTACTGGTCATATTTGCCACCTCAATAAAAAAAGTACGTGAGTTGGAAAGAGATAGAGAATGATTAATTATTCAGTTAAGAGGCTAATTTTAGCCTCTTAACCTATACAGTATCTCTATTCTACCCCTTCAATCCGATCCTCAACCTCCTGATACAACTCTCTTAACATTTGCAAATTACTCTCACTCGTCTCCCAATAACCGCGACCATTTACTTCCAACAAAGTCGAAACAACCTTGCGGAAAGAATGAGGATTCAAATTCATCAAACGCTGACGCATTTCCTCATCCTGAATAAACGTGCTGTTAGTATCCTCGTAAATCCAGTTATCCACAGCACCAGCAGTCGCACTCCAACCCATCGTATTTACTAACCGTTTGGAGAGTTCGCGCACGCCTTCGTAACCGTGAGAAAGCATACCCTCATACCACTTGGGATTCAGTAGCTTAGTACGCGCATCTAAACGGACTGTTTCTGATAGCGATCGGACCTGTGCATTCGCGGTGGTAGTATCAGCAATATACGAAGCTGGCGTTTTGCCATCGCCGCGCAAAGTGGCGACAACTTTGGTGGGGTCAGAGTCGAAATAATGGGAAACATCCGTTAAACTAATCTCGGAAGAATCGAGATTTTGGAACGTGACATCGGCAGATTTAAGTGCAGTTTCAAAAATCTTCCGCGATTGTTCCATCGTACCAGGACTATCAGATGTGAAAGCAAAAGATTTGCGAGTTAAGTACATTTCCTGTAACTCAGCTTCGCTGTCCCAAGTGCTATTCTCTACCGCTAAATTGATGTTAGAAGAATAGGAACCAGAAGCATTAGAGAACACGCGAGTAGCAGCTTGCCGTAAATTAATTCCCATTTCGGCAGCTTGTTCTAAAGCGTGTTTGCGAACAAAGTTCATTTCCAATGGTTCGTCAGCTTCTGCCGCCATCTTGACAGCTTGGTCGAGTAAGTTCATCTGATTAATGAACAAATCCCGGAAAACTCCCGAACAGTTAATCACAACATCAATCCGAGGACGACCTAATTCTGCTAAAGAAAGTAGTTCCAATTTGTTCACTCGTCCCAAAGCATCGGGTACGGGTTTTACACCCACCATCCACATAATTTGTGCGAGGGATTCACCGTAGGTTTTGATGTTATCAGTTCCCCAGAGAACGCAAGCAATTGTTTCTGGCCAATTGCCAGTTTCTTGACGTTGCCGATCGAGCAATCGATCGACTACAATCTTGGCAGATGCCACTGCTGCTGCTGTGGGAATTGATTGGGGATCTAAGGCGTGAATGTTCTTACCAGTTGGCAATACATCGGGGTTGCGAATGGGGTCGCCACCGGGACCGGGGAGAACATATTCGCCTTCCAAAGCTTTCAACAATGCGCCTAATTCGTTATCGGCACAAACTTGTTTGAGGCAGAATTCCAAATACTCAAATAGCGGTTTGATTGGTTCTGGATCGACTTTGGGGAATCCAGATTCTTGTAATGCTTCAATCCAAGGTTCCTTCTTACCCATGTTGAAGAAGTTGAGCTTGGAAACGAGGGAAACTCGACCATCGGCGTCGGTTTGTTCTTTGACTAATGCGCTAACAGCAGCGCGGTTAGCTAGGGTGATGTCTTGCAATAGTTGGACATCTTCTAAAACGCCTAGATTGTTGTTGCGATAAATTTCGTCAATGTCGCGATTAATGCTATTAGCAATAATCCGAGGTAAACCGAGAAGTTCATCCTCTTTGCGATCGAGACTGGCAATATTCACCAAAGTTGCGATCGCTTCTTCTGCACTCGGCGGTTTCCCAATCACGTGCAAACCACAAGGTAATAACCGTGATTCAATTTCCATCAACCGCCGATAGACTGAACCAACGATATTATCCCGTTCTTCAGATGTTAAATCTCTGGCATCTTTATCTGAAAAATCGATATCTTTATCCAGATTCACCAACCGGCATTTATCCACGATCGTGTTCACAATTGAAACGCCGCGTCCGGTATCTTTCAAAGTTTGATAAGAAGCAATTAATTCGCTTAGTTCTTTCAAACCTTTGTAGAGTCCGGCATTTTCTGCTGGTGGTGTCAGATAGCTGATAGTTTCGGCATAGCTGCGACGCTTGGCAATTGTGGCTTCGCTGGGATTATTTGCCGCATAGTAATAGAGGTTGGGAATTTTGCCAATTAGGGAATCTGGATAACATTCTACTGACATTCCCATCTGTTTTCCTGGCATGAATTCCAGACTACCATGAGTACCGAAATGCAGCACGGCGTCAGCTTGCCAAACTTGTTCTAAATAGGTATAGTAAGCGGCAAAACCGTGATGTGGACTGGCGGAACGGGAGAACAACAATCGCATCGGGTCGCCTTCATAACCAAATGTTGGTTGAACGCCGATGAAAACGTTACCGAAATGTTTGCCGTAAATTAGTAAGTTTTGTCCGTCGCTGTTAAGATGACCGGGTGGTTTTCCCCAATTTTCTTCTAACCTTGTCGAGTAGGGAGTTAATTCTTCGTACTCCGGTACTGACATTTTATAGGCGATGTTCAGTTCTGGTGTGCTGTACTGTGCTTGAGCATCGTGGATGACTTCTTGCATCAGTTTTTCGGCTGATTCTGGTAGTTCTGGCAGGTCGTAACCGTTGTTTTTAAGGGCTTTCATTACTTGATAAATTGAGCCAAAAACATCGAGATACGCAGCAGTACCGACGTTGCCTTTATCTGGTGGGAAGCTGAATACTGTGATGGCAACTTTTTTATCGAGTTTGGGTTTACGACGCAGGTTAGCCCATTTTAGGGCGCGTTGGGCGATCGCTTCAATCCGGTCTTGCAATGCGATCGCTTTTCCTGTCGCTCCATCCCGACCCGATAGTATAATTGGTTCGATCGCACCATCTAATTCGGGAATCGCAATCTGCAACGCCACTTGAATCGGGTGCAGTCCCAAATCGCTATCTTGCCATTCTTCAGTAGTTTGGAACACCAAAGGCAAAGCCACCATATAAGGACGATTCAACCGTTTTAGGGTATCAATTGCCTTCGGATGATCTTGTCGTGCTGGCCCACCAACTAGGGCAAATCCTGTCAGTGAAACTACTATATCTACGATTGTTGTTTTGCTAGCTGCATCGTAGAAATACGCATCCACAGGTTTAGAGAAATCCAACCCCCCGGCAAATACGCAAATTACTCTGGCCCCCATCGCTTCTAATTCCTGTACCATCGCCACATAGTGTGCATCGTCGCGGGTGACGAGGTGGGTGCGTTGCAGCACCAAACCAACGCAGGGTGCTAAGGGGTCTTTTAAATCTTCTGGGATCTCGTTGCGGCTGTTATACCAGTTGAAGTATTCCTTGAGATCCTCGAACATATTCGGTGCCAAGGGATGCCAGATCCCCATGTCGGGATAGGTGACTGGATCTTGGAACTGGACTTTATGCTGTCCTTTAAAGACATATTTGTCCGCCAGCATCAACATGAAGTTTTCCAAGTTCTCGGAGGAACCCCCTAACCAATATTGGAAACTTAGCATGAAGTTGCGGGCATCCTGGGCTTTGTCCATCGGTAGGTATTTCAGGACTTTTGGCAAGGTTTGCAGCAACTTCAGCATCCCGTCTTGGAACCCAGCACCAGATTTTTCCTTGCGTTTCCGCATGAATTGTGCTATTACACTCTTGGACTGGCCCAACTGCGCCATCGAGAAGCTACCCATCTTGTTCAGGCGCATTACCTGGGGCATTGATGGGAAGACTACCGCAACGTCGAGCTTGTCGCGCAAGGGTTCTACAACGGCAACTACCTTGTCTGCTAAGTCTTCAATGAAGATAAGGGAAGCAATAAAGATGTTTGCTTTGGCGACATCCCGCTTAAAATCCGCGTAGTTCTCAGGATCTCTGAGTTCTTCTAGCAGATAACCGCTAATTTCGATCGCAATGTTTTGATTATTTTGGTTTATCGAGTGAACCGCCGCTGATAAGGCACTCTGATATTGCGGCTCTAGCACGACATAGACCACCTTAATTAGCGA
This sequence comes from Oscillatoriales cyanobacterium PMM_0008, assembly GCA_949128025.1. Classification (GTDB taxonomy): domain Bacteria; phylum Cyanobacteriota; class Cyanobacteriia; order Cyanobacteriales; family Aerosakkonemataceae; genus Argonema. The sequence continues at coordinate 500 of CASBRD010000360.1, read as the reverse complement.
TCGCCCCGTGAGGTTATCTGGCGCAATGTGTCGAATGGTGGACTTGACGTGGGTGAACATTCAGTTAGGCTCCTTAGTGATGCGCTAGCATTCATCAGTCATCGGTCAGCTCATCCAAAGGCTGTTGGACATTGGGTATAATATCTAACACCCAACATTTAAAACCCCAGAGTCGCTGAAAGCGTCGATCCTGCTGCTGATTTTTCTGGTTCATGTGTTGTTTTACCAGAAAAAGCTTACTATATGCGGGTTTTGGCCCCGATCTGACACAATTTGATAAAAAATTCGCAATATTTTTTTACACTTCTTGACATTTTTAGCAGTATGTACTTAAATTTTAGTTGCCATAATTTAATTTAGTAAGTTGGCATCGTCGTGCTTATATAGCAACCGCCAAGGCGACTCTTGACAGTAGGGGCGAACGCGAGTGCGTGCCGGAGGCATTAGCATTCGGGTAGTAAATCTTCGGTTTTAACCAATAAATTATATGCCCGAATGCT
>CASBRD010000359.1 GCA_949128025.1 Oscillatoriales cyanobacterium PMM_0008 | reverse complement strand
TCTCCCCCTCTCCCACTCTCCCCCTCTCCTAGTGGATTAATTGGCTTATCTAACTCAATATTTGAACCCCGGTCTATTAACTCAATATCCCATTGACCGCGACTACCGCTTTCAAACACGATATAACGACCATCGGGACTAATATTTGGATTACGCACTTGACCTCGATACGATAGGGTGAGAGGTTGCGATCGCTGGATGACGCGATCGTAGAGTGCCACAATCGGTCTGCCTCGATCGTCGGCGGTGTAGACAATGTAACGACCTGTATAACTGAGGCTGGGATGTTCTGCGATCGTTCCCGGACGGTTCAAGCCCGGTAACTCGATCGACCGCCGCTGTTGCAAATCGTACAGCAGAATTCTTCGCCCGCCATTCCGGTTCGATACAAACGCCAAAAAGCGACCGTCTCCGCTCAAAGCCGGTTGCTCATCGCTGTTCCCACTGTTGAGAGAGCTTGAGATAAAAGGAATCTCAATCTGACTACAGGCAACAACCAATCCAGCCAGACTCAAGCCCATCCCCCAATTGAGCCACTGCTGGGCTAGGGTTCTAGGCATTTATTTTTTACCTCAGCAGTGTACCCATACGAAAGGCCCCATTTATCTGTCAAAATTCACTGAATTATCCTCATCATCATCGTTAGGATCGATCGGCTGATAATCCACATAGTCGCTTGGTGTCGCGTCTGTATTCCTAGAAGACTTTTCGTAACCAGAGTCTTCTACAGGACGCCGCCGAGGGCGCGAAGATGCTGTTTCCGGCTTGCGGGATTCGTCGCGTGGGGGACGATTGCGACTGCTGCGTGGGGGTGTGTCTTCCACATTGCCAGAATCTCCCCACTCATCTCTTACTTCAGGACGTGGAGTTTCTGGACGGGGGCGACGTTGGCGGCGTGTTTCTCCCGAACCGAGTTTGTCGCTGCTGGTGTCCCGATTGGTTGGACGGCGACGGGTTTCGCTTCCATTAGTCCCGTTTCGCGTGTTTCTCGATTCTTGGTTACCTCGGAGGCGGCGGGGGATGAGTTCCTCATCATCAGGAGAGAGTGCATCAAGTTCCGCATCCTGATAAACTTTATACTTCCTGCTCACGGGACGCTCTTCATCCACAATCGGCGTATTCCGCTTTGCTTGTTCTGTCGCCACTCCCCGCAGACGAAGATTTTCGATCGCAAAAAATATAGTCGCTCCTGTCAGCAAAACCTGACCAAACTGCATAATGGGATCGAACCGCCATCCATAAACCAGCAAAATCCCGCCGCAGAGTAAAGACACTGCCGAAAAGAAGATGTCTGAGTCTCTCGATAGCTCTGGACGCCAGGTTCTTAAAGCATATAAGGCAGTTCCACCAATAGCTAGAACAATGCCCGACATACTCGCTAAGTTAAAATTTACGTTGATCATCTGTCTTCCTGCCTCAGTCAGTCCTATGATAGCGAAGTGAAGTACCTGCTAAGAGCCCCGATAAACATAGTTTAATCTAGGCTTCCTATTTCATCCGCCGTAGCTTCTTCTTACTCAGAATCGCAGTGGCTCTGGCTAAGGATCTCTCAAACGAAAAGCTAAGGATTTTTACCATAACCCTTAGCTTTTCGCAGCCTTTAATTTACAGTGGCTTCCAGCCGCATGAGGTACAATCAAATGATTTTCTTTCAGGGCGCGAAAGTAGGGGCGGGTTTGGCCATGATTATTGTCGCTCAGCCACAAATTATCTGCCAAACCCGTCCCTAAAATTTACCTGTACTGCTCCGAAAAGTTTTGTCTGGGACAAGAAACCCGGTTTTTTTGGTTGCTCTCAAAGTATTTTATCAAGAACGCTCAATCTTATCCTGCTGGCTAACAAAGACTAATCCCACAACTACTGGGATAACGACAACTACAAGACCTGCGAGCAGACTGTAGAAAAAGTTGGCTAATGAAGGAGTCATAGATTCTGGCCCTCTTTATACAAGAATATCATTTTCTCATTTTACCGATCGCACGCCACCTTGAAAAGCCAAGCAAGACAATAGTTGCCGATGTATAGTGGGAGGGCGAAGCATTGCGGGATTAGTCTTAACTCAAAACCGAAACTTTAATTCCGCAATGCTTCGCCCCTACATAATCTTGTGGCCCAAACGGAGTAAGACACCCACCCTTTAGCTATCAACCCCTCACCCACCTATGAGTACCACAACTATTACAAGTTTGATACTTGGTTCCCTGCTAGGGATAATGATTTTGCTGTTTATCTTCCGCATCGTACTCACCTGGTATCCCCAGATAGATCTAAATCGCTTTCCCTGGAGTGCGATCGCTTGGCCCACGGAACCTTTTTTAGTGGTGACCAGAAAGCTTGTGCCACCAATAGGCGGCGTGGACATTACGCCCATCATTTGGGTAGGAATCTGTAGCCTGCTGCGGGAAATACTCTTAGGTCAGCAGGGACTCTTGACCATGATGGCGACAAGATGAAAGGGAAAAGCGAAAAGGGCCTTGGCAATATTACTTTTTACCTTTGCCTTTTTCCTCACTTCGCATCAGCAGTTCCACAAAATTGGTATAAACTTCACCGCGTAAAAAGGCTGGATCTTCCAGAATCTTTTGATGAAAGCCAATAGTAGTGGGCAACCCAGTGATCGCACATTCCCTCAGTGCGCGTTTCATGCGGTTGATTGCGCCGTTGCGATCGGGTGCCCAGACAATTAACTTACCAATCAGCGAGTCGTAGTAGGGCGGAATTTCATAATCGGTGTAGACGTGGGAATCCATGCGGACGCCAGTACCGCCTGGTGGTAAGTAGCCGCTGATCCGTCCGGGAGAGGGACGGAAGTTATGATCGGGGTCTTCTGCATTGATGCGGCATTCAATAGAATGACCCCGCAGAACTACCTCGTTTTGGGTCAAGTTCAGTTTTTCTCCCTGGGCGACACGAATTTGCTCCGCAACCAGGTCAAGACCCGTAATCATTTCCGTTACGGGATGTTCCACTTGGATACGAGTATTCATTTCCATGAAATAGAAAGAACCCGATCGATCTAGAAGAAACTCAACAGTCCCAACACCGACGTAGTTAATTGATTTAGCAGCCATCACGGCAGCAGTACCCATTTTGTCTCGTAATTCCTGGCTAAGAGCCGCACTGGGGGCTTCTTCTAGCAATTTTTGGTGGCGGCGCTGGATAGAGCAATCACGCTCGCCTAAGTGGATGACATTGCCGTAGGAATCGGCCAAGATTTGAAATTCAATATGGCGGGGACATTCAATGAATTTTTCTAAATAAACGCCGGGATTGCCGAAGGCGGCTTCTGCTTCTCCCTGTGCCGCTTGGAAGAGTTTGATGAATTCACTTTCTTCTTTGACAAGTCGCATTCCCCGTCCGCCGCCGCCAGCGGTGGCTTTGACCATGACGGGATAGCCAATTTCACGTGCAACGGAGAGTGCTTCTTCCTCGTCGGTTAACAACCCATCACTACCGGGGACGGTGGGGACGCCAACCCGCCGCATCGTTTCTTTGGCGGTAGATTTATCTCCCATCGATCGGATCGCTTCAGGAGAGGGGCCAATGAAGGCGATCTGGTGATCGGCACAAATTTCGGCAAACTTGGCGTTTTCGGCGAGAAAGCCATAGCCGGGGTGAATTGCCGTAGCGTTGCGCGTCAGGGCTGCGGCGATGATATTGGGGATATTGAGATAACTTTTGCTGCTGGGGGGTTCGCCAATACAAACTGCTTCGTCGGCCAGTTGGACGTGGAGGGCGTGGCAGTCAATGGTAGAGTGAACGGCAACGGTAGAAATTCCCATTTCTTCGCAGGTGCGGAGAATGCGTAGCGCAATTTCCCCGCGATTAGCAATTAAAATCTTAGAAAAACGCATTTTCCAACTTTTGACGAGAGCAGTGGCATGAAGTCTTACTCGGAACTTCTCAAGCAAGTTTGGCGGCTTGTCGATCGCAACTCTGAGGCTTGAGGCGAAGCAGCTTTTTGTCTTCGGGTGTTAATCGTATCATGGTGTTGAGGACTACTGACTGGCGATGTGTTGCCGGAGGAGGCTGTTGGGTGCGATCGCTTAATCAATCGCAACATATCTTCCCGATCGGTTTCCTAAAAAACTTTTCAAACAAGCTCTAAAACTTTTGTGTCAACTCTGCCTTTATAAGTTATACTTGGTAAGGCGAACAAAATTGAGCTAAGATAAATACTTGGTTCAAGTTTGCCAGATTAATGCGGATGTGGCGGAATTGGTATACGCGCACGCTTGAGGTGCGTGTGGGCTATGCCCTTGCGAGTTCGAGTCTCGCCTTCCGCATTCTTAAGTCCAGAGTCCTGAGTAATTCAGGACTCTGGATTTTTTATGGGATAAACTGATTTAAAGTTGCGGTGTGATATAATACTGCACTTTGCTCTATCAAATAATTTCATTCCAAATTTTTGCTGGCACAAAGCGAGTCAGATGTTTAACATTTGATGTGGCGATAACGACATCTTCACCTTGAGCGATGATCGTAAATGCTTGTGCTGATAAAATTACATCTGCATCTAATGCTTTATTATCTGCTGTAGGTTGACCTTGCTTTCGTACATCTGCCCAAAATTCGGCAGCTTTTAGCATCACTTCTCTGGTTATTGAGATATAGCCAAGTTGATTGATGAGGTGATCGAGGCGTTGAATTCCTTTGACTTTGTTGGCACGAAGTAATTCGCGACGAACCTCATAATCGGTAATTTCAGGTATAAGAATGCGATTGCCATTAGATATCAAAGATTGTAGCCATTGCTTACATTGAAAAGCTTGTGATGATGCACTAGGATTTGTCACCAGTCCCAAGGGGGCAGAATCAAGTAAAATTATTGTCATGGAAATAGTTTTCTATATGAGAGGCGATCTTCATCAAGTGCCTTTTTTAGGTATTCCCAAGTTTCGCGCTGTTCTTCTGCTTCCTCTTCAGAAACGTTACACCAGGAATCGAGCAAATCGATAACTTTCTGAATCTGTTCTTGGTTTAGAGGTTGTAATAAAGATGAGCTTTCGGGTTGGTTCTGATGTTTAATGGGATGTGCGGTCATAATTTTGACCTCCTGAGCGTGGACATAGTGACTATTGTAGTTGTTTTTGGATTTGGGGGGAGCGATCGCACTTTAGGTTGTAGGGTAGTTCGGATTGACGATGCGGTGCTATTATTATTCAGAAAAGACGTTATGAAAGAATCTGTCACTTATCAAGCCATCCTCGAAGAAGGACGCGAAGAAGGAAAGCAACAAGAGGCACTTTCACTGATCTTGCGTCTGATGGGGCGTCGAATCGGTACACTCGATCCTCTGTTGCACGATCGAATTCGAGAGTTATCTATAGCTAAGTTAGAAGCGCTAAGTGAGGCGTTATTGGATTTCTCGACAGCAGCGGATTTAGTAGCTTGGTTCGATCGAGAAAGCGAATAGTCACAGAAACGCTATGATCTGAGGAAGTTAAGTTATGTAAAGAACCTTGACTGCTACTTTTAAACCTACAGAAACTCTAACGCGGCCAACCTCCTGGCACGCCCTTACCCCCGTCTGGCAAGGGGGAGATGCGATCGTTCAGCTTGGATTGCCTCACAGTCAGCTAGCACCGACATGGCAAATGTTTCTGCTGGGAGACGGTTCGCCAACGCGCCACCTGCAATTGCTGACTGGTGAGAAGACAGAAGTAGACCTGATTGATATGTCTGCTATTGGGATGGATGGAGATGTCGCACCGGAACAAATGCTGGTAGTGCCGGGGCCACGGATACGAAGACAGGTGTGGCTACGCACGGCTTCTGGACAAAGGCTGGCTTATGCTTGTTCTTGGTGGGAAGCTAGCCATGTGGATGACTATTTACAAAATCGGTCTTTGCCAATTTGGGCGAGTCTAGAACGCCTGCGAACGGAGTTGTATCGAGATGTCCAAGGACTTTATTACGGTCACTCAGCAAAGTTAGAAGAAGCCTTTGGGTATAAAGGGCCGTTTTGGGGTCGTCATTACCTGTTTTGGCATCACGGACAGCCCCTGACGCTGATTTATGAGGTGTTTTCGCCTTATTTGATTAAGTATTTGGGGAATTGGTAAAGATTGGTGATGACTTGAGGGAAAGGGGAATTTTTACTTTCCCTTTCCCTCAAGTCAAACCACTTTTAAAATCATTCCCTCTTGAGCTAGCACCGCATTCGGAGAAACTGCTAAAATTTTATCTTCGAGCCGATCGAGAAAGTCATCGCTGTGACCGGGCTCGTGGTGAAATTTCACGAATCGCTTGACGCCAGCTGCCTCTGCTATCTTTACCCCTTCTTCCCAGGTAGAGTGTCCCCAGCCAACTTTGGGAGATTTGGGGTTATGATATTCTTCGTCGGTATACATGGAATCGTAGATGAAAAAGTCTGCTTCGCGGGCTAGATGCAGGACATTTTCATCCATGCGATCGGGTAAATGTTCCGTGTCGGTGCAGTAAAATACCGAGTGTCCCTGCCACGTCACCCGATATCCCATCGCTCCATTGGGGTGATTGAGGGGACCTGTTTCGATCGTGATATCATCCAGCTTGACGATATCCCCACAGACCATATCGTAAAATTTTAAGTTTGCCTCCATCTTTTCTATAGGCACTGGAGAATTGGGGTGAAGTACCCGTTCGATGAAATGCTGTTTCATCGAACCCGTATCTTGTGGCGCTGCGCCATGTATGTGGAAGCAATTACCTTCAATAAAAGCTGGGAAAAAGAACGGCACGCCTTGAATGTGATCCCAGTGGTAGTGCGTAAAAAACATATACGCTTCCACCGGCATACATTTTAGTAAACTTCTACCCAGTACGTGCAAGCCGCTGCCGCCATCAAAAATCAGGCGTTTGCCACCCACCCGCATTTCTATACAGGAGGTGTTGCCGCCATAGCGTGCGGTTTGGTTTCCAGGGGTGGGTATGCTGCCTCGGACACCCCAGAACTGAACAACAAATTCGGAAGAAGGGCTAGTTTCCATTTGCATCTTCAAATTTTAAGGTGCCGCATTGCCCCTGGTGCCGCAACAGATGATCGCACAGCACTAAAGCAACCATTGCTTCTACCATAGGCACTGCTCTAGGTAAAACGCAAGGATCGTGTCGTCCTTTGGCTGCGAGTGTTGTTTCTTCACCCAGGCTAGTTACGGTACGCTGCTCTTTACGAATAGTAGCAGTTGGCTTAAATGCTACTCGCATAATAATATCTTCGCCGTTGGAGATACCACCCTGAATTCCACCGGAACGGTTAGTCGCAGTGCGAATATTGCCGCTAGAGTCGGTATAAAATTCATCATTATGTTCGCTGCCAGTTAGCAGCGTACCGGCAAAACCGGAGCCAATTTCAAATCCTTTACTCGCAGGCAAGGACATTACACTCTTCGCTAGGTCTGCTTCTAGTTTATCGAATACTGGCTCGCCTAAACCTTTTGGTACGTTTCGAGCCACACATTCTACGACGCCGCCGATCGAATCGCCAACTCGTCGCACTTCCTCTATTAGTTCTATCATCCGATCGGCACATTCTGAATCCGGACAGCGGACTATATTGCTTTCTACCTGTTCCATTGTGACGGTGTTCGGATCGACGACACCCTCTAAGTCTTTAATTCGCTTAACATAGCCGATTATTTCTACGTTGGCGAATTGTTTAAGGATTTTTTTAGCGATCGCACCTGCTGCCACTCTGCCTATTGTCTCACGCGCTGAGGAGCGTCCGCCACCTTGCCAGTTGCGGATGCCGTATTTGGCGTCGTAGGTGGCGTCGGCGTGGGATGGGCGATATTTCTGCGCCATTTCGTCGTAATCTTGGGAGCGGGTGTCTTGATTTTTGACTAAGATTGCGATCGGCGTTCCCAGGGTTTTGCCTTCAAAAATGCCGGAAAGGATTTCGCAGCTGTCGGCTTCTTTGCGGGGTGTGACGATTTTGCTTTGTCCCGGTCGCCGCCTGTCCAATTCTACCTGAATTTCTTGGGCAGAAATTTCCAGTCGCGGTGGGCAACCATCAATTACAACTCCCACGCCGCCGCCGTGGGATTCGCCAAATGTGGTGATGCGAAAGAGATGTCCGAAGATGTTGCCCATAATGGTTGAGAAGGAAGTCTTGAAACTTGTATTGTATCAGCGATCGCTCCCTTAGTTCTATAATACCGACACTCCTGTCCGCAGCAACTTGAGCCAATTGAAGTGATACTTAATGAATTTTCTAGGTACGTTGTTGCGCTTCAGCGCTACATCTGGCGCTAAAGCGCAACAACGTACCTGTTTTGATTAATTTTGGTAGCGATCGCTCTGATAAATCTATCAATCCATTGATGGCTTTTCCAGTAAGTTAATTTCCTCTGGCGGTATCCAGACAACTTTGCCATCTCGCCAAGCAGCTACGGGATTACCAGTTTGTTTATGTTTTCGCAAAGCATCTTGTACCGCTTTAGCTAAGGCTTTGGTAATTTTTTCTCGATCGGAAACAGTTAATAAAAAATTTTCGGTTTTATGTTGTTCTGCCATAATATTTATCCTCGATTTGCTGCCAAGTTTGAGTGTCTGCCATATAAATATTACTCTCTTTTTCGCCAGCAGCTAGAAGACGCGGTTCTGCTATATTAGAATTATCATAGAAAAACCATGAGTCTGCAAGAGATCGATACAATTCAAAAAAGTTTCTGATTCCTGCCTCATAGCGTCGTCGGATGGTTTCTTCTGGTACAGAATGACCACCTTGCCGTACTCTTTCTTGAACGCGAGCAACTGCCATATCTGCGCTAGGTAGCCATATGAAAATCAGATAAAATAGATAATCGGTTTGGCGTAAATTAGCAATCCAAGAAGCAAAACTGCGGGTAGCTAAAGTAGTTTCAAAGGCAAAATTGTTTCGGTGAATGGCTAACTTTTGTAATCGCTCTAGCATAATACGTCCGGCTTGAAAGGCAACTTTTTCGGGATTAAATGCTGATAATCCTTGGGCGATCGTATCCGCGTTGACAAATTCATTTACTCCGAGTGTTTCTTGTAATAACGCAGGAGCAACTGTCGATTTTCCTGCACCATTCGGCCCTGCTATAACAATGAAGTTTGGCATATTCGATCGGCTTATTCTAATTGTAAATCACGGAGAAAGTAAAAGCGATCGCTCTGCCAATCATTACCTTTTTTCCGTCCTAAATAACCTGCCAAAGGCGAAGAAAGTTCTATAAGTAAGTCGTGAACTGGTAAATCATCTAGTCTAAAGCTTGGCTTTTTGGCAAACATAGCATTATATTGAACGCGAATTGCAACTGTTGGATGTTCGCTTCCTACTTCACCTAGTTGTTTGACTGCTTCGACGATATGCGATCGCAGCTTGATATCTTGCTTAACTCTATCTATGTAATCGTTGACTTTATCATCTACTATACCAAATGGTTCGCTTTGTAAACACTGCTTCAAATCTAGCAGGTTAATAGATCCTTCGTAATTTGCTTTAAGTTCAACTAATCTTTGTAAAGTTTCAGGTCGTATTACGTTCATTTTGTTTTCAATAGCTGCTTTGCAAGCGGGAGGTGTTAGAGGGCCAGATGCCAGAATTAATTTGATTGAACGGTCAAACTGGGCTTGGCCTAAATGAGTTACCCCTAGATGAATGAGTTGGGCTGTCACGCTATTAGGTACGCTCTCATGTTTACTTGCTTTACATTCCCCAACTACCTGATAAGGAGACTCGCAATAAAGATCTATCCCGCCAGCACCACCAGTTGAATTTGGATTGAGGCTTGCTTTTGGGTTTTTATTGGAGTTAGAAAATCCAAGTTTGATGAAGCTATTACGAACTAATTTTTCAAATTCGTCACCGTCGCTGGAATTGCCAAATTGGGCTATTTTATTAATCCAATCTAAATCTCGATCGCATTTTGCTAAGGTTGAAAATTCAGGCCAGCCTAAAAATATTTTAATTTGTTCGTCTAGTTTTTTAGCATCTGATTTGATAAGGGATAGTTGAGCGATCGCACTTTGCAATTCTTCCAATTCGGGATGCAGTAGTGGCCGTCGATTTTCTAGTTGGTCGCGGCGTTGGTAAAATGCTGTATCGCTCAAAATTGGCGAATTATCCGCAACATTGATAGATTTAGGTAAAGCCACAAATTGTCCCTGGCTATCCGCAGACATTACCAGTGATTCGGGTAGCAAATAAACGCGCAGATAAGCTAGAAAAATATAGGGACGTTTGGCGAGAATTTGCTGCAATGCTTCTGGTTTCCAAATTGTTAGGGGAGATAAAACTTCTAACGATTCAGAATTATCGATAATTTGACACCATTCGCATCTAGCCCAACCTTTAATTATTACTCCTTCAGGATGCAATTGGGAAATGGTATTTTTGGCAACCGTTAAAAAATTCGATCGATACTGTTGTTCGACTGGTAATAAGTTATGGGAGACATCAGTAGGATAAAGGGCAAATACTTTTCCTACATCAAGAAAAGATCGAGGCATAACGGCGATCGATCGACCTTGAATTAAGGCTTCAATGTCGGGCGCAGGTAGTCTCAGGGCAGTGTCAAGATAGAGTGAAGACATCACAATTTATGATTGAAATTGAGTTAATAACCAAGCCACTACTTGCGAGTGTGGCATTTGACGACTGCGCCGCAAAGTTTCCTCTAATAAAGCCATCTCTAAACCCGGTAATATTTGAGATTGACTAATTCTTCTACTTCCGCCAGTGGGGAGAATTTCAAAAGCAATTATTTCTGGCTTTTGCACATCTGCTATCCAGTATTCCCGGACTTTTACTTCTTCGTAAAGTAATCGTTTTTCACCTTTATCATCAGCCAGGGTACTATCAGCAATTTCAATGGCTAAGTCTGGCGGTGGAATAAGATCGAGGTTGGCAATTGCGGTTCCTGTGGGTGCAAGTTGCGCTCTTTCTCCGATGTAATAAGATATATCCGGTTGGCATTCCCTGACCCCCGATTTCCGATAGCTACAGTTATCTAAACAATTTAGCGGGATACTTCTGATGGCAGCAAATAAGGTGACAGTAGTGGCAAGAATTCCGTTATCTTTTGCATGATTTGGGCCAACAGCCATTGTTTCAATCCTCATTTTTCCGTTGTAGTAGTAGCCTTTAGCTTTTTGATAAGCTGGGTCTTCAATGGTTTGGATAAATTCATCCCATTTGGCTACTACCCAGGTATCTGTTGGTAATTTTGTTGGCAAGGTACTCATAGGTTTCTCCGATGCGATTGGACTTTGCTCGCCTATTGGCGAATATCTACCTAAATCAGATTCAACTTATTCATCTGCCAATTTTAACGATTAAGTTGTCGAGCAAGGTATCTATATTATCGTTCGCTATTGAAGCTGATTGTGCTTTGTTTTCAACAACTTTATCTTCATTAACCAAACCGCTAGGAACTTGACCAGACGGGTCGCTTAAAATTTCACGGATTAGATAGTTGTCAGATGCTATCTTTTTCTGCACAATAAGTTGCTTTATTTGGTCTTCACTCACCTCGTAATCTCCAGAAGCCTTTTTAACAAATAAAATCGCTAAAAGCGGCTTGATGTCCTCACTCCTCAACTTCACAAACTCTCCCCCTAAGTCTTTAGACAACAGTTTATCTAAATACTCTTTGCCTAAAGTATGGGGTTTAACTTCTTTAGAACGAACTAAACAACCGCGAGTCATGTCAAACTTTTGATAGTCGATTAATCGGCTCAAGGCAGCAGTGACAAACCTTGCAACAGATTCCTGAACAACTGATACTACTATATTGACAACCTTTCCATCTTCTTTACCAACAATTCTGAAGTGTAGGTAGCCTTTGTCTGCACTTTTAACTTTCACTTCCTCAACTCGCTCAACTTTTACTCCCTCTAGAGTCTCTCCTTTGATAGCCTCGAATCCCAGACGTAGAGCATCAGCTATGGTAGAGCTATCTTCTAAATAATTCTCGATTGTCCCATCAAGCCCTGCCAATTCCTTGTTAAAAGCACCTTCAACTTTATGTAGTGGATCTATAATTACCTTGTCTGTATCATTACCAGGCACTTTCCAGTTTTTTGCACACTCCTCCAAAACTTTTCTGACAATAGGCTTTTCTGTGCCAAGTTTTCTCAGTTCATCTTCATTGAATGGATAAACAGGATGAGGTGGAGTTAAATTCTTTTTGTCATAATAATCTTTCAACCAATGAGAAACCAGTGTTACCACATCATCAGAATTGAGATATTTTAAATCAAAAGTTTTTTCACCAATTCTGGCTGTGACTGCTTCTGCTTGTGGCACAGATCTGACTTGCTGCGTCCAAGTCGCAGCGTACATAGCCATCATTAAAACACCACGTTTGATTTTGCTATATAGATCTTTTGCCAAAAGAGCGACCACCTGCGCTCTTGTAAAACCATCTTCATTACGACTTGCACTTTCTAATTCGTCAAAGCCTATTACTAATGTCCTGTAATCACCGATTAAGTCTAAAATTTGGCAAGCAATTTGTAATGCTTGTGATTCTTTATCCTCTTCACGGTTATTTGGTAATCCCATTGCATCAGCTTGTGGCTGTGCTAATTCTCTCCCAGCAAGCCAGTTGATTGCAAATGACACTTTATCTGAAAATAGTGTCCACAGAATAGCCTGGATCAAATAAGGATTTTCAATGCTGGGTTTGAGTTGAACTATTTTTTCAGTTAAAGTATCAACCAGTTTGGAATTTTGAACTAACACCCCTGGGAATCGGCTGATTAAATATTGAGGCGTGTAGTTTTTCTTTGTTATTTCATTTACTAAAGTAGTTGCTAATTCTTGCCACTGCATTACACTTTGGTTGCCAGGTTGTTTAAGGCTAGATACCAAAGTATTGAGAAATTTAGAGTTGATTCGGTTTAAATCGCCATAATCTACCTCACTCATATAAACAAAGAAACAATCTCCTTCAGCTAAAAGACGGCGACGAATCCGACTGATGAGGTGGCTTTTTCCTAGTCCTTTTTCGGCTTTGAGAGTGATGCCAGTTACTGAACGCTGTCCGGCGCGAATTTGCTCAATTGCCTGAAAAATAGCATCAGAGGCATGAGCATTGATAGAAGGAACATCAGGAAAACTTTGCTCCCAGACATCATGGCTTCTGACTACTAACGATCTGTCAAATGGGTTTTGACTTTCAATAGCTTTTTTGAGATCTGATATTGAAGAAGTAAAGTTAGTCATGGTTGTGTGTGTGCTTAAAGATGTGAGGAATGAAAGAATTTTAGAAAAAGTAGGCAAACAATATTAGGGGATTAGACGCTTGGCATAGCAACGTAACCCACTGACTTTAGTTGTGATGGAATCTTCGATTTTGTCCGGTGCGCTGTCTTCGACGCTACCTTCAAGAAGCTGCAAAATGTCATTAGCCTGCATTTCCAACAGCCACTCATTAAACTCCGATCGCGTAACCTTCTCCCCAATCTCCCTCCTGATCCGGTAAATTGGCACCAGATCGTCGAGGTTGTAATCACGGTTGAGTTTGTCGTAGACATCCAACGCCACCTGCTTAAACTCGTCGTAAGATACGATCGCACTCTCTACCCCCTTAAGAGAAGCAGCAGGTGCGATCGCTCCATCACCTAGTGTTCCCCCTTCTCGAATCCACTTTAACAGAGCATTTGCCGTTTTTGCACCAACTTGGCTACCAAAGCGGAAATCAGGGCTTTTCAGACTGTCGTTTAACATCTGAAGTCCCAATTCAGGCATAGAGTATCCCTTTTTGGCAATCTCGATCGCACCCTCCGCCTGCAACTCATCAAAAAGCGGCTGAAAATCAGCCTTTTTGCTTCCCTTCGGTACAACTCGCTTCGTAAGTTGACCCGTCGGCACTTCTTTTTGCGCTCCCCCCAAATCCCACAAAGTTAGCAGCAGGCGAATTTTGGTATGAGTATTTGTACTCTGTACATCTGTTGTGGACGGCATATTAATACTTCCAGAGAGATTGGATATGAACTCAGATTTTTCAATGATAATACGTAAGAAGATGAAAAAGTCCCATTTCATAACCCTCTAGACAGATGTGCAAGCATAAAGTACAAGCTAAACCCTACCAAGGCGTTTTACTTTCTTAACTGCAACCGCTCATCGCACCTGAGTCCCAAAAAATATCATTTTTCAAAGTTTTTGCCATGTCAAATACGCAGGAAAACAACCGCCCAGGCGGAACGGGGAGAATGTATTAAGTATGAAAATAATGTCAATACTCTCTACGAAAACAGTTGGATAGTACAGGCTAAACAAGCCTATAAATCTTTTCAACATCAAGCGCCTAAACCTATCACAAAAACCCCTAAACCACAGTAGATATAGCAAAGTGCTTCGGCTTTAATGCTGAGTAATACCAAATCTGGGTTTGTTACCGCATGAGAATTTTTGGCCTAAACATTGTAGAGACGTTTCATGAAACGTCTCTACAGCCTAGAGACATCAAGGGGATAATCGTTGCGGATTTGGTATAAGATATCTGACTTTGGCTATAAAAATGACAAACAAAAAAGCGCCCTCCAATTGGAGAGCGCCTTTTTGTTAGCTAATTTCTAGGAAATTAACCATTGATAGCAGGAGCAGTCATAGCCACAGGAGCAGCAACACCAGCAGCCAAATCGAGCGGGAAGTTGTGAGCATTACG
>CASBRD010000358.1 GCA_949128025.1 Oscillatoriales cyanobacterium PMM_0008 | reverse complement strand
GGGTAGGGGGTGGGGTTGCCCCTCTGCGGCCATAATGATTCAGACACAACCGGAAACGAGATAACCGATCGCTACAATGTGGGGTTGGGCAGAGATTCAAGGTATTCAAGGAATTCTAGCAACTCTTCGTCCGCCAGATCGTGGCGTGTTTTTTTGCCATACGTGCGTTGTAGATAATCGCTTCCCTGTTTATTATTCCAGCCGAGTCGTTTAATTGAAACTCCGATCCGAGCGATCAGTTCTGAATGATCGACGAGCCCACCCAAATTAGTCTTATCAACAATGCTAGTGCTGGTGTCAGTGCTTAAGGAGTCGGACTCAACAGCGCTCATTTCCTGATCGTGGCGACGAGACCCAATTGGCGTCACCTTACTACTAAAAGAAATTGTCGGCTGGGCCTCATTTACAGAAGAAGCTATTTCAGTATTGCGAACATAATCATCCCGCGTCCAATCTACATTGCCCGTAACAGCCGCACTCGCTCCAGTAGAAATAGCACTCATTCCAGGCGATGGTACGAAACTTGTCTTCTCCAACAAAGATGGCTCAGTTGTCTCTCTTAGCCAACTCGTATCCGTAGAAATACCGTCCATATTGCCAGATTCCAAGCGTTCTGACTCAAAGACCTTGAGCTTAGGAAATTCAACACCAGCAGGTTGAGAATCCGCCGCCGCAGATAAACGAATTCCCATTACTTCCAGCGCCCGAATTCTCGCCCGGTCTTCCGCCGCCTCAATTGTATCGGCAACTGCCATACCAGTTGCCCGCGTAACGCCCTCTAAAAGAACCAAGACCCGCACGACATATTTGCCGTGATAAATCGTCATTAATTCAGAGATTAGACTGCCTGTGGGATAACGAGCTTGAAATTGTGCAAACATAGCATTAATACCCTAGAGGAATCTTCGAGCATCGCGGTTTTCGTGATGACCGCTCTAAACCTAGAATAAGATCGGGAGACAGCTGTCGGCAGACAAAAGTCAGGAGAAGAAGAGATAGACAAACTTTTTTCTTCTTCATTAGTAACTTGTTACTGGGTTTGAAAGCCCAAGCGACGCTGACTTTTAAAATCTGACTTCTGTACGGGCCTTACCATTCGGACGACAATTTGTGGCTGAACCCAAAATTTTTCGCTTCCGTTTGCTTTGTCCCTACTCCTGAGTGCTGTTGCGTGATTGTTCATCCGCATCCGCATCTAGCCGCAACGCTTAACGCTCTGCCCCCTTGCCTCCTCCCCACTGCCGGAGAGCCAGTAGGTTCATTCAGCGGTTTCTCACCCTAAAAAAACGAGCGTGTAAAGGCGTGAGAATGGCTGAAGGAAAGACAAAGACAGTTATCAAAAGTCAGTTGTCCGCAGTCAGCAGTCATGACTGTGAAAATTTAACAGTCCTCATGACTAATGACTAATGACTAATGGCTGTATCTGTTAGGGGAATCTACATATCTTAACTGTTGAGAGCTTAGAAGTAGATGTGTTGGCTACAAGAGCGTAATGCGCTTCGATCGGGCACTGCCTATGTTTGGCAAACGTTTCGCCAAACATAGACGAAACATACATCAGTAGCGGAAGAAGGGAAAAGGGAAAAGGGAAAAGGGAAAATGAAGAAAATTCCTTTTCCTTTTACACTTTACCCCTTCCCCCGACCTAGGGGTGCTTGAAGAGAAGCAGCAAAGCGCTCTTGCTCTTGCTCTTCAATCTGGGGTTTTGCCGAGATCTGGTTTTACCAGATCTCGGCTGTTAAAAGAACGCAATTGAGACGCTAAGGATTGAGTCGCTACATGGAATTTTCAATCGCTACACTGCTTTCTAATTTTCCAGATGAAAAATTGGTCGCTGCCAAAGCTTTGGAGAAAAAACTGGGTTGCCAAGAGGAAAATGGTCTGCGCCAATTAGAAATAGCTTTAGATGCTCTGGAAAAGATTGGCATTTTAGTAAAAGAGCGGGGTAAGTATCGCCGGGTATTTGAGCCCGGTGTGGTCGAAGCAAAACTCCGCTGTTCGAGTAAAGGGTTTTGTTTTGCTATTCAAAATGTAGAGGGCGCGGCTGATATTTACGTCCGGGAAAGCCATCTGAGTACAGCTTGGAATGGCGATCGCGTCCTGGTCAAAATCACCAAAGAAGGCAACCGGCGACGCAGCCCAGAAGGAGAAGTGCGGCTGGTTCTGGAGCGAGCCAACCCCAGCGTGCTGGCGCGAGTGAAGCAAAGCGCAGACCGGGCGGGACACCCAGTGTACCGGGCAGTTCCCTTGGACGATCGCCTGCTATTTGAACTCGACCTCCTCGCCAATGGAAAAAACCTGGGTCAAGCGATCGACCACCTAGTTCATGTAGAAATCCTGCGCTACCCACTGGCTACTCAGCCTCCCGTGGGTCGCGTGGCGCAAATCCTGGGCAGCGATGCCGAAGCTGCCGCCGACATCGACATCGTTTGTTGCAAGCACGATTTACCAAGGCGCTTTCCCAACGCTGTGTTGGCTCAGGCTGAAAAATTGCCAACTTCCATCAGCAAGACAGACCTAAAAAATCGACTCGATTGGCGTCATCTGGTGACGATCGCAATTACTCCCGACAGCTCTTCTGAGTCCGAGTCAGGTACTTTGCTAGTAGAACAGGCTTTTACCTTAGAAAAAATTGATGCCGAAAACTGGCGAGTAGGCGTTCACATCGCCGATGTAGCCTCATACGTCGAAACCGGCTCAAGCATCGATCGCGAAGCCCAGCGACGCGGTAGATGCGTCCATCTGGGCGAAATAGTGTTACCCCTACTGCCGGAAGCAGTTTTGCAGCGTTGTTCTCTGTTGATGGGAGAAGACAAGCTGGCTATCTCGGTGCAGCTGACGCTTTCCAGCTCCGGTGAACTGGTGGAGTTTGAGATTCAACCGAGCGTCATCCAAGTAGACTATCAACTAACCCAGTCTCAAGCACGAGCAATTCTTTTGCGCCACGAAACTGCTATCAGTCGAGCAGTTATGCACGACGTGGCACCAGTAATTCCGACGCTTGACCAACTTTTGGTGCTAAGTCAGCAGGTGAAAGAACACCGGGAAGTGCGGGGTGGATTTGCGATCGAAAAGCCGGAAACGACCGAGCAGTTCAGCAGCCAATTCAGCGATGAAGGAGCGAATAATGTGCTGGTGACCTTGCGCTCTCGCCCAGACCGATCGCTCCTGGCAGAATGGATGATCTTGGTCAATCAAGTGGTGGCTAGCCACATAAATGCTCTAGGAGTACCGGGAATGTACCGGGTTCAATCGGCACCCGATCCAGATGATGCACAAGAATTGATCAAATTGGCAAGCAATCTGGGCATAGATTTGCAACTAGAGCAGGAAGATATAGTTCTACCTTCTGATTTCCAAAGATTTATCCAGCAATTTGCCGCTTCTAAGTCACAGAAAGTCCTCGACTCTCTCCTGCAAGGAACCTTAAAGTCAGCTTTTTATAGCACCACACCCGGTTCTCACTTTAGTCTGGCTTTGGATATCGGCTATACTCACTCCATCTCACCAGCGCAGCGCTACTCGGATCTACTTGTGCAACGAATACTGCAAGCGGTATTTGAGCATGGACGCGATCGCCGTACCACCCGCGCCAAAGAACAAGTCAACCTGGGCCACAGTTCCTGCCACGGCAATATCAATTGGAATGTGCTGCCACCGAGCATACATCAAGAACTGGAAGCTCATCTGACGGCGGTGATTGTACCCCTCAATGAGCGACAAAAAGAGGCAGAGGACGCTGAGGCAGACTTGGCAGGGCTCAAAAAAGCCGAGCTGATGAAAGAGCGCACTGGTGAGGTGTTCCCAGGGGTAATTACTGGTGTCCAATCCTACGGTTTCTTTGTGGAAATGCAAGTGCCGCTACCGGATGGAAAGTACTTTTACCCAGAAGGACTGGTTCACGTATCCTCCCTCAAAGATGACTGGTATGAGTATCGCTCTCGCCAAGAGGCACTTGTGGGCCGCAAAAACCGCAAGCAGTATCGACTGGGCGATCGTGTAGAAGTCCAAGTCAAAAGCGTCGATTACTACCGCCAGCAAATAGACTTGGTGACGGTAGGCAGCAACCATCAAATTTCAGACGAGGATTTAGATGAAGACCCCTTTATCAATATTGATGATGAGTGAGGGGCCCCAAAAGTCAAAAGTCAAAAGTCACTCATTCAAAAGTCAGTAGGGGCGGGTTTTGTCAAATATTCTGTTGGTAATGAGATGTGTGTGGCTCAACCCGCCCGTACAAAAGTAAAGAAGGGAGCGGGGAAGTGGGGGAGTGGGAGAGTGGGGGAGAGAATCACCAGTGTTCAATTCTCAATTCCCAATTCCCCAATTCCCAATTCCCCAATCACCAATCACCAATGACTAATGACCAATCACCAATCACCAATGACTAATGACCACTGACCACTGACTATTGACCACTGACTATTGACCACTGACTATTGACCACTGACTATTGACCACTGACTAATGACTAATGACTAATGACTAATGACCAATGACTAATGACAAACCTTTGATATTAGGCATTTCAGGGGCATCTGGCCTGATCTATGCCGTGCGAGCATTAAAATTTCTGTTGGAAGCGGAGATGGCGATCGAGCTTGTTGCCTCTAAATCTACTTATATGGTTTGGCAAGCAGAACAAAATATAAGTATGCCTGCCAATCCCATCCAGCAGGAGCAATTCTGGCGCTTCCAAAGCGGGGTGGAAACAAAAGGTAAACTGCGCTGTCACCCTTGGGGCGATGTGGGCGCTAACATTGCTAGTGGTTCCTACCGCACTTTGGGGATGATTGTGATGCCTTGCAGCATGAGTACCGTAGCAAAGCTAGCCGCTGGTCTCAGTTCAGACCTTTTGGAGCGTGCAGCTGATGTCCAGCTCAAGGAAGGACGCAAACTCGTGATTGTCCCTCGCGAGACGCCCTTCAGCTTGATTCATTTGCGGAATTTAACGAGTTTGGCAGAAGCTGGTGCCAGAATTGTTCCAGCTATCCCAGCTTGGTATCATAATCCCCAGACAATTGAAGATTTGGTGGATTTTGTGGTAGCTCGTGTTTTAGATCAGCTGGATATTGACTGCATTCCTATCGATCGCTGGTCAGGACACCTTTAGTAATTTTCGATTAAAGAATTGAAATTAAATCTGAAATCTGAAATCTGAAATCTAAAATTTGAAATTTACCAATTACCAATTATGTCTCGCCTTGTATTGCTGCTTATATTTCTCTTAGGGCTAACTCTATTTGCCTTATACAATTTGTCGCCAGTCGCGCTGGCGTTTTTGGGCGCGAAGTCCTTGCCGTTACCTCTAGGGGTATGGGTTATCGTAGCTTTAGCAACTGGTTTTTTCTCTTCGCTGCTGCTATCTCTGTTGTTCCAACTCTCGAATTATTTCTCTGAGCAACAATTGCAAGTCACCCAAAGGACGCTCCGCGAAGCAGAATCCCGCATTCGTACACTTGAAGCGGAAAGCTCCCGTTATAGATGGCAATCTCCGGAAAGTTCTTCACCCAATGAAAGTCGCTCTTATTCCACCCCCCAAACTTCAGCGGCAGATGATTATTTGGAGAACGAGGACGATCGAGAAGGTCCGATCGACGACACTCAAGAGCGTCGAGATAATGTCAGAAACAGTTCTACTTATGAAACGGAACAAGCGCCGACAACTAGCTCCAAAACTGGCTCTGTATATTCCTATAGCTATAAAGAACCTAAAAATTCGGGCGTGGGAAAAACTGAGTCTGTTTACGATGCAGAGTATCGAGTCATCACGCCGCCTTATCGGGGGGAGCCAAAAAGAAATGAAAATGACTGGGAATATAATAAAAGTGGGAACGAGGAGGATTGGGGATTTAAGGATGACGATGAATTTGATGATGAAGACGATCGCTCCCCGCCTCGATCGTAAAATTCGTTGCTCCGAAAGATAGGGTGCGAGTCAGCATAGTAATTTGCTGGTGTCAGTCGCTTTTGGCCCAGATGGTCGAATTATTGTCTCTAGCAGCAGCGATCGAACTGTTAAGTTCTGGGATATTAGCAGCAGTCTATGTCTAAAAACTATCCAAAAACACTCCCGCCATCAAGCAACATCAGCTTCCCACATGGGAGTACAGAAATTGCCACGGCAAAAATACTGATTTTTTATTAACTCGCGGGACTCTTGCTTCACCCTACCAGCCATTGCTTCTTGCTGCAAGGCCATGAAGGCATCTAGATCTTCGAGATCGTACCTTTTCTGCAAAAGCTGGCGCAGATCTTCTTCTGCGGCAACACTCAGATAGCCAGTCGTTAGAGCCTGTTGGACAACTTCGCGGATTAAATACATCTTTACCACCTGCAAAAACTGCAATATAAAAAGGAGGAACCAGTAAATTCACTGAACTAAAGTCTCTGAAGGCTGGGCGCACCCTGAGCAACCGCAGTGTCTACAGAACTGGGTAACACAGGTAGTAGCACGATTTTAATCAAAAAGATTCATCGCCTACCTTTATTTTTAGCCCTTCTTCATAGAAACTTTATAAAGATTGTATAAAGTTTCTATGAAGATTATGTTAACTCATTTATGAGTTATACGTCATTGCACGGATGTTATTAATTTCGTTAGTCTTTTATACTTTAGATGTTTAAATAGCTAACATATATCAACATTACGTTAATATGCGTTAGTAAATCAGTGGCATGGCATCTACATTATTAACGAAAGTGCAAGAAGAATTTACAGAAGCAGCCAATAGCTGGCACTTAGAGAAGTTATATATAGATCTTGCCTCTGCTAAAGGCAAAGGTCTTACACCCGTTGAAAAAAAGATTCTTAGAGGATTACTTTGCGGTTATAGTCCCGCTGAAATAGCCAATGCAATCTATCAAACTCGGACTAGCAGTTCTGTGAGGGTTTATCTATCTAATGCCTTGTATAAGTACATAGAATCAATGCGGATTTCCCAAACTGGGGAACCAATCAAAATTAATCATTGGAGTCGCGTTACCACTTTACTGGAAAAAGCTGGATATAAAATTGCTTTATCTTATCAAGACCAGGTTAATAATTACTTAGTTTCATCAAACAATAAGCGCTACGATTGGGGAGAGGCAATTGATGTTGATATCTTTTACGGACGCCAAAAAGAATTAGCTCAGCTAGAAGAATGGATCGTTACAGATCGCTGTCGCTTGGTGGCGCTGCTAGGTATGGGGGGAATTGGAAAAACGGCTTTATCGGTACGCCTTGCACAACAAATTCACGATAAATTTGACTGTTCGATCTGGCGATCGGTCCGCCATGCTCCACCCATCCAAGATTTTTTAGGTAACCTAATTCAATTTTTATCTAATGACGCTCTAAATGCAACTAATTTATCAGAAACCTTAGCTGGTAGAATTTCACAACTGATTGACTGCTTAAGAGGTTCTCGTTGCTTGCTGGTACTAGATAACGTTGATTTTGTTCTCCAACCAAATACTTACACAGGCAATCTTCGAGAGGGATATGAAGCTTACGGGGAACTATTCAAACGAGTTGGGGAAGTATTGCATCAAAGCTGCTTGGTACTTACCAGTCGCGAAAAAATCAAAGGAATAGCATCAATTGAAGGAGCTATCCTACCATCTCGTTCTTTAGGTATAAAAGGGTTATCAGAAATTGAATGTCAGGATATTATTAAGTGTAAAGGCGTGTCTGGTTCCGAAGAAGACTGGAAATTACTAATTAGAGGTTATGCAGGTAACCCTTTAATATTAAAAATAATTTCAACAACCATTAAAGAGTTATTTAATGGTAACATATCTGATTTCTTACGGCAAAATGTATTAGTATTTGGGGAAGTGCGCGAATTATTAGAAGAACAATTAAATCGATTATCAGATGTAGAGAAGCAAGTAATAGAATGGTTGGCGATTAACCAAGAGCTAGTTTTAGTGCCAGAAATGGTAAAGCAGAAGATGCCCTCTGTATCTAGACTGGAATTAATTGAAGTGTTGTCATCTTTGGCAAGGCGATCGCTAATTTATAGAACCGCTACAAGTTTTAAGCTTCAACCTATATTTATGGAGTATTTTAACGAACAGCAGATTAAGCATACCTATCAACAAAGACATTACCGAGTCATTAATAAAGAACAACCCAAAACTTACCAAATTATCGGTAAAATAAATACCAGTACTGACGCAAACTATCCGCAGAGCTTAACAGGTGAACAATATTTTAAAGGGAATCAATCTCTACCTGATTGGCATGATGGGAGCTGGTAAGACGACTGTTGGGAGCTTATTGGCCCAGCAGCTAGGCTACCGTTTCTTTGACACCGATGCCGTTATCGAGCGAGTAGCGGGGGGTCAATCCATTAACGAAATTTTTACAACTGTTGGTGAGGATGCCTTTCGGCAAATCGAAAGTCAGGTGTTAGCAGAGCTGTCGGCGTACACAAAACTAGCTGTAGCGACCGGCGGGGGAATAGTTCTGCGCCGAAAAAACTGGAGTTACCTGCACCACGGTCTTGTAGTCTGGCTGGACGTACCCGTAGAACTACTGATAGCCCGTTTGGCAGAAGACACGACGCGCCCCCTCTTAAAAGACGCCGATCGCAACAGAAAGCTGCAAATGCTTTTAGAACAAAGACGATCGCTTTATGCTCAAGCTGACATTCGAGTCACCGCAGACGCAGGCGAGACACCCGAACAACTAGCAGCGCGAGTGATGGAAGAAATTCCCAAAGTTCTCAAACCAGAAATCACTCCCCCTGCCAGCTTTAATTGAATAACTGTTGCCGTTGAGATAATTAAGAATGGCAACCTCATCTAAACTGCGTTTAAACCTTATTCCATCCCAAAAACTGCTCATGGTCAACGAAAACGAATCTATTCAGAGGGCTGATGCCACTCGCGTACAGGTACTCAGCGAAGCACTTCCCTACATCCAACAATTGGCCGGTCGAACTGTTGTCGTCAAGTATGGCGGTGCGGCTATGAAAGACAGCACGCTTAAAGACAAAGTTATCCGCGACATAGTTTTCTTATCATGTGTGGGCTTGCGACCCATAGTAGTACACGGCGGTGGCCCGGAAATTAACTCCTGGTTGGATAAACTCGGAATCGAGCCACAATTTAAAAATGGTCTGCGGGTTACTGACGCCGCCACGATGGATGTGGTGGAAATGGTTTTAGTAGGGCGGGTAAACAAAGAGATTGTCGCCTTGATCAACCAAGCTGGTGGTTTGGCGGTGGGACTTTGCGGCAAAGACGGCAACTTGATCAAAGCGCGTCCCGAAGGCCAAGAAGGCATCGGCTTTGTGGGGGAAGTAAGCGCTGTGGATATTAAGCTTTTGAATTCCCTCGTCAAGAGTGGATACATCCCAGTGGTGTCCAGCGTAGCGGCGGACGACATGGGACAAGCTTATAATATCAACGCCGATACTGTGGCTGGAGAACTGGCAGCGGCTTTAGGCGCAGAAAAGTTGATATTGCTCACGGATACGGCGGGTATCTTCAGGGATTACAAAGATCCGTCTACCTTGATTGCTAAGCTGGATATTCAAGAAGCTCGCGAGCTAATTGCATCCGGTGTTGTTAGCGGTGGGATGATTCCCAAGGTGAGTTGTTGCGTCCGCAGTCTCGCCCAAGGCGTCCGCGCTACTCACATTATCGACGGTCGGATTCCTCATGCGCTGCTGTTGGAGATTTTTACCGACGCCGGTATTGGCTCTATGATCGTAGGCTCGCAGTTTAGGGCTTAGTTACTCCCAACGGTTGTGGAAGACTATGTATAGTGGGAGGGCGAAGCATTGCGGGATTAATCGTAACTCAAAACCGAAACGTCAATTCCGCAATGCTTCGCCCCTACATAATCTTGTGGCCCGAACGGAGTAGGAGAGGGTTAACCCACAGAAAAAGCTACCGGAGAAACCTCACCCCCCTAACCCCCCTCTCCGATCTCGGAGAGGGGGGAGGAAATATTACCTCGTAGGGGCATTGCTCTAAGTACTTAGCGTTAGCCTAGAAGAAGTAGGCAAGTTAATCCAGACAACCAACTCTAAATCACCAGTGAGTGCAGAAACTTTAGAAATTGTCAAAACCGAGTACCAAGCTGGCAAATCTGCTTTTGAAGGCGGACAGTATCGCCAGTCGGTTCAGCATTTGGAAAAGGCGAGTGCTTTGGTCGATCGCAATTCCCGCTTGGGAGGTGAGGTGCTTCTTTGGCTGGTGACTGCTTATGAGGCAGCCGATCGCACAAAGGAAGCGATCGCTCTCTGCAAGCAGCTCGATCGTCATCCCAGTATCGAAACCCGCAAACAAAGTCGCCGCTTGCTCTACATTCTAGAAGCGCCCCAGCTTAACCGCCGTCCCGAATGGCTCACTCAAATTCCCGATTTGGGCGCGATCGGCGACAATGAAACTAAATCTCGTTTGGGCAATCCTACCTCATCTGTAAAAAGTCCTCCTCCCCCACGCCCTCAAACCGAACCCGTCGATCTGGGCCAGGTGAATACTAAAGATAATCTCTTTATCTGGGTCGCGCTTATCGCAGCCGTTCTCACCCTCGGCGGTTTGCTTTGGTTGAGTTTTTGAAGTGCAAAAGAAAATCGTCGGTCGTGTCAAAAATACAATGGTAGCTGGTAGTATTTTTGAAGGGTTTCAGAATTTGGTGGATTTGAGCGATCGACCGGAGTGGGTGGGCGGCAGTGCTTATCTGCCCAATATACTGTTCCCAAAATTGGGTGTGACCGCAAGGCAAAATTAATAAAATGAAAAAGGAAAAAATTAAACCTGAAGAATCGAAAAGGAAAAAGCATTTTCTCTTTCTTTTGCCTTTTGCCTTTTGCCTTTTAGCTTTTCTTACTGGTTGTGTACAGTACGATTTGGGAGTGACTTTTAATAGTACGAATAGGGGTGAGATCGTACAGTCTATTAAGCTGGGAGAACAACTAACTGCGTTTAGCAGTGACACGGCTCTTGAATGGTTAAACAGCATTGAGCGTCGCGCTGGGCAGTTGCGAGGGACAACTAGGCGAATTTCCGATCGGGAATTGACTGTTACGATTCCTTTCAATAATGGCGGAGAGTTAGATCGGAAATTTAACGCATTTTTCAACCCGATCGATCGGAAAACAGATATCTCTGCTACTACCACGGCTGTGGATTTTCCTGAATTTAAATCGGCATTCAGTCTGAAGCAGAATAATTTCTTTCTCGTGGTGAAGAATCGGTTGAGCTACGATCTGGATTTGCGATCGCTTGAGGTGATTTCTCCTAACGCTAACATCGTTGTTAATCCAGGTTCCCTCTTGCAATTAGAGTTTCGCCTAAACACCCCTTGGGGTGCCACTAGCGTTACCAACGCGGAGAATGGGATTAGTCCAGAAACCTTACAAGACGGACATCAATTGGTTTGGATGCTTCAACCCGGTCAAATCAACCATCTGGAAGCTGTATTCTGGCTTCCCAGTCCTTTGGGAATTGGTGCGATTGCGATCGCTTTGTTCGTGGCTGGAGGAATTTATCTGAAATCTCGGATGTCGCCACCCGTTGCCATAGGGAATCGCCCAACCGCCTCTAGTGTCAAATTAGGTTAGATTCGATTCCTCCCCTAGCTCTAAAATCCCTTGCCTGCAATAATAAGGTACAGGCTGGTAGTTGACTGGGAGATGGGGCAAAATCAGGGACAAAAAGTATTGATGGCTACAAAAAACTGACCATTTGCAGTAATACTAAAACGTAAACCACCCACCGCGTGTTTCGGAGTACCGATTATAGCGGGGGCTTTTTTAAAGCCCTGGTTTACCAGACTTAGGTAGAGATACCTAGTTTGTAGATAAGCGTTTAAGTTCGCACCTTAAATACAAGTGAGCTGAGGAGTTAAGAAATTGAAAAAGGTTGAAGCGATTATTCGGCCCTTCAAACTCGACGAAGTAAAGATCGCGTTAGTCAATGCTGGCATTGTGGGGATGACGGTTTCTGAAGTCCGAGGATTTGGACGCCAAAAAGGCCAGACCGAAAGGTATCGCGGTTCCGAATACACCGTTGAGTTTCTGCAAAAACTCAAGATTGAGGTTGTTATTGAAGACGAGCAGGTCGATCTAGTGGTAGATAAAATTATCGCGGCAGCTCGGACTGGGGAAATCGGTGATGGCAAGATTTTTATCACGCCGGTCGATCAAGTTGTGCGGATTAGGACTGGGGAAAAGAATATGGAAGCCATTTAGGGGCTAGAAAAGTCAAAAGTCACTCATTGCAAAGTCAAAAAGGGGCTAGGGGGTAGAAAATCCTTAGTCCCTAATCTCTATGTAACGCAAGTTGCTAGTTAGTCGTAGGTACGTTGTTGCGCTTTAGCGCTCTCATCGTAACAACATACGGATTTGCAAGTAATACCAAATCCTGGTTTGTTACCCCCTTTAATTTTTGATCTAAACATTGTAGAGACTTTTCATGAAACGTCTCTACAATGTTTAGACATAAAGGGGGTCATTGAAGCGGATTTGGTATTACTTGCAACTTGAGTTATGTAGCATCTGTAACTGGGGTAATAAAGTTTTGAAAGCTTGACCCCGATGACTTAGCGATCGCTTTAACTCTGGTGTCATCTCGGCAAAGGTGAGCCGCTCTGTAGGAACGTAAAAGATTGGGTCGTAGCCAAAGCCGCCTGTGCCGCGAGGAGCGCGGATAATTTCGCCAGAGCAAATCCCTTCTGTTTGCAGAGCAATTGAACCATCGGGACGAGCTAGAGCTACGGCACAGATAAACTCAGCTTCCCGATTCAGTTCGGTACCCAATTCAAAGAGTAATCTTTCAATTCTCTCGGTGTCTGTTTTGCCATAACGAGCAGAGTAGATACCCGGTGCGCCATCTAAAGCATCGACTGACAAACCGGAATCATCTGCTAGAGCCCATTCTCCTGTTGCCATTGCCACCTGGGACGCCTTCAGACAAGCATTTGCCATAAAAGTGTCCCCCGTCTCTTCAATCTCCAGATCGTCTGGCTTGAGGGTCAATTCCCATGCCAAACCAGCCAAATACTCCTGCATTTCCCGCAGTTTACCTGGATTTCCCGTAGCTACTACCAACAAAGTCATAAACCAAAATCTCAGACTGAATTTGCCCAGTTTTTAGACCAGTCTAATCTTTTATGCACCTCTTCTAAATTAGCAGCTTCGCTGTAAAGCCGCAAAACAGGTTCAGTACCGCTGAAACGAATCATCAACCAACTGCGATCGGCTAAACGAAATTTATAACCATCAATGGTGTTGCAATCAACAACATTTTGTCCGGCAATTTCCGTTAAAGGTCGATTTTTTAGTTGTTCGAGAAGGCGCGATCGCACATCCATACTCGCGAGAGGCAGATCTATGCGATCGTATGCAGAGAAAAAGTTTGTTTGTGACTGCAACCTATGATATATGTCGCTCAAATCCATACCGGATTGAACAACAGCTTCCAATAAGTATAGCGCCGACAATAAAGCATCCCGCTCTGGTATGTGAGTTCCATAGCCAATTCCCCCAGACTCTTCACCACCTAACAAAACTTGAGCTTCTAACATCCGATCGGCAATATATTTGTAGCCAACTGCCGTCTCAAACACTGGTAGCTGATACAGCGATGCTACGCGGGGAATTAAGTCAGAACCGCTAACGGTTTTGACTACTTCGCCGCTCAAACCTCTTCTAGTTGCGAGGTGTTCGAGCAATATCGGTATTAATATTTGGGAACTGAGGAAGTTACCTTGTCCATCGACTGCGGCGATGCGATCGCTATCTCCATCAAATACAAACCCGATCGACAAACCACTCTTATCGTTGCGGCGATGAGTCCGCATCAAGCGGAACATCTGGGAAAGGTAACGCGCTAGGGGTTCTGGCGCACCGCCACCAAACAGAGGGTCGCGATCGCTATTTATTTCTTGGATCGGCAACCCCAGCAATTGTCCAAGTCCACCAGCAGCAGCACCGTGCATCACGTCAGCAAAGACAGTTATCTTATTTTGGGCGATCGCATCCCTAATCCCGTCAATATCCACCTTAGCTCTTAACCCTTCACAGTAGCTGGGCCAAGGATTGAACATTTCTAGACTACCTGGCGTCGTCGCCGACGGCAACTCAGAAGTCAACAATGCTTCAATCTGCTGCGTCACTTCTGGGGGAACCGACCCGCCAAAAGCACTCTTGACTTTCAAACCCAAATATGAACCAGGATTGTGACTGGCTGTCATCACCAAGGCACCCAAGGCGTTAAGTTGTTTGGCGGCCCAACTAAAAGCCGGAGTGGGAGCGTAGCATTCCGATAGCAGCACATCAAAACCAGCCGCACGGACAGCTTCCGCCGCTTTGCGGGCAAAGGTTTCTGCTAAAAAGCGGCGATCGTAACCGACGATAATCCTACGGTTTTCCGCCGTCTCGCCATAGACTTTCGCCAAGACTTGTGCAGCAACAGGTGCTACTAAAGCCACGCGATCGAAGGTAAAGTCTGCTGCAATGATGCCCCGCCAGCCATCTGTACCAAATTTAATGGGATTAACGGCGATCGGCTCATAGGAAGAGTGAACCATAAATCTGTCTCGCTAGGGACTCACACACCAACTTTTTGAGTTTATCCAATTGAGACTCTCGGCGCTATAAGCTTTCTTTCTTCGGTGTAGCATCACCAAGAGGAATTAGGGGGACTAACCATTGGAACCTCACCCCCCTTGCCCCCCTCTCCGACCTCAGAGAGGGGGGGGAGAAGGGAGAAATACCCCCTCTCCGACCTCAGAGAGGGGGGGAGAGAAGGGAGAAATACCCCCCCTCCGACCTCAGAGAGGGGG
>CASBRD010000357.1 GCA_949128025.1 Oscillatoriales cyanobacterium PMM_0008 | reverse complement strand
GGTAGGACTTGTCTCAGGGACTCACCTACGAATGTAATCAGTTATCACTAGCCAACTTGCGGCTAGGCTAACCGTCCCATAAGCTTTTCAGCTTATTTTGGGTTAAACGAATCGCACGTAATAATGTTATTTATATAACAACGATTTTGCTGTATCCCCAATCCTTGTCTTAAGTGTCTACTCCAACTGCTACTGCGACAATCTCCCTTGCCGTTGCCCCAGCACAAGCGATCCGGGGTAACCAAGCGCTTAGCGGCGAAGCAATTGCTCGTTTGGGTCGCCGTCCCTTGGTTGTCGGGGGCGATCGCACCCTGGCCGCATATCAGCCCCAATTGCAACTTGTTCTAGAACAGCAACAACTAATCCCTGCTTTTGCTTCCTACAGTCCAGATTGTACGGAAGCGGGCCTCGCAAAGCTGCGATCGCAAGTACAAGAGCATCAAGCCGATTTAATTATCGGGATTGGCGGCGGCAAAGCCTTAGATACCGCCAAATTACTGGCTCACCAGTCCCTATTGCCCGTCGTCACCGTACCCACCTCAGCTGCCACCTGCGCTGCTTGGACAGCCCTTTCCAATGTCTATTCCGAACAGGGAGCATTTCTCTACGATGTCCCGCTCGATCGCTGTCCCGATTTGTTAGTGCTGGATTACAGCCTAATTCAAACAGCTCCCCAAAGAACGCTAGTGGCAGGTATTGGAGACGCTTTGGCTAAGTGGTACGAAGCATCTGTCAGCAGTGGCAATTCCCAGCAAGCCTTAATCATTGCCGCCGTGCAACAAGCTAGAGTTTTGCGCGATATTCTCTTCCAAAAATCAGCCGCCGCCCTTCAAGCACCGGGGGGCGAAGAATGGCGTTCAGTAGTAGATGCTACCGTAATGCTGGCAGGCGTCATCGGCGGACTGGGAGGATCTCAGTGTCGAACAGTAGCAGCCCACGCCGTTCATAATGGTTTGACCCACATATCGGCAAGTCACAGTTCCCTGCACGGTGAAAAAGTAGCCTATGGCATTCTAGTGCAGCTGCGTTTAGAGGAAATGCTACAGAACAATCAGTTAGCAGCTACCGCACGGCAGCAACTGCTGAAATTTTATGCTGAAATTGGACTACCGCAAAACTTAGAAGATCTGGGTTTGGGGAACATCACGCTTTCCCAGTTGCGCCAAGCTGCCGAAATTGCCTGTGCTGCCAATTCCGATCTCCATCGACTACCGTTTAAGGTTGGGCTTGACCAGCTAATGGCAGGAATGGTTTCCACCACAGCTGGGTCATTGGTAATGGGAACTGGGTAATGGAGAATTTTAGATTTTAGATTTTAGATTTTAGATTGAAATTCAAGAAGAAATCTGAAATTAGAAATTACCCTGTTCTGCAATCGCCAATTACCAATTAAGTAGGACGTTATTGATAAACGCAGATGGGCAGGGCGGGTTTTGACTGGAGTTAAACTGTTTTAGATCGAGTACTTTGGCTAAACCCGCCCCTACAAATCCACCTTCGTTTTTTCATTCCTACCTACTTACCAATTACCCAATTAACAATTAGCACCTGACAAATGACTTTATCTTGGATTAGTCCCGCCGATCGACTGCAAGCACTACCGCCTTATGTATTTGCCCGCTTGGATGAGCTGAAAGCCCGCGCCCGCGAACAGGGGCTGGATTTGATCGACTTGGGAATGGGGAATCCCGACGGGCCGACACCCCAGCCAGTGGTAGAATCTGCGATCGCAGCTCTGCAAAATCCCGCGAATCACGGCTATCCGCCTTTTGAAGGCACCCCTAGTTTTCGCCGCACGATCACCAAATGGTATCATCGCCGCTACGGTGTCGATTTGGAACCGGATAGCGAAGTTCTGCCTCTTTTGGGTTCCAAAGAAGGTTTAACTCATTTGGCGATCGCTTATATTAATCCTGGGGATTTAGTTTTAGTCCCCAGTCCAGCTTACCCAGCCCATTTTCGCGGCCCCTTAATTGCCGGTGGTAAGATTCATAGCTTGATTTTGAAACCAGAAAATGACTGGTTGATTGACGTAAGCGCCATTCCCGATGATGTCGCCAAACAAGCAAAAATTCTCTACTTCAATTATCCCAGCAACCCCACTGGTGCAACTGCTCCCCGCGAACTTTTTGAAGAAATTGTTGCCTTTGCCCGTAAGTACGAAATCTTGCTGGTTCACGATCTTTGTTATGCAGAATTAGCTTTTGATGGCTATAAGCCTACCAGTTTGTTAGAAATTCCCGGCGCAAAGGAAATTGGTGTAGAGTTCCACACCATGTCCAAAACCTATAACATGGCTGGTTGGCGAGTGGGTTTTGTAGTTGGCAATCGCCACATTATTCAAGGATTGCGAACATTAAAAACCAATTTAGACTACGGTATCTTTGCCGCATTGCAATCAGCCGCCGAAACAGCACTGCAACTGCCGGATGTATACTTACAGGAGGTGCAGGAACGCTACAGCCGTCGCCGGGATTTTCTGATTGATGGATTGGCTGGGCTGGGTTGGAATATCCCTAAAACTAAGGCTACCATGTATCTGTGGGTGCCTTGTCCTCCAGGTGTTGGTTCGACAGATTTTGCTCTTTCCGTATTGCAGCAGACTGGGGTTGTAGTTACGCCTGGAAATGCTTTTGGGATTGCCGGTGAGGGGTATGTACGGATAAGTTTGATTGCAGAATGCGATCGCCTTGCAGAAGCCTTGCACCGATTCAAACAGGCAAATATTCACTATTAGTAAGAGGCGCTAGTCGCTCATTGGGAGTGAAAATCCGACATAGGCTAATTCTGGCAACATCTATATGCCTGCTTGTACTAGGCGAATCGGGTATCTTGCGTGTAAAGGGGCAGGG
>CASBRD010000356.1 GCA_949128025.1 Oscillatoriales cyanobacterium PMM_0008 | reverse complement strand
CTCTCCCACTCTCCCACTCCCCCACTCCCCCACTCTCCCGCTCAATTATTGTGGTTTTTGCTCAAAGCTGGGAGCATAAGCTTCTAGGAGAGAACTCACCTGTTTGAGTACATCTCTTCCCGTGCTTTTGCCTAGAGCTTGTCGGGTGGGGTCTAAATCTGGTTTTTCCAAGTTACGGGCTATCGCCTCGCTGACTTGCTGAGTAATTAAATCCTGAAGTTCTTCTTTAGCACGCAGGCGCTGATAATTGGCACCTTCTTCGGTGGTAGCATACAACGGAGGGAGTCGGTTGAGGGAGTAAGCGGCAATGTCGCCGACATCGAGGACGCGATCGCTAGTGGCTTCTATTTGGGCTGCCCGTGAGATCGCCTCTGACAGCACCAACTCTTCCATAACGTTAATGAACTGCTTGCGCGGTACTGCAACCACTTCTCCAGTCAAAAGCGACCCCATGAGCCGATCCAAGGCCATATATTCTTCTATAGAAAGCTCTGCGGCAGTGTCGCAGATACGTGCTACTTCTGCTTCCATAGCTGGCGTCAGATAACCATCATGTAGCGCCTGTTCAACGATTTTTTCGATACTCATAAGTTTATTTTTTGGAAGTCCTAAGCTTTATTCGATTCCTTGAATCCGCCAAGGCGTTGGGTCAACGCACTCTCCGTTAACATACAATCCCCAGTGTAAATGCGGGCCTGTGGATGCACCCGTAGAACCTATGGCACCGATGACTTGACCTGCCTGGACGACATCTCCTTCCTGGACGTTGATGCGGCTCAAGTGCAGAAAGATGCTGGTTACGCCTTGACCGTGGTCGATGCCGATCGTGTTTCCATGCAGTCGGAAGCCTTCAGAAACTCTTCCTACCAAGGCTACCCGACCGGCAGCCGGGGCAACTACTGGCGAACCATATCCACCAGCGTAATCCACGCCGCGATGGTAGTAGTCTTTGGCAAAGACACCGTTGTAGTAGCGGCGCACTCCGTAGATGGTGCTGATTCTACCCCGATTTGGTGCCATGAAGGGGCCATTCCAGTATTTTTCTGGGGTAATCAGCTTTTTGAAGGCGCTCACCCGGTTGAGTTCATTTTGTGTCGGTTCTGTCCCCCCTCCAGATAGGCGGATGCGTTGGGTGGGGAATGCGCGTCCGGCTACCTGTACTGTCAGGTTTTGTACCTCATCCCCTGCCTTAACTTGGATTTGGCGAATTCCAGGTGCTTCGAGGGGTGTCGTCGGGATCAAAGCGCGAAAGTTATTCGATCGAATTAAAAAGGTCTGGTAGGTCCTCCCGCCGACTGTCACGGTAGGAGTACTGCTAAGTGCCGGATTCTGCTGTATGACTACAGTTAGGGTATCGCCTAGTTTGGGATTGGCTGGTGTCACCTGCACCTCTTGGGCGCGTACTGTAGCTCCCAGGATAGCAAGACCGAGAACGAATGCTACGGTTAGGCCCTTCGCAACCCATCCATTCCGACGTCGTGGCGCTTTTAAGAGAGGAGAATTAGTCGATCGCCCCCCAGACCATAAACTTGCTAGCTTTTTCCACAAATATCTCGATTGACGCCAGGTACTCATAACAAGTTTAGATTTTAGATTTTAGATTGGGGAATTGGGCATGGGGCATGGGGCATTTTAGATTTTAGATTTTATTTCAATTTGGCGATCCCAAATCTACAATCTGAAATCCTTCCCCTCTTTCCTAGTGCAGCGCGGCAGAAATAATCCACCAGTTCAGAAGTAGTTAAATGCCTTACACTCAAAGGATTTTTGACTTTTGAATGAGTGACTTTGGGCTTCTGCGTAGCCCCTAGCCCCTTCTATTTTGGCTTTACGTATGCGATCGCGTGTCGCCAGACGATGGACGATTCATTGTTTTCATCGACCACGCCAATGCAGAATTGATCTTGCCAGCGAATCAGTCCGTTTAGTGTTTCGCCACTGATAAGTTTTACTTCCACCTGTTTTTGCTCTTTAATCATTGCCTGAATTTGACGAGAGCTGGGCAGCCCAGTATCGAATCCGCTAGTCATAAGTATGCTCCTTTTTACATAATTTCCAGTAGGGGCGGGTTTTACCAGATTGTTGCTCAGTAGGCGAGATATGCTCGTAAACAGTATGTATCGCTGTCATCGCTTTTGAGGATAATTTAATGGCAATCGAGTTTACTAAGTATCACGGGCTGGGAAATGATTTCATTCTGATTGATAATCGCACTTCATCGAATCCAGTGCTGACGCCGGAGGAGGCTATAAAGTTGTGCGATCGCCATTTTGGTATCGGTGCTGATGGTGTAATTTTTGCCCTACCCCCAAAAGATGGTACTGATTACACTATGCGAATTTTTAACTCGGATGGCTCTGAACCGGAAATGTGCGGCAACGGTATTCGCTGCCTAGCCCAGTTTATCGCTGAATTAGAGGGAATCTCAAGTCAGTCGGGCGAATATCGCATTCACACTCTCGCTGGGGTAATTACACCGAAATTGCGTCCGGATGGTCAAGTCGTGGTGGATATGGGACTTCCTCGACTGTTAGCTGCTGAAATTCCGACTACGCTTTGTCCGGGTGATGAGAAAGTGGTTAATCAGTTTTTGGAAGTGGATGGTAAATCTTGGGATGTCACCTGCGTCAGTATGGGCAATCCTCACTGTATAACGTTTGTAGACGATGTGGAAGTTATTCCCTTAGAAACTATTGGGCCGAAATTTGAGCATCATTCGGTTTTCCCTCAACGCACAAATACGGAATTTATTCAAGTTGTTGGACAAGATTATTTGAAGATGCGGGTATGGGAACGCGGTGCTGGAGTAACTTTGGCTTGCGGGACGGGTGCTTGTGCTGCGTTGGTTGCTGGGGTGCTGACGGGAAAGTGCGATCGCAAAGCGACTGTTGAATTACCTGGTGGCCCTCTCTCCATTGAATGGTCGGAGGTTGACGGGCGAGTTTACATGACAGGGCCAGCCGAGAAAGTTTTCACAGGAAAGATTTAGCGAACTATGCAGGATCGATCGAAGCAAAAATTGCCTCGCCTCATCACTATCTCAATTAGCCATTACTGCGAAAAAGCAAGATGGGCGCTGGAACGGCTAAATGTTCCCTATATCGAAGAACGCCACGCACCGCTTTTGCACTGGCTGGCTACCACTCCAAATGGCGGACGATCGGTTCCCGTTCTCGTAACGGAGGCGGGTACGTTTACCGATTCGACTGAGATTTTGCAATATCTGGATGGGATGTCTCCTGTCAGTACAAAGCTTTACCCAGCCGATCCCGAATTGCGCCGCGAGGTGGAGAAACTCGAAGATTTGTTCGATCGGCGACTTGGCCCCAGCACCAGGGTTTGGTTCTACTTTTATATGCTAGATAACCGCGATGTAATGGTGAGGTTGTTCTGCGACGGTGTAGAGTCGGTTGAGCAGGAGTTGTTTGCGATCGTCTTTCCGTGCGTTCGCGAAGCGATGCGACAAGCGATGAACGTTAAAGCAGAGTCCGCAGCGCGATCGCACCAGGAAATTCGGAACATCTTCGAGACTGTGAATCAGCTGCTTGCGGATGGGCGTCGATACTTAGTTGGGGATAATTTCTCAGCTTGCGACTTGACATTTGCGTGTTTAGCTGCTCCTGTCCTATTGCCTACCGAGTATAGCGCGAGATTGCCAGAGTCAAACGAGTTACCAGGCGAAATGGCGCAAGCGATCGCCCAGTTCCGAGAAACTCCGGCGGGTGCTTACGCGCTGCGTCTGTTTCGGGAGGAACGCTTTAGCCAGCATTGATTTGGATCTGAGGTATAGCTAGGGTCAAGTTTGGGCAGTTCGTACTACGTAACTTAAATGTGTAACAGGTTTTTGGTGCGTTACACTGCGTTAACGCACCCTACAAAAACAATGAGTTTTGAGTTTAATTTTTATTAATTTACAACTCAAAACTGTAACTCTTCGATCGTGCCTGTTAAACCATTGCTGTTGATTTTTTGCAGCATTTCCTCAGCTTGTTGACGATCGCTATAAGCGCCCACCTGCATGACCCGACGACCGTTAAAACGAGACTGAAAAGCTCCGGGAACGATCGATCGCACCAGTCTCTGCTGACGAGGATTTTCTGCCTCCACCACCACTCGGTAACGCAAACCAAGCGCTACAGCACGATTGGGCACCGAACGCGGGGTAGGAGGGGCAGAGTAACGGCGTTGTTGCTGGCGGGGATTATCCTGAGATATCGCTACCATCGGCAGGTTATTATCGGTGTTTGCCATCGGAATTTCAGAGCCAGGAACAGGTAGTAGACCCGCCTGCACCCCTGGGTTGGGCAGCGTACCCCTACCTTGCCTTACAGCCGGTACTGGATCGAAATTCGATCCTCCATTATCTACCCTTGTAGAGGGAAAAGAGGGGAGTGGCTGGGATACACCCTGGGATTCAGGGGTTGACGAGGTATTTTCTAATGCGCCTGTTGGAGTGGTAGACGGCAGTATGGGAAGTGTCCTAGAGTTGCGACGCTGCACTCTTGGTTGAGTTTGATTTACCTGCACAGGTTGTTCTTGGGATAACGATGTTGCTGGCGGGGGTACTGGAATTTCTACTGCGGTATTTGATGGGAAGCTATTTGTCGATCGCGTTTCCCTGGAACTTAGAATTGGCGTGACAACTGTCGGCGGTGACTGTAAAGCAGTGACTTCGACGGGAGTTGGCGGGGCTGTTCCGGCCAGATCCAGGCG
The DNA here is from genome assembly GCA_949128025.1 of Oscillatoriales cyanobacterium PMM_0008. GTDB lineage: Bacteria > Cyanobacteriota > Cyanobacteriia > Cyanobacteriales > Aerosakkonemataceae > Argonema. The sequence goes on along the minus strand of CASBRD010000356.1, from coordinate 6,776 downwards.
TCCGGTAGTACGACCTCTAGCTAGTTGATTGCCGAAGGCTGGGATAATTTGGCTGGAAGTTTTACCGTTGATATCAAGACGGCGATTGTTGCGAAAAATATTGGCTCCCGGTTGCTGGGCCGTTCCCAGATCGGGCCGTGCTTCGCCGATCGCAACTACTCCATCTCGGCTGTTGCCCTCAATTGTATTGCCCCGCAAAACAGGTTGCGCTTTGTTTTGAACTACTATGCCATCTAGGTTTTGGGTAATGCGATTGCCAATTAGCAACGGTGCCGCATTTTGACCGACGTTAATCCCAAATCCAGTTTTTTCAAATACATTTTCCCGCACCTCTGGTCGCGAGGTGTTGTAGATAGTAATTCCATTCGCCCCATTCTCAGCAAAATAATTGTTGCGAATCAGAGTAGCACTGTTGCCGGTAACTGAGATACCGTCGTGGCTGTTACCGATAAAAGTATTGTCAGACACTACTGGATTACTGGATTCTATCCACAAACCATAGCCTCTTCGGTTGGTATTGGTTACTGTCACTCCCACAATTCCGGCTTTGTCTGCCCCCAGAATGGCGATGTTTTGGCGGGCAAAGGTGGGACTGATAAAAAGACCGCCGCCTTTGATGATGATATTTCGGCCTTTGCTGGCGGGGTCGCCTTGAATTGTTACACCTGGTTTTAGCTCAATGGGAAAGGTTTCGCCAGTTTCTTCGCTATATGTGCCGGGTGCAAGCACGATCGCGGTATTAGGCCCTGCTACCCGCAGTGCTTGGGTAATGGTTTTGAAGGGAGTGCGATCGCTGCCGTTGCCAGTAGTATCGTTACCAGTAGTGGGATTAACCAATAACTGGGTTGTTTCCGATCTGGCTGGCGTTTCATCTCTACTCTGGGCTAGTCGATCTTGTAAAGTTTCCGCCAGCACAGGGGTGTTAGCTAAAGCTTGGGTTACTGTCGTTGCTAGTACTAAGGTAGCGATCGCGACTGCATCTCTGGCTAATGCTAGAGTCCAAAATTGTCTTTGCTGGCCTTGGTTTGCCAATTTTGCCCTCATTTTAGGCGGGATGCTGGTATCCATCTGGGTTGCTGATAAAATTTTGCGATCGAAGTATGGGTATCTTAAATCCACAGTTAGCCTCTCTTTGTCTTTATAGGTTAAAGGATGCTTGTATTTTTGGATGTGGGCTGTGCTAATTTCTTTCTCTACACCCTACACCCTTTTCCAGATGCTTATTGTGGTAGCCAACGGGAAAAATCAGAAGGTGGATGTGACGGTCAACTGGGGAAAGCCGATTTAGATCGGAAAAATCTGAATAATATTCAGATTTTCCAGTAAAATCGTTCCACCAGCAGCATTGGCTTTTAAAGCTAGACCTCAGAATCCCACTGACTTGTAACTGTGGGATTCTCACCTAAAACCGCATTCGGACTACCGCTCTACCGAATGTATCCTAGTTTAGAAGGTGGGTTTTCCCCACTAACAAAAAGCCCGTGGTAGTAACGCGCAAATAAGATTGGAGTTGTTCCGATGGGCGATCGACATGAGCTTAAGAGGCCATTCCCAAACTTGCCCGCACAAGCACAGCCTGCTGTTTGCCGAATCTTAGATGCCAACTTGGACCGATCGCGCGAAGGCTTGCGGATCGTGGAAGAGTGGTGTCGTTTTGGTCTGGACAGCACTGAATTGGCTGGGGAATGCAAGCAACTACGGCAAGAAATAGCCAAATGGCATACTCTGGAACTACGAGCTTTTCGAGATACCCTCGGCGATGTCGGCACAGAGTTAACTCATCCGCAGGAAGAACAACGTGCTGGTATTGAGCAGTTGTTGCAGGCTAACCTTTGCCGAGTGCAAGAAGCCATGCGGGTTTTGGAAGAGTATGGCAAGCTTTATCAACCAGATATGGGAGTGGCATTTAAGCAAATGCGCTATCGGGTGTATACCCTGGAGAGCAATTTGCTGGGCCACCAGCGTCACCAGAAGCTGCTTCGCAGTTACCTGTATCTGGTCACTTCTGCTTCCGAACATTTGTTTGCCATTGTGGAAGCCGCTCTGCAAGGGGGGTTAACTTTGGTACAGTACAGGGATAAAAGGGCAGATGATGATGTCCGTTTAGAAGCAGCGCAGAAACTGTGTCAGCTTTGCCACCGCTACAATGCTCTATTTATTGTGAACGATCGCGTGGATTTGGCTTTGGCAATTGATGCGGATGGGGTACATCTGGGACAGCAGGATATGCCTCTAGCGCTTGCCCGACAGTTACTTGGCCCCCATCGCCTGATCGGTCGGTCTACCACCAATCCCGATGAAATGCAGCGTGCGATCGCAGAAGGTGCTAACTATATCGGTGTGGGACCAGTATACGAAACTCCCACAAAAGTAGGAAAAGCAGCCGCCGGTCTGGAATACGTCCGCTATGCGGCTCAGAATGCCTCTATACCCTGGTTTGCGATCGGCGGCATCGAACCAAGCAATTTAAACGATGTCCTATCAGCAGGAGCAGAGCGGATCGCCGTGGTTAGAGCCATCATGGAGGCAGAACAGCCAACTTTAGTCACTCAGTATTTCCTCTCTCAGCTAACTCGCCTGCAAACCCTGCGAGCTTTAAAAGCACAACTGTCTGGGTCTCATGTCTAGTCAAATAACTCTGCAAGTAAATGGGGAATCCCGTACCTGCACCTCCCAAACAAAGTTACCCCATTTGTTAGAACATCTGGGTTACAATCCCCGCCTAATTGCGATCGAGTACAACGGCGAAATCCTGCACCGACAGTTTTGGAATGAAACTCAGGTGCAGGAAGGCGACAATATAGAAGTTGTCACCATTGTAGGCGGCGGCTAGTTCGATTTTGGATTTTAGATTTTGGATTTTGGATTTGTGTTTAATCCAAAATCTGAAATCCCGGTACGGATATCTACCCAGTCATCCGCCCTGAGATAGCTGCCCAGCCAAGATGGCAAGCGTTAAATTAGAAATGTGGTGCGATTCGAGGGTGAGAGGATTCAACAACTGAGTCCAAACAGGGCATAAAAGCCCAAGCCCCATCTAAGGGAACTTGAACCCTTGATGTAATTGTACTTCCTTGAGGGTGCAAGTCCCTCCCAGCAGGTGTTTGCTGTGAAAGCGCTCTCTTACCCCGTCAAGGGCAACCATAGCTGAGAGAAAAGCCAGAAACTGAGGGAACCTAACCCTTATGGCTGGTGAGCAAGACCGAAATGGGTAACCGCAAGGTGAAATCACGCCCGAAACATCGTAACTAATTTATGGGCAACGTAGGTTATTCAGCCCAGGCCAAAAGGCAAGGATAGAGGGATAGCGTGTCACATAACGACTATCCAAACACCCAAAATAAACCCGGTGTATTAGATGCAGATTTCGCAAAGTGTTTTGACAACATTGACCATGCAAAACTGTTAACACGATGTCAACAGTTTACAAGCCTACAAAGGCAAATAAAGGCATGGCTAAAAGCCGGGGTAATGGAGGGTAGGGAAAGGAGCGAGACAACCAAAGGCACTCCCCAAGGAGGGGTAATAAGCCCTTTACTGGCCAACATAGCCCTACACGGTCTGGAAATAGCAGTAATAGAATACTGGAAGTCAACGAATAGACCACGAAAAGACCCAAACCACCAGATTAGACCCAAAACCATCAGATACGCAGATGACCTAGTAGTGTTACACCCGGACAAGAAAATGATAGAACAACTCAAAGACTTCATAAGTCAATGGGTAATGGAGGAAGTTGGGCTAGAGTTCAAGAAATCCAAAACAGCTATCAGAAACATCAAAGAAGGAATAGACTTCTTAGGTATCAACATAAGACACTACGAAGCCGGAAAGCGTAACGAAGTAAGCAATGGAACAAGAAAAATAGGAGTTGCCCCATACCTCAAGCCGTCCAAAGAAAAAGTCAGCAGACACAAAAAACAAATCTCAGACACAATCAAGCAATTCCAAAACGCACCCCAAGCGGCGTTAATAAAAGCACTCAACCCCATCATTAGAGGATGGTGCAATTATTACTCAGCAATCAGCGCCAAGGAAACATTCAATAATTGTGACCATCATGTGTGGAACTGTCTTAGAAGCTGGACAAGAAAAAGAGGCAAAGGGGGAATCAACAAGGACAAGTACTTCAGAGAGGGATGGTCATTCCAAACAGAGAGAGGACTCAAGCTCGTCAAACACTCGGACACGCCAATCAAGAGGCACATAAAGGTGCAAGATGTGAGGAGCCCGTTCGATGGTGATTGGACGTACTGGGGTCAACGTCTTAGTAGCTACACAGATACATCCAAGAAAGTACAAATCCTTCTCAAGAGACAAAAGGGCAAATGCAACCACTGTGGATTAACATTCACCCCTACCGACCTAATTGAGGTAGACCATAACACAGCCAAGAAAAATGGCGGTAGCAACAAGTACGAAAACTTGCGACTTTTACACAAACATTGCCACGATGAGAAGACGTTGAGCGACTACGCGCAAGTCAACTCAGAAGGTATCGATGAAAACGACTTGCAAAGAGAAGAGCCGTGTGAGGTGAAAGTCTCACGCACGGTTCGGAATGGGAGGTAGAGGTAGAAATGCCTCTATCGACCCCTAATTAAAGATGCGTTAACAAAAATTTGTACGACGCCCAGACGCTACAGTATTTCTTTGAGATGAGTTGGAATAAGCTTCGTTATATGTACAAGAAACTACTCTCAACTATTAAACCGCTTCTGAAACCCGTGCTAGTAGCTTGCCTCATGCTAACCTTGGCACTGGGTCACGCCGATGGAGCTTTGGCAGCTCGTACAGGAGGCCGGATTGGCGGCGGTTCCTTTCGTGTACCCAGTCGCGGTTACTCGTCTCCCCGTACCTACGCACCACCATCGGGAGGATATTATCCCTATGGCGGCGGTGGATTTGGGTTTCCCTTTCTGATTCCATTTTTTGGTATTGGCGGCGGGTTTGGCGGTCTATTCAGTATCCTGATTTTTATTGGGATTGCCAACTTCCTGGTGCAAAGCTTCCGTCGCATCGGTAGCAGTGAAAGTACCGAACTGGGAAACAGCAGCAATTCTGCCGTTTCCGTAGCGCGTTTGCAAGTTGGTCTGCTGGCTAATGCTCGCGACCTGCAAAAGGAACTCAACCAAATTGCTGAAGCCGCCGATACGGGTTCTCCCCAAGGTCGCGCCGAAGTATTGCAAGAAACAACTCTGGCTTTGTTGCGCCACCCCGAATTCTGGGTCTATGCTGGTGCCGAAACTCAACAGGCTCGGTTAGAATCGGCTGAAGCTCAGTTTAACCGCTTGTCCCTGGGAGAACGCAGCAAATTTACATCAGAAACTCTGTCAAATGTCAATAATGTTTTGAGGGAAGCCGATCCTCAGAAAGCTTTGCCAGGTGGAGAAACTGAAGAACCAAGTCAATACATCGTCGTTACTCTTCTGGCGGCAAGTCTGAGCAAGCTGCAATTGCCGACTATCAATAGTTCTGAGGATCTGCGTCAAGCGCTGCGGCAGTTCGGTGCTATTCCTAGCGAGCAATTGCTGGCGATCGAAGTTCTCTGGACGCCCCAAGCAGAAGGCGATACTCTCACCTCGTCAGACATGATTGTCGAGTATCCAAACTTGAAACTCGTTTAGCGACAATTGAAGTTTAAAGAGCAGACAGGGGTTGGAGTTCAGCCCCTGTTTTGTTTATTTTTCCTACACAGCGGTTATAGCTGAATGCACAAAAATTATAATGATCGGCAGTTAATGAGTTTCACTTAGCCCTTGGTCAAACTCTTGTATTCATCTGCGTTTATCTGCGTTTATCTGCTTTCATCTGCGGTAAAAAATATCCAAAACATACTTGAAGGATAGGTTTTAAGTTTACCGAGTTTGCTGTCAGCTAAACGATCGCTCCTCTACTTACCCAAACTCTGTATAAAAGCACGTAAGGGTAGGCACGAAGCATACCCCTTATAAACATTTCATACCCTTCACCTAGTTATGCGATATCGCCTCTCATTACTGCTGGTTGATTCATCTCGCTAGCAGCTGTAGGAATTAATTCACGTCTACAGGTTGAGTATTCTGCCGCTTTTGGCGTAATTGTTCTAATTTCGGCTTTGCTATCCTCTGCCTTAACTTCGCTAATTATCCACATGGGCCACAACAAAGCAATCCAAACCTTAGTTAACTTACTTGCATTGCGTTTTAATGCCGAAGGCTCAGAATCTTGATTTAAATCGTTCAGGAAAGCTAAATAACAAACAGAACCGGAAAAAAAGTAAGCTGTTGCAGAATAGGCTAAGAGTATTGCAGTCATCGTCAGTACCTTGAATAATCTATCAGTGTTTTCGTCGCGATATAGACCGTCCACCCTAAAAAAGCTCGATTTTATAGAATTGCTGAAATGATTTGGGATAGAATTCCCCAAATCTGCCTTCTCACAAGATTCTGTGACTGGACTTAAGTCTTAAGTGTAATCCCTGAGTTTTTGGATTCCTCTGTTCCAGATTCAAGTAGATATACGGATTAGTTTATCCATAATTTTTCATTTATTCTGGTTTTTACAATATCTTTGTCTAATCTTTATATAAACTTCATAAAAGCAATATTGAGTGACGAGATTAAACGGGTCTTTCGGAGTTGTTATACCAAATCCGGGTTAACTACCCCCTTTTTCTTGAAGCCCGCGCAGGCGGGCTTTGTACGCGCAAGCCGCGACTTTAGTCGTCGGGTCAAAAAGGGGTTATGCAAGCGGATTTGGTATTATGCTTTTGTTCATACAAGAACATTTTTATT